>NZ_JAGWCW010000028.1:0-58105 GCF_020657835.1 Clostridioides sp. ZZV14-6387
AGAATTGGTAAGACATATTTCAGTATGCAAGATTCTATGAAACAGGAACCCTGTGACTTTAGTCATGGGAGGTTCAGAAAGAAAAAGCACTTAATTGTGATAAGGACTTAAGTAAAATAAAAAATATATTATCTCAATTAGATAAAAAATATAATATAGAAATTAATAAAAAAGAATGTTATCAAATATTATTAATATTAGAATATGTATAAATAATAAAAAAGATTACCAATAAGTATAAAAACCTATTTGGTAATCTTTTTTAGTCTAAAATGACATTAATATTAGACACATACAAGTAAATTTAGACAAAGTATCTGAGTATTGGCAATAAATATGATTGAAATAA
The DNA here is from genome assembly GCF_020657835.1 of Clostridioides sp. ZZV14-6387. NCBI lineage: Bacteria > Bacillati > Bacillota > Clostridia > Peptostreptococcales > Peptostreptococcaceae > Clostridioides > Clostridioides sp. ZZV14-6387. The sequence goes on from NZ_JAGWCW010000028.1 coordinate 350, forward strand.
TCGCATTTAGAAGTGTCTAAAAAAACTGGCACAATACTTGCTTTGTATTATTTATAAATAATATAAAGAATTAAAATTTAAATCAAAAGGAGTAAATAATATGCAGGAGAAAATATTAAGAGATAAAAAGGCAAATGACCCATGGGCAAGAATGACTACAAGAAACGGATTTAGTGCAGATGAAATAATATCATCATTTCAAAAGGCTATAAGAAGAAATATGGTAGAAGAAGCATGTGAATTTGCTTATGAACTATATATATCATCACCAGAATTAGAAGATAAGTTGTGGAGAAGAATACTTACAATATCAGTTGAGGATATAGGAATGGGAGACCCATCAGCTATAATAATCATAAATAATTTAAATCAAGTAAGAAAGGAATATTCATATGCAGATGGAGATAGACCTTTATTTTTCATACATGCAATAAGATATCTTTGTGCATGTGAAAAAGATAGATCAAGTGACTTATTAAAAAATATAATTATAAAAGGATTTGCAATGGGTAAAGTCCCAGAAATTATGGATGTGGCACTTGATAAACATACATATAGAGGATTAGAAATGGGAAGAGATTCATTCCACTTCTTAAATGAAGCTAGCATAGTAATACCAGAAAAAAAGGTAGATAATGATTATAAAGAAAGATACTTAAAAATATTAGAAGAATATAAGCCAGAAGAAGCTATAGATACAGCTTTTAAATTTAATCACTGGCAGTACTAAGAATTAAAGTATAAAACTATAAAATAAAAGAAATTAAATATTGCAGGAGGAATTTATTATGAATATTTTATTAGTATGTGCAAATGGAGCTTCAACAGGAGTACTCGTAGAAAAAATGAAAAGTTTTTGCAGTGAGCATGTAAAGCTAAAAACAAAAACTATAAATATAGATGCAACATCATTTGAAAATTTAAAATCATATATTCAAGTTAATGATATAGATGTAGTTCTTGTAGCTCCTCAAATTAGATTTAAGGAGGAGGATGTAGTTGAAGCTTGTAAAAATTATAAAATAGTAGTTGGTGTAATAGATACTAAACATTATGGTCGTATGGATGCCCCTTCTGTTATGAAGTCGGCAATCGAGCTATATAAAAATAGATAATTAGGGAGAGGATAAACATGGAAGCACTTCAAAATAATTTGAGAAAATTTCTTCTTCCAATAGCACAAAAGATTGAAAAGCAGAGGCATCTTCAAGCTATAAAAGAAGGCATGATAAGCATCACCCCAATAATAATTGTTGGCTCTTTAAGTATGCTATTTGTAGCTCTAAATAATATGTTACCTGAAGGAAGTGTAAAAACGTTATTATCTGAGAATATGGATACATTACTTATTCCAAATAAATTTACTATGAGCTTATTATCTATATACTCAGCCTTTTTTATAGCTCAAGCATTGGCTAAAAAATATAATCTTAATCATGTGGAAATAGGTATGACAGCCGTTATAGCACAACTTGTTGTATGTGGGCAAATAGTAGATGGTGCATTAGATACAAGTTATTTAGATGCTCAAGGTTTATTTGTAAGTATACTAATAGCACTTTTAGTAGTTGATATTACTAAGTTTATGAATGATAAAAATCTTGTAATTAGATTTCCAAAAGAAGTACCAAGTGTAGTAAATAAAAGTTTTAGAAATTTAACACCAATGATAGTATGTATAATGTTATTTACAGCAATAGCAGCAGTAACTAAAAATATACTAGGTCAGCCATTACCAGCTATTATAATGAATTTCTTAGCACCAGCTATAAGCAGTTTAGACAATGTTTTTGCAGTAATTATAATACTTTTTATAACTCAATTGTTATGGTTCTTTGGGCTTCATGGAGCAGCAATAACTTCAAGTATATGGATGCCAATAGCAGCTACATATATGGCAGAAAATGCGACACTAATAGCAGCTGGAGGAGACCCAAAACATGTGTTTACAATAGGGTTTTACTATGGTTTCTTACAAGTAACTGGGTCAGGAATAACTTTAGGACTAGTATATCTTATGTCGAGAAGTAAGAGTAAGAGTCTAAATAGTATGGGAAAAGTTGTGCTATTACCATCATTATTTGGGATAAATGAGCCAGTAATATTTGGAACACCAATAGTTATGAATCCATATATGTTTGTACCATTTGTATTTGGACCTGTGCTAGTTGGAGCACTTAACTTTATGGCTTTAAAATTAGGATTAGTAGGATTACCTATTGCAGAACCTCCAGGATTTTTGCCTCCAGGAGTTGCAGCTTTTTTAATGACATTAGACTGGAAGGCTATAGTATTAGTATTTGCAAGTATAATACTTATGACCTTGATATATTATCCATTCTTTAAGATAATGGAGAAAGAGGAATTAAACAAAAATGCAGAATTAGCTACGGAATTAAGTGACGATAGCTTTGATTTTTAACTAGTCATTAGAAGGAGAAGGATATGATACCTGAAATAGAAGAAAAAGTATTTAGCATAATATCAGAATCGGGAGATGCTAAAAGTGATGTGATGATGTCCCTTAAAGAAATAAAAAAAGGTGACTATGATAAAGCTAAAAAACTTTTAGACTCAGCATCAGAAAAAATACAAACAGCATCAAAGAATCATTTAGAATTACTATCAAATGCTATGAACAGTGAAGATAGTGGAACTAATTTTTTAGTTGTACATTCTGAAGACCATTATTCAAATGCTTTGTTTGCTCACTCTTTAGTATCTGAGCTTGTAGACATATTTGAAATAATGGACCCAAGAAATGATAAGAATTAATTTTCATATAAATAGTGCTTGAAGTTTGGCTATAGTTTATTAATTTGGCAAATTTAATAAATGAACTCCCTTTTGCTTTAAAGTACTAGTATTTATAAAGTTATTTATAAATATAGTAAATTTTTAAATAGAAAAGGAGAAATTGTTATGGAGAAGTTTTCAGTAGTAATAGCTGGTGGAGGAAGTACATATACTCCAGAAATCATATTAATGTTGTTAGATAATCTAGATAGGTTACCATTAAGAGCTATTAAATTGTATGACAACGATGAAGAAAGACAAAATAAAGTAGCTAAAGCCTGTGAAATATTAATAAAAGAAAAGGACCCTACTATAGAGTATTTAGCAACAACATCCCCTGAAGAAGCTTATACAGATGTAGACTTTTGTTTGGCTCATATAAGAGTGGGAAAACTTGAAATGAGAGAATTAGATGAAAAAATACCTCTAAGACATGGGATAGTTGGTCAAGAAACATGTGGACCAGGTGGAATAGCTTATGGAATGAGGTCCATAGAAGGTGTGCTTGAAAATATAGACTATATGGAAAAGTATTCTCCAAATTGCTGGATGTTAAATTATTCTAATCCAGCATCCATAATAGCAGAAGCTGTTAGAAGGTTAAGACCTACTTCTAGAGTAATAAATATCTGTGATATGCCAATAGGTATGGAGCATAGTATAGCAAAGATTGCGGGGCTTGAATCTAGAAAAGATATGGATATAAGATATTTTGGATTAAATCATTTTGGTTGGTATACTTCAATTAAAGACAAAGAAGGAAATGAACTTTTGCCAAAATTAGTAGAGCATATAAAAGAGTATGGATTTATAAATGGTGAAGAAGGAATGAAAAATGATAAGAAGGATAGCTGGTTTGAAACTAATTTATTTACTAGAGAAATAGTAAAAACAGATTTGACTACAATACCAAGTAGTTACTTAAAATACTATCTATTCCCAGATTATGTTGTAAATCATTCTGACGTAAATTACACTCGTGCTAATGAAGTAATTAATGGAAGAGAAAAAGAAGTATTTAGCTCATGTGCATTAATAGAAAAGCAAGGGCATTCTAATGGCAGTGGACTTGAGATAGGAATACATGCAGAGTTTATAGTTGATTTAGCTACAGCTCTAGCTTTTAATACTCATGAACGTATGTTATTAATAGTTCAAAATAATGGAGCTATAGAAAATATACAATCTGATGTGATGGTTGAGATTCCATGTATAGTTGGAAAAGATGGGTATGAACCATTATCAATAGGAAAAATACCAACGTTTCAAAAGGGCTTAATGGAACAACAATTAGCAGTTGAAAAGTTAGTGGTTGATGCTTGGATTGAAAAATCATATAATAAACTGTGGCAAGCACTTATGCTATCTAAAACAGTTCCAAGTGCAAAAGTAGCAAAAGAACTATTAGATGATTTAATAAAAGCAAATAAAAATTATTGGCCAGAACTTAACTAAGAATAATATATGGTTTTTTAGAATATTTAATTTATAAAGGTGTTAGCTTTAGAAGCTTTCACCTTTATTATTATTTAAAAATTTTACTATTAAAGTAATAACAAATTGCATATTATTTTTATAAAGGTTTCTATAAAATACTTAAAATAATTCTATATTTTGTCTTTAAATATAATAATATTAAAAAATTTACACTTTTAACAGGATTTATGTAAGTGTTTATAGAAATAAATAAACATGTACATAATACATAATTATTTTACAATCCTAAAATATGAGAATGGAGAGATGGCTATGAAGTGGAGAGATTATGCTGATGATGTAAATTTATTTGAGGATTTTGATAAAAGTATCAAGCCTCTAACTGACGAACAAAGAAAGAAAAATATAAACACTTTAATTGCATATTTTTCAAAAGAAATTCCTTCTAAAATATACAATTTATCAAATGACGAAATTAAGCCTAGAGATATACTTAGAGGACTTTTGAATGTATATCCACCAAAAGAAATTGCTCCAGAAATACTTAATATGTTACATAATTTATTGTTAATTGAATGTGAAGAAAGAGAGTTAGTAGATGTAAATGATATAGAAGAAGTAGAGGAAGGTATTGCTATATGGAGAGGTAATATAACAAGTTTAAAAGCAGATGCAATAGTGAATGCTGCAAATAATAAGCTATTAGGATGCTTACAACCATTACATTTATGTGTAGATAATGAGATACATTCATGTGCAGGTCCTAGGCTTAGAGAAGATTGTGATAAAATAATAAAAAAACAAGGTCATTTAGAATATACTGGAGATGCTAAAATAACAAGAGGTTATTGCCTACCTTCAAAATTTGTAGTACATACTGTTGGTCCTATTGTATCTGGTGGTCAACCAAGTAAAGAACAAGAAAAGCAACTACTTCATTGCTACAAATCATGTTTAAACACAATAAAAGAAATTGATGAAATAAAAAATATTGTTTTTTGTGGAATTTCTACAGGAGTATTTGGGTATCCAAAAAAAGAAGCAGCTAATCTTGCTGTAAGCAGAGTTAGATTATGGTTAAAAGAAAATCCTGAGAAAAACTTAAAAGTTGTATTTAATGTGTTTACTGAAGAGGAAGAAGAAAAATACAGAAGAATATTTAAATAATATTATATAATAAAATTCTAAAAATCTTTATTATATAATATAATAATTTATTAATACTAAATAAAATTTGTAATTTTAGTACATTAATGGGTATAATAGAAATCATAAGGGTAATATAAGTAATTGTTCTATTACTTAAAAATATAATCTAGGAAATTGTATGGTAAATAAATATGAAAAATAATTTTAAAAATTATATTAATTTAAGCGATAAAGTTATAATTATATCAGTTGTGTTTCTGTTAATTCTATTAATTGTATCTTATATATTTGGTAAATTAGTTTATGATAGCTCAGTTGGTTCAGAACAACTAATAAAAAAAGAAGATGTGATAAAAGTATTTTCTAAGAGAAAAGATAAGCCTCTAGAGAAATTAAAAAGCTATAAGACAGATGAATTAATGATACAAAGTTCTAATAATTACAAACTTGAAAGTATTTTTATAACTTCAAATATAAAGACGAAAGATACTATTATACTTGTTCATGGAATAGGAAGTTGCCACTATGAAATGCTAAAGGTAGCATATGGATACTTAGATAAAGGTTATAATGTATTAATTTATAATCAAAGAAACACAGGTAATAGTGGAGGCGATAATTATACATTTGGCCTTTATGAAAGGTATGATTTAGATAGTTTAGTTAAATTTATAAAAAATAAATTTCCAGATGGAAGATTAGGAATACATGGATTTTCTATGGGTGCAGGAACAGCTGCTATGCATACAGAGATAAACTCTAAAAATAGAGATGTGGATTTTTATATATTGGATTCTCCTTATTCTGAAATGAGAGAAGCGATTAGAATGGGAGTAATAGAAAAGCGCATACCAAAGGTATTAGTCGATTATGTAATAACATGTGGAGATTTATACAATAAGTTTAAATCTGGATTTTGGTACAGTGATGTAAGACCAGATGAGGCAGTTAAAAAGTCTAATGTCCCTATACTATTTATACATGGAACAGAAGATAATGTCTGTGATTATAGAAATAGCCAAAAAATGTATGATTTAGTTAAACACGATAAAAAAGAGATATGGCTTATAGAAGGTGTTGGTCATGTTGATGGATATGAGCATGATAAAACAGTATATTTCAATAAAATCTTTAAATTTATAGATAGTAATGTTGTTAATGATAAAAATTAATTGCATATTAATAGCTTATTTATTTTGGTATTTATCAAAAATAGATAAGCTATTTTTATGTTGAAATATAAATAATATTTAGTAATGTGAATTAATTTCTAGTAAAAATGAAAATAACTACCAATTAAATTCATTTATACCTCAAATGAAAGAGTTAGTATTATATTACAATAAAATCTAAAGAAAAGAGAGGTAGTATATATGAAAAACAAAGATAATAAAGATAAAGACATGTTGAATATGAAAGTGTTAAGGGGGTTAGGATTACTATTAATACTTTTTGATTATACAGGAGATACTTTAAACTTTTATAATTTCTTTGCAAAACCATTGGTATCGGGAAGTTTATATCAGCTAGGAGGTACTGATTATATTGTATTTTTGTTATTTATTGTAGAATGTATATACCTAGTGGGAAGATATATCTTAAAAGTTAAAATAAATTGGTGTAAAGTTATTGAAAATGAAAAGGATACTTTTATAAATAATTTATTAGTTGAAAAAATACAAGAAGAAAGCAATATTGTATATAATGTATTAAATTCATACATATTGCCACATATATATAATAAAGGAAGAGTGTTGCTTGTTAGAATACATCATATGCTAATCTATGTTAAGGAAAAGTACTATTATGTGAATATCTATTAAATGTAATAGTACTATGAAATTTATTATATTGAAATTTGTATTAACTGCTAAATTTAATAAGGTAAACATTTTTAAAAATGCACAAAAAATCGCAATTTATTTTGACCTTAAGTTATAAGTTTTGTGAAAAATTATAAGTCTTATGAAATAGATTGCGATTTTGATTCTATACTTCTGCTATGATTTTACCTGTATCAGTTAAGTCATACCCACCAAGACCTTGAAGTTCAGCCTTAAATTCAGCTGAGTTTATTATGTTAATTATGGTTTGGTAAACTGGATTTTGTAAGTCTTCTTTTTTGATGACTAAATCATAACGTTCCTTGTGAAGAGGAATAAAGTCAATATTATTTACTTGTAATGCTGCTTTTTCATTCCCTAAACCAACATCAGCTATTCCACGAGAAACAGTACTTGCAACCCCAAGGTGTGATAATTCTTCATTGTCATAACCTTTTATATGGTTACCATTAAAATTTAGAAGTCTAAGTTTACCATCAAGTAGAACTCTAGTACCAGCACCCTTTTCTCTGTTGACAAGAGTTATGTTTGGTCTAGTTAAATCTTTCCAAGCTTTTATTTCTTTAGGATTACCTTTAGCAACATAAAAACCTTGCATTCTGTAAGCTAAATTTATAAGAACACATGGGATTCCTGGCAATAGTTTTTTAACAAAAGTGCTATTATATTCATCTGTTTCAAAATCCCATAGATGAGATGATGCTATAGAAACCCTACCATTATATAATTCATATAAAGCATTATAACTACCTATATAAGAGCGAAATGTATTTACTCCATCTAATTTTTTTTCAACAGACCTAGCTAAAATATCTAATATTACATCTTGACCAGAAATAATAACTTTAAAATTATTATTTATAGATATATTCTTATTGTTAAATTGTGTATCTTTTATTTTACCAGTCTTTTGACTATTGATATATTCTTCAACATCTTTAATATCAACTCTTATTTTTTTCCCTACTTTATAAGAAGGAAGTTCACCTCTTTTGATTAATTCATATACAGTATTTTTTGTTATCTTTAATAATTCAGCTACCTCGACAGGCGTCAAAGATGATAATGAGTCCATAATACACCTCCATATAAGGTTATTTTAACATTAAAAAAAGAAAAATGTAGGAAAATATTTAAAAGTAATATAAATAATTTACTTGAAAATTTATTAGTAGGTATATATAATTAAGTTATACGTAACAAAACATAATAAAACATGATAAAACATATTGAAATGTGTATCAAATTTACAAAAAGGGAGATTGTTATGAAAAAAATATTGGGAATATTAGGGCTAGTTGCATGCTTAACTTTGGGGACAGTTGGATGCAATAGTAATGAAAGCAAGAAAGATGATGAAAAACAAGAAAAAACAAATAAAAGTAGTGAGACAGTAGAGTTAAACATATCGGCTGCTGCAAGTTTAAAAGAAGCAATGGCAAAGCTTGAAGAAGAATACAAAAAAGTTGATTCAAATGTAAAACTTATAGTTAACTATGGAGCATCAGGTTCATTACAACAACAGATAGAACAAGGAGCACCATGTGATTTATTCATTTCAGCAGGACAAAAACAAATGAAGGCATTGGATGAAGAAAAGTTATTAGTTTCTGATACAACGAAAGACTTAGTAAAAAATGATTTAGTTCTTATTTCTTCTACTGATAGTGATGTGTCTAGTATGAAAGATTTGACATCGGATAAAGTAAAGAAAATTGCTGTTGGTGAAGCTGAAAGTGTTCCAGCAGGGAAATATGCAGATGAAGTATTAACTAATTTAGATTTAAAAGATAAATTAAAAGACAAGTTAGTATTTGCAAAGGATGTAAAAGAAGTTTTAGCATGGGTACAATCAGGAAATGCTGATGTTGGATTCGTTTACTTTAGTGATACTGTTAATAATGATAAGATAAAAGTAGTTGAAAAAACAGATGAAAAAACTCATTCACCTATTACATATCCAGTTTCAGTAATTAAAGCTAGTAAAAATGTAGATGCTGCTAAGAAATTTGAAGAGTTTTTGTTAAGTGATGCAGGTCAAAAGATTTTTGAAGAATTTGGGTACAAAAAAGTAGAATAAGTTTACAAATAAGTTATGTATATTAAGTATAAATTATATATAAATAAATGAAAATTGAAAATAATTGTATATTATAATAAAATGGAAATAGTGAAGTTAATAGACATATTAATTTCACTATTTCCATTTAAAATTAAGGAGGGAAAAATGGGAACAGATTGGTCACCTTTATGGATATCACTTAAGACATCTTTTTTGTCAACAGTGATAACTTTTATAATAGGAATATTTGTGTCATATATTATGGCTAATTATAGAGGCAAGTGGAAGGGTCTTATAGATGGGTTATTTACACTCCCATTGATTTTGCCACCAACAGTTGTAGGCTTCTTTTTATTATTGCTATGTGGGAAAAATGGTTTTGTAGGTAAGTTTTTGTTAAGTTTTGATAAGACTTTAATATTTAGTTGGACAGCAACTGTAATTTCAGCAGTAGTGGTGTCTTTTCCTATGATGTACAGAACTTCAAGGTCAGCATTTGAACAGATTGATAATAATATGTTGTCAGCTGCGAGAACATTAGGTCTTAATGAATGGAAAGTGTTTTTTAAGATTGCAGTTCCATTAGCATGGCCTGGAATAATTGGTGGACTGGTGTTGTCATTTGCTAGGGCTCTTGGAGAATTTGGAGCAACACTTATGGTAGCTGGTAATATACCTGGAAAAACTCAAACTATGCCAATAGCTATATTTTTTGCTGTGGAAGGTGGAGATATGAATAAAGCTATGATGTGGGTTATGATTATTGTAGTGATATCTATAGCAATGATTTTATTGTTAAATTATTGGTCTGAATTTCAGCAGAAAATTATAGGAAAGAGGTGTAGATAATTGAGCTTATATGTAGATATTGAAAAAGATTTATCCTCTTTTAAATTAAAGGTAAAAATTGAGCAAGAAAAAGGAATTTTAGGTTTTCTAGGAGAATCTGGTTCTGGAAAAAGCATGACACTAAAATGTATAGCAGGGCTTGAAAAACCAACAAAAGGTAAGATTATATTAAACGATATAGTATTGTTTGATTCTGAAAAAAAGATAAATTTGTCAACTCAAGAAAGAAAAGTAGGTTTTCTATTTCAAAACTATGCTTTGTTTCCACATATGACTGTAAGCCAAAATATTGAGCTTGGACTTTTAAAACTGAGTAAGGATGAAAAAAAGGAAATAGTAGAAAGATACTTAGATATACTTAAATTGAATGGGTTTGAGAGGAGATATCCTTGGCAATTATCTGGCGGTCAGCAACAAAGAGTAGCATTAGCTAGAGCATTGGCAGCATCTCCAGATATATTACTTCTAGATGAGCCGTTTTCAGCACTAGACCATCATTTAAGAAGTAATATGGAAAAAGAACTTATGAATATGCTAAAGGATTATAAAGGAGACATATTATTTGTCACTCATGACATTGAGGAAGCTTATAGAGTTTGTGATGATATTATGGTATATAACAAAGGGGAAGGCCTTCCAAAAAGACCTAAAAAAGAGTTATTTGAATCCCCAAGATACCTTATGGAAGCAAAGATAACAGGATGTAAAAATATATCTCAATTAAACAGAATAGATGAAAATACTGTTTATGCTACAGATTGGGGATGCGAGTTGACATTAAATAGAGAAATAGGCGATAATATAGAATATGTGGGAATCAGAGAGCATCATATTAATGTCTTGGATTCTAATGAAGATTTAAGTGGAAAGCTATGTTTTGAATTGATTAACATTATAGAAAATCCATTTACATATACTATATACGTTAGAAAACAGGACTTATCTAACCAGTGTATGCCTATTCAAATAGAATTAGAAAAAAGTAAAATGAGATTTAAAAATGGAGACAGCATTTATTTAGATTTTCCACAGGAACATTTATTTTGCTTTAGAAACAATTATAACGAAAAGGAGTAAATTATATGACTGAAAAAGAAAAAATGTTGTCAGGTAAAGGCTATTATGCAAGCGATAAAATTCTAGTAAAAGAAAGAGAGAAATGTAAAAGATTAACTAGACTATTTAATAATACTTTAGAGGATGAATATGAGAAAAGAGAAGAAATTTTAAGTGAGCTATTTGGTTCAGTAGGTAGTAAAATAAATGTAGAACAAAATATAAGATGTGATTATGGATATAACATCCATGTAGGTGAAAATTTTTTTGCAAATTATGATTGTATCTTTTTAGATGTATGTAAAATAGAAATTGGTGATAATGTAATGCTAGCGCCAAATGTTCAAATCTATACAGCTTATCATCCAATGGATGCACAACTTAGAAATTCGGGTATAGAGTATGGTTCCCCTGTAAAGATAGGTAATAATGTATGGATAGGTGGTGGAGTAATCATAACTCCAGGTATTACTATAGGTGATAATGTAGTAATAGGTGCAGGAAGTGTTGTGACAAAAGATATTCCATCAGATACTGTGGCTGTTGGAAATCCATGCAGAGTAATAAAGAAAATAGAGGACTAAATATTGATTATATAAAGCCTGTAAAAGTAAAGTCTATAAAAATAAATTAAGAATGTTTATACATAATTTTGAATAGAAAAGATACGAAAGTAAAAATATATGCCTGTTTCTTGTTTTAAAAAGCTTATAGAAACAGGCATAGTAATTATAGAGAAAATATATTTAATTTTATATCGTTCAAACTAGAGTAGTCAAATTATTTATTTTCAGTCTTAACGTAAACTATATTATTGTCAGAAGGTTTATCTATAGAAAGTGCTTTTAATATATCTTCATTAATAATTAAATTAGTTTCATCCAAACTTGTTATAGGCATATCTGAAACTTTAGATTCTCCTTTTAGTACTTTGACAGCCATCTCACCAGTTTTATAGCCCAATTTTTCGTAATTTATACCTTGGCAAGCCAATGCGCCTCCTTTTACCATTCCTTCTTCTGCTGCTATTATAGGGATTTTATTTTTAGTAGCAAGTTCAGATACTATAGGCATAGAAGATGCAAGTAAATTGTCTGTAGGAGCATAAATAACATCAACATTTCCCATTAGGCTAGAAGCTGCTTGATTTATTTCGCTGGAAGAACTAATTCCCTTTTCAACAATTTTAAGCCCTTTATTAGTAGCATATTTTTTCAAATTATCAACTTGAACTTTAGAATTTACTTCACTAGTATTGTATATGACACCTATAGTTTTTGCTTTGGGAACTAGTACATCAAGAGCTTCCATACTTTTTTCAATTGGTGTAAAGTTAGAAGTTCCAGAAACATTTTTACCTGGATTATCTAAAGAATCTGCAAATCCAGCAGAGACAGGGTCAGTTACAGCAGTGATAAGTATAGGTATATCTTTAGTTGCATTATATGCAGCCTGAGCAGATGGTGTAGATATAGCAAATATCAAGTCCTTTTTATCAGATACGAATTTACTTGCTATGGTCTGTGTAGTAGGCATATCATTTTGAGCATTTTGGTAATCTATTTCTATATTTTTACCATCCTTAAAACCATTATCTTCTAAAGCTTTAACAAAGCCTTCTTTAGATGCATCTAAAGCTTGGTGTTCAACTAATTGTGTAATACCAATTTTTTTTATATCATTGTTTTTGCTGGATGATTCATCTAAATCACCTTCATTATTCTTAGAGCAACCTGTAATGGTAGATATACTAAGAACACCAATCAAAGTTAAATTTATTAGTTTACTTCGTTTCATTTTGACCACTCCCTCAAAAAATCTATTATATCTATTCTTGTTTAGTTTTTACATAAGAAATATTATCATTAGAAGGTTTTTCCATGCCTAAAGCTTTTAATATATCTTCATTAACTATGATATCTGTGTCATCCAATGTAGCTACAGGCATATCAGAAACTGATTCTCCATTTAAAATTTTAACTGCCATTTCACCTGTTTTGTAACCTAGTTTTTCATAGTTTATACCTTGACAAGCAAGAGCACCTTTTTCAACTGGACCAGATTCAGCTGCAATAACAGGAATTTTATTTTCAGTAGCTATTTTAGAAACTATAGGCATAGAAGAAGCTACTAAGTTATCTGTAGGAACATATAAGACATCTATTTTACCAACTAAACTAGAAATTCCTTGATTGACTTCATTTGAAGTAGTTACACCCTTTTCAACAACTTTAAAACCATTTTTAGATGCATATTCCTTTAAGGCATCAACTTGAACTTTAGAGTTAACCTCACTAGTATTGTACATAACTCCTATAGTTTTTGCCTTAGGAGCAAATATTTTAAGAAGTTCTAGGCCTTTGTCTACAGAAACAAAATCTGATGTCCCAGAAACATTTCCACCTGGTTTTTCAAGTGTTTTAACTAATCCAGCAGCAACAGGGTCGCTTACAGCAGTCATAAGTATAGGTATATCTTTAGTGGCATTGAAAGCTGCTTGAGCTGATGGAGTAGATATAGCAAATATTAAATCTTTCTTGTCAGATGCAAATTTACTTGCAATACTTTGTGTAGTAGGCATATCATTTTGAGCATTTTGGAAGTCTATATCAATATTTTCTCCATCTTTAAATCCATTCTTTTCTAATGCTTTTACAAATCCTGCCTTAGTAGCATCTAATGCTGGATGTTCAACCAATTGAGTTATTCCAATTTTTTTAACTTCTTTATTTTTAGAAGCACTTTCTTGTTTTGAATTACCAGAATCTCCACCTTGTGAACATCCTGTAAGCATAGATACACTAAGTGCACCAGCTAAAACTAAACTTGCCAATCTTTTTTTATTAATCATTTTTATATCCCCCTCAAGAATTTTATTGTTATATATGTTCATATATTCATATGAATTATTGTAAAGTTAGCATAATTATTATATTTTTGAGCTTATTTTAGAAATAAACTAAACTTAAATTAATATAATAGATATATTTTAAACGGCATATTCGAATTTTTCTAAGATTTCCTCAACTGTTAATTGCTCTTTTTCTTTACCCTTTACATCTAATACAACTTCACCTTTATGAAGCATTATTAATCTATCTCCATATTGAAGAGCATGTTTTAAGTTGTGAGTTACCATAAGTGTAGTTATATTTTTTTCTCTTACAATCTTATTAGTCAACTCAATTACTTCGTTTGATGTTTTTGGGTCAAGTGCCGCTGTATGTTCATCAAGTAATAAGACAGAAGGATTTGTCAAGCATGACATAATTAGTGATAGTGATTGTCTTTGACCTCCTGATAAAAACTGTACTTGAACATCAAGATATTTTTTTAAATCAAGAGATACTCCTTCTAATAAATTTTCTAAGAAATCTCTTTTGTAACGAAGACATTTTCTTAGGTTTAATAATTTACCTTTATTAAGAGCTAAAGATAAGTTTTCTCTAACTGTCATAGAAGGACAAGTTCCAAGGCTTGGGTCTTGAAAAACTCGACTTACTATTTGAGTTCTTCTATGTTCTGCTAGGTTAGACAAGTTGTGTTTATTTAATAATACTTGACCAGAAGATTCTTTTATAAGTCCAGATATTATGTTTAGTAAAGTAGATTTACCAGTTCCATTACTACCTATGATACTTACAAATTCACCATCTTCTATATCAATTGATAAATTTTCAAATATAGTATTAGGTTGACCGTATGGATTAGGGAAACTTTTTGAAAGATTTTTAATTTGTAACATCTATAACACCTCTTTTTTCTGATTTATTTTTGGTACTAGCTTTGTGGTTGTTTTTTTTTAGTGAAACATTTAAGTTACCAGTAGCTAAGAAAGCAATTATAACTATTGCAGTTATAAGTTTTAAGTCGGTTGATAACATTCCTAAACTCATTGCAAAGTATATAGTGAATTGGTATATAAAAGAGCCAACGATTATTGCAGTAGTATCTTTAATAAAAGTGAATTTCTTAAATAAAGTAATACCAATTATTATAGATGCAATTCCAAGAACCAAAGTTCCTATACCCATATTTACATCTGAGAATCCTAAGAACTGAGCCATAAGGCTACCAGATAAAGCTATAAGTCCATTTGAAATCATAAGTCCTAGTATCTTTATAGAGCCGATATTTATACCCAAAGATTTAATCATTTGAGAGTTATCACCAACACCTTTTAAAGTGTATCCAAGACCTGTTTTTAAGAATAAGTCTAAGAAGACTTTACAAATAAAAACGAATACTAAGGCTAAAACTATAGGAGATATTTCTCCGTTGAATAAGTGCTTGAAACTGAATAGAGGGATGTTTGATTTTCCCATTATTCTTAAATTGATAGAGTATAGCATTCCCATAACTAAAATACCAGAAAGTAAGTTAGAAATCTTAAACTTAATGTGAAGAATTCCAGTAACAAGACCAGCAGTGCAACCACATAAGATAGCCATTAGTGTTGCCACTACAGGGGAAATACCATTAGTAAGAGAAAATGCTACGATAGAAGCACCCATTGTGTAACTACCATCAGCAGACATATCTGGAAAATCTAAGATTTTGTAAGTTATATAAACCCCCAGTGCCATAATCGATAAAATTAAACTTTGCGCCATTACAGATATAATACCTGACATAAATAAAACACTCCTTTGAAAATATTTTTATAATTTTAATTATTTGCTAATTTTGTGTATAAAAAAACCACATAGTATACAAAACTATGTGGTGAAAAACACGAATAAGCCACATAGTTTAATCTATGTGGCTCTTATATAGTTAAATGAAAACTCTATAAACAATATAGCCAACATAGATACAATCCCAAAATTTTACTAGTCTTAAGGGGCCTGTATCTATGTTAAAACGTAGGTACAAACCCTAAAAATAGTGGCTATAATAATAATAATATTTTTTATTGTTTAATAAAGTATTCATAATTATCTCTCCCTTTTAATATTTTAATTAGTCAGAAAATTATATGTATTCTCGACTTGTTATAAATTATAAATTATACAATAATAAAAGTCAACTGCTAAATTTAATTAAAATACTAAATAATGTATACTTATATAACTTTCAAATTAATGTGATATTTGGAAAAAACGTTATCCTGATATTTTGTTGACATGGAAAAATTGTGAAAATATTTACTAAACATAGAGTCTATATGCACATAAATTCATACTATTTTATAAAAAAAAGCTGTCTAAAGAATATTAAAATCCTTTTGGACAGCTCAAGTTGTGATTAGAAAGTTATATAACTTTCATAATCAGTCGTCAGTATAGACGACTTTTATGGAAAATGAATAACTTTATATGCAATATTTGAATTGCTGAAATAAGCACAATTTTCAAAGGGTTAGGGTGGATAAGAGTACTTATTATATAAAGTTTTCATATTACCTACTTTGTTAAATTTAATAAGTATTATTCTGCAGATTTTGTATTTTCATCTGACTTTATATACTTTATATTATCGGCTGATAACTTTTGCATGTCAAGTGCTTTTAGTGTATCTTCATTAATTATTATTTCAGTTTCATCTAACATAGTAACTGGGATATCTCCAATAGATTTCCCTTCTAATACTTCAATAGCAAGTTCTCCAGCCTTATATCCTAGCTTTTCATAGTCTATTCCACAACAAGCTAAAGCACCAGAAGATACAGAACCTTCTTCAGAAGCTATTATAGGAATTTTGTTCTCATTAGCAACTTTAGCAACTATTGGCATAGAAGAAACTATTAAATTGTCAGTAGGAACATATAAGACATCTATCTTACCAACTAAGCTAGAAATAGCTTGATTAACTTCACTTGAAGAGCTGATTCCTTTTTCAACAACTTCATAATTATTTTTCTTAGCGTAATCATGTAGAGAATCAACTTGGATTTTTGAATTAACTTCACTAGTATTGTATATAACACCTATTCTTTTTGCTTTTGGAGTTAATGTTTTAACTAATTCCAATGTTTTATCAATAGAAAGGTAGTCTGATGTACCAGAAACATTCCCGCCTGGCTTTTCAATAGATTTAACAAGTCCAGCTTCTATAGGGTCTGTAACAGCAGTCATAATTATAGGTATATCTTTAGTAGCATTATAAGCTGCCTGAGCAGATGGAGTAGATATAGCATATATCAAATCTTTTTTATCAGATACAAATTTACTTGCAATACTTTGTGTAGTAGGCATATCGTTTTGTGCATTTTGGAAGTCTATTTTTATATTATCTCCATCCTTATAGCCTTTGTCTTCAAGTGCTTTTATGAATCCTTTTTTTGCTTTATCTAGAGATGGATGTTCTACTAATTGAGTTATACCTATATTTTTTTGTTTTTTGTTATCGGCTTTATCCTTTTCGTTTGAAGTACTAGAGCCATCATTTTGAGAACAACCAGTAAGCATTGATACACCAAGTACTCCTGCTATAATTAAACTTAATATTTTTTTACTTTTTATCATTTTATTTTCCTCCCTCAAATTTAATAATTATATTTGTTCATATATTCATATAAAAGATTATAAGTATACTTGATTAAGACTAAGTTTTTTATTTTTTAAACTGCATATTCGAATTTTTCTAAGATTTCTTCAACTGTTAATTGTTCTTTTTCCTTATCTCTTACATCTAAAACAACTTCGCCTTTATGAAGCATTATCAATCTATCACCATATTGAAGAGCATGCTTTAAATTGTGAGTTACCATAAGTGTAGTTATATTTTTTTCTCTTACTATCTTGTCTGTTAGCCCTATAACTTCATTTGATGTTTTAGGGTCAAGTGCTGCTGTATGTTCATCTAACAGAAGAACTTTAGGATTTGCTAGACTAGACATAATTAATGATAGTGACTGTCTTTGACCTCCTGAAAGATATTGTACTTTGATATCTAAATATTTTTTTAAGTCTAAAGAAATTCCTTCAAGCAAGTGTTCTAAGTCATTCGTTTTATGACGAAGACACTTTCTTAGGTTTAATAATTTACCTTTATTAAGAGCTAAAGATAAGTTTTCTCTAACTGTCATAGAAGGACAAGTTCCAAGGCTTGGGTCTTGAAAAACTCTACTTACTATCTGAGTCCTTTTGTATTCTGCTAAATTTGTTATAGCAGTATTATCTAAAGTAATTTCTCCAGAAGATTCTTTTATAAGTCCAGATATTATGTTTAGTAAAGTAGATTTACCAGTTCCATTACTACCTATGATACTTACAAATTCACCATCTTCTATATCAATTGATAAATTTTCAAATATAGTATTAGGTTGACCATATGGATTAGGGAAACTTTTTGAAAGATTTTTAATTTGTAACATCTATAACACCTCTTTTTTCTGATTTATTTTTGGTACTAGCTTTGTGGTTGTTTTTTTTTAGTGAAATATTTAAGTTACCAGTAGCTAAGAAAGCAATTATAACTATTGCAGTTATAAGTTTTAAGTCGGTTGATAACATTCCTAAACTCATTGCAAAGTATATAGTGAATTGGTATATAAAAGAGCCAACGATTATTGCAGTAGTATCTTTAATAAAAGTGAATTTTTTAAATAAAGTAATACCAATTATTATAGATGCAATTCCAAGAACCAAAGTTCCTATACCCATATTTACATCTGAGAATCCTAAGAACTGAGCCATAAGGCTACCAGATAAAGCTATAAGTCCATTTGAAATCATAAGTCCTAGTATCTTTATAGAGCCGATATTTATACCCAAAGATTTAATCATTTGAGAGTTATCACCAACACCTTTTAAAGTGTATCCAAGACCTGTTTTTAAGAATAAGTCTAAGAAGACTTTACAAATAAAAACGAATACTAAGGCTAAAACTATAGGAGATACCTCTCCATTGAATAAGTGCTTGAAACTAAATAGAGGGATGTTTGATTTTCCCATTATTCTTAAATTGATAGAGTATAGCATTCCCATAACTAAAATACCAGAAAGTAAGTTAGAAATCTTAAACTTAATGTGAAGAATTCCAGTAACAAGACCAGCAGTGCAACCACATAAGATAGCCATTAGTGTTGCCATTACAGGGGAAATACCATTAGTAAGAGAAAATGCTACGATAGAAGCACCCATTGTGTAACTACCATCAGCAGACATATCTGGAAAATCTAAGATTTTGTAAGTTATATAAACCCCCAGTGCCATAATCGATAAAATTAAACTTTGCGTCATTACAGATATAATACCTGACATAAATAAAACACCCCTTTGAAAATATTTTTTAAATAATTTTTTAAATTTAATTTGAAAATTGAGTTTTAATATAAAAAAACCACACAGTATATATAACTGTATGGCAAAAACACGAATGAGCCACACAGTATAATCCATGTGGCTCTATATTATGATGATAAAATAAAAACTTTAACAACAATTACTATAGCCAACACAGATACAATCCTTAAAAATCATAATCCTAAGGGGTTTGTATCTATGTCATGACAATTTGTCTTAACTTAGCTACAAACCCTAACTAAATTGGCTATTAAAAAATCGTACTTGTTTGTTTAATAAAGTCTTCATGTTTATCTCTCCTTTTAATTTAATAATTTTGAAAATTTTGTTTTCTATTTTGTATAGTAATTAGTTTAATACAGTAAAAAATAAAAGTCAACTATAAATTTAAGAAAATCATTAAATTATCAGAAAATTTGATTTAAATAAAAAAAATTTTATGTGTGGAATATAGCAATATTCTTAATTATTATTTTCTAAATAAAAATAAAAAATATTTGGATGATTAGTTCAAATAGGCTTTAAACCAACATAATAACTCAAATTATGTGATATAATAAAATTAAATAATTATTTTAATTCAAAATTTTTTGTTATTTTAGATTACTTTAAAATTTTAGTTTTAGTAATTTTATTATGATATTTATGATATTAAAAAGACTTCAATAGATATTTATCTGTGAATATTTAGGAAGTCTTTAACTTTATAGGAGTGATGATTTATGCTGATAGGTACATCTGATTTAAGTAAAAACGTTGATGCTGCATGTGTGACAGAGTTGGGAATCCCAATGATTGTATTAATGGAAAATGCCGTGATATCTGCAATGAAAAATATGGATATAGATATATATAATAGCTATGTGGTTGTATGTGGTGTTGGTAATAATGGTGGAGATGGTCTTGGGATAGCAAGACATTTAAATACAAAAGGAAAAGATGTAGAAGTATTTTTAATAGGAAATCTTGAAAAGTTAAGTGAATGTTCTAAAATAAACTACAATATACTTTTAAATATGGGTATTAATATTATAAATATTAATAAAAGTGATTTAATTGAAAAAGATGATGAAAATATAAATAAAAATAAAGTTGATAAAATCATTAAGAATGAAAAGGGAAATATTATAAAAAATAAAAATTTAACAATGCTTAAAGAAGCAATATCTAAAAGTGATGTTGTAGTAGATGCTATATTTGGGACTGGATTAAAAAGAGATATAACTGGTATTTTTAAAGAAGTAATCGACATGGTAAATGATAATAGTAAAAAGACATATTCTATAGATGTTCCATCTGGTATAAATAGTGATAAAGGAAATGTGTTAGGAACTTGTATTAAAGCAAATAAGACAATTAGTTTTGAGTTTTATAAAAGAGGTTTTTTAAACTATGACACTAGTTCACTTATAGGTAATGTAATTGTAGAAAAAATAGGTGTTCCAGATTTTATTACAAAAAAATACCATGAAGACGAGTTCATAACTGATGAGAATTTTGTGAAAAATAATATTAGAATAAGAGATGTACATGGTTTTAAAAGTGATTTTGGAAAAGTATCTATAGTTGCAGGTTCAAAAGGATTTTATGGTGCAAGTTTTATAGCAACTGAATCTGCTGTTAAGAGTGGAAGTGGACTTGTAATATTGATTAGTGAAGAAGATGTACAAAACAAGGCATCTATTAGGCTTACAGAAGCGATGACTGTAAATTTTGAAGAAGAAAGATTGAATAAAATATTAAGTTCTAGTAATGCAATTGGTTTTGGTCCAGGAATGGGAGATAGTCATCAGACATTTGATAAATTGCTCAAAACAGTGGAAGGTTCTAATTGTCCAATTGTATTAGATGCTGACGGATTAAATGTTATGAAAGATAGATGTTATAGATTTTTAGAGTGGGAAAATAAATTCGTGATTACACCTCATCTGGGAGAAATGGCCAGGTTGACAGGAGACTCAATTGGGTATATAAGAGAACATAGGGTAGATGTAGCAAAAGAATTTGCTCAAAAATATAATGTAGTTGTACTTTTAAAAGGTTATCAAACTGTCATAACAGATGGCAAAAAAACATATATAAATCCTACAGGAAACAGTTGTATGGCAACTGGAGGAATGGGAGACTGTCTTCTTGGCATGATTACTTCATTTATAGGTCAAGGTGTGGATGTATTTGAAGCTACAGTCATGGGAGCATATATACATGGTTATATAGGAGATAAATTAAGCAAGAAAATGTATACAGTAACTGCAACGGATTTAATAAGTAACATTTCGTTAACAATGAAGGAGTTTTTGCTTATCTAGTGAATGATATTTGATACTACTTTGTAACAACTTTAACAAAGTATGTTGATATAATACTATTAAATTAATTTAAAATTAATTTATTTTATTGGTTTATGGTTTAAATTTACATTTAAAAGCATTGTATAAACATAATATTTATATAGGGTTTTATAATTCATATGAAAAGAGGGAAGATAGTATGAAATTAATATGGTTGATAGTAGCAATCTTATTTGGAATAGCAGAAATGTTGACACCAAGTTTAACTCTGATATGGTTTAGTGTAGGAGCTGTAGTACTTATATTTTTAAGTAGCTTTGTAGAGAGTATATTCTTACAGATTCTAATTTTTGCAGTAATCTCTATAACTATGTTGGTTGTAGCTACTAAAAAAATAGTAAAGAAAGATAAAGGTTATAAGTCTAACACTAATTTACAAGCGATGATGTCTAAAAAAGGTGTTGTTACAGAAGAGATTTCTCCAAATAGCACAGGTTTAGTTGTAGTTGAACATGAAACATGGACTGCTATTTCTATAGATGGTGAAAAGATAGAAAAAGATTCTACAGTAGAAGTATTGAAAATAGAAGGGGTAAAACTAGTTGTTAAAAAAGTAAACTCTACAACTAGTGTGACAAATCAATAGAATAAAGGAGGATTTATAGTATGGGTATTAAAATTGTTTTAAGTATTGTATTAATAGTAGTAGTTGTAGCAATAAGTTTAACTTGTATAAGAGTTATAAAACAATCTAAAGTAGGTATAATAATGAGACTTGGAAAGTTTCAGAAAGTAGCTGATACAGGTGTACATTTCTTAATACCATTTTTAGATCAGATGGCATATGTAATTGATTTGAGAGAAATTGTAATAGATTTCCCACCTCAACCAGTTATAACTAAGGATAATGTAACTATGCAGATTGATACAGTTGTATATTATAAAGTTACAGACCCAGTTAGATATGTGTTTGAAATAGCAAATCCAATAGCTGCTATTGAAAACTTAACAGCTACAACATTAAGAAATATAATTGGTGAACTTGACTTAGATGAAACATTAACATCAAGAGATATAATAAACGTAAAAATGAGAACTATCCTAGATGAAGCAACAGATAAATGGGGAATAAAAGTAAATAGAGTAGAGTTAAAGAATATAATGCCTCCTCATGATATTCAAGTTGCGATGGAAAAACAAATGAGAGCAGAAAGAGAAAGAAGAGAAGCGATACTTCAAGCAGAAGGTAACAAATCAGCTGCGATATTACAAGCAGAAGGAGAAAAACAATCTGCTATACTAACAGCAGAAGCTAGAAAAGAAGCTATGGTACGTGTAGCAGAAGGAGAAAAAGAATCTGCTATCTTGGTTGCAGAAGGTGAAGCTGAAGCTATAAGACAAACAGCTATTGCTAAAGCACAAGGTGAAGCTGAAATGATAAAAAGAACTCAAGTTGCAACAGCAGAAGGTTTAAAATTAGTATTTTCAGCAATGAAAGAGTCTGATATTGACAATAATATTTTAGCATTAAAATCTATGGAAGCACTTGAAAAAATGGCTGAAGGTAAGTCAACAAAACTAGTTTTACCTTCAGAAGCAGTTAACTTCTTAGGAACATTTAAAGGAATAAAAGAAGTTATGAGTGATGATAACAAAGATATGTTAGATGTAAAAGAAGTTTTAGATAATAATGATTCATTAAAAAAATAAAAGAGTTTTGTTATCACAGGAAGGAAATGGAAATTAAAGGTCGAATTAATTAAATATAGTATAAAAATGCACGTTGAAAAGAAGAAGACTTATAGCTTTTTAAGTCTTCTTCTTTGTTTTTATTTAAAAAATAATATTATAAAAATAAATTAACAGAATTTTTATACAATTTATTCTTTACTAATATAAAAAGTGTTATATAATAATATATAAAACATGTAGGTAATGAGAATGATTTTAATTAATCTATTTATATCATTAGCACACATAATTATAAAAATAGCAACATTACTATTAATAAAACTAATAACCTAATTGTAACTTTATAATTTACTGTTTAGATGATGTCAAAAAAGTGTTAATGAAAAAAAGGTTAACTATTGATTATTTAAAATTTTTTGGATAATTATTTAACAAATTTATAATTATATTTTATTATCATGCATTTAATAAATAAAAAAATAAGTATATCTATTATGGTATAAAATATTCATAAAAAATGTTTCTTATATTTGTTAAATAAAATTTGTATTATTTTTTAACTGAGAATTGAATATTAATAAATACTATGGTGTTTATGGAAAATAATGTATACGTCAACAAGCATATTATGGGGTATACATTATATCAATTGTATAGTTGATATTATTTTATTTTTATTAAAGTATCATTTGAGCAAAATTTATACACAACATTTATTGACTGATAGAGTTTATAAAAGTAAAAATGCAATTATAAATATTAATTACTAGATGAGGGGAGTGTCATTAAATGAAAAAAGAGATGTTAGCTATGATTTTGGCAGGAGGGCAAGGTTCAAGGCTAGGCGTTTTTACAAAAAGAATTGCCAAACCAGCAGTGTCATTTGGAGGCAAGTATAGAATTATCGATTTTGTGTTAAGTAATTGTTCAAACTCTGGTATCGATACAGTCGGTGTTTTAACTCAATATAGACCGTTGATATTAAATTCACATATAGGTATGGGAAGTCATTGGGATTTGGACAGAATAAATGGTGGTGTATATGTTTTGCAACCATTTATGAATGAAAAAGAAGGTAATTGGTATAATGGTACAGCACATGCAATATATCAAAATATGGATTTTGTAGATACTTATAATCCAGAATATGTATTAATACTATCAGGTGACCATATATATAAAATGGATTATAGTAAGATGTTAAAATTTCATAAAGAAAAAGGCTCTAAAGCCACAATAGCAGTAATTGAAGTCCCTTGGGATGAGGCTTCTAGATTTGGAATAATGAATACAAATGAAGATTCAAGTATCTATGAATTTGAAGAAAAACCAAGTGAACCAAAGAGCAATTTAGCATCTATGGGAGTATACATATTTGATTGGAAGATGTTGAGAAGTTATTTTAAAGAAGCAGAAAAAAATTCAGAAGTAAATTATGATGATTTTGGAAAGAATTTAATACCTAAAATGTTAGAAGATAATGTTGGAATGTATGCTTATCCATTTAAAGGTTATTGGAGAGATGTAGGAACTATACAAAGTTTATGGGATGCTAATATGGATATAATAAAATCTCCAGAAACTCTTGATTTAGCAGACCCTAAATGGAAAATATATACAAATACTATGGCAATGCCTCCACAATATATAGGTAAAAATGCAAATGTTCATAGATCAATGATAGCAGATGGTTGTAGGATTTTAGGTGAAGTTGGTAATTCTGTATTATCACATGGAGTTGTTGTTGGTAAAGGAAGTAAGGTAATTGATTCAGTAATAATGCCAAATGTTGTAATAGGTGAAAATGTAACTATAGAAAAAGCTATGATAGGTGAGTGTGCAACAATAAATGATAATGTCCAGATAAAAAATGTAAATAATGAAATAAATGTAGTTTCTGAATACGAAAATATTGAACCTAGATGCGTATTAATAGAAGGAGGTCTTTAAGATGAGAAATGAATGTTTAGGCATAATAAATTTAAACAAAAAAGGAGACCCAGCAATAAACAAGCTTAACTATGGAAGGCCAATAGCATCTACTCCAGTAGCTGGAAGATATAGAATAATAGATTTTGCTTTATCTAATATGATAAATTCAGGAATCACTAAAGTTGGAATATTCGCAAAGGAAAAATACAGATCATTGACAGACCATATAGGCAGTGGTAAAGATTGGGATTTAAGTAGAAAAAAAGGTGGATTATCAATTTTTAGTCCAGAAAATACTAAGTATAGAAATACTTATTCACATAGAGAAGGTGATATATACACTATCTTAGCTAATCTAGATTATATAGAAAAGAGTGAAGAAGAATATATTTTAATAGCACCTAGTTATATGCTATGCAACTTGGATTATTCTAAAGCATTGGAGTATCATAAAAAATCTCATAATGATATAACTATAATATATAAAAATGTAAATAATGCAAATAAAGATTTTGCTGGTAATTTAACTTTGAATTTGGATAGTAACAATAGAGTAATAAATGTTGGAAATAATTTAGGTAAATTCCCTAGAGCTAATATATGTATGGAAACTTATATTATGAAACGTGAAGATTTTGTAGAGTGTATATATAATATTGTAAATAAAGGCAATTATTGTTATCTAGAAGAATTCATTATTGAAGAAGCAGAAAATATGAAAGTAGGAGCTTATGAGTATACAGGATATCTGAAATGTGTAAATTCTGTCGAATCTTATTTTGAAATGAGTAAAGATTTATTAAATTTAGAAATTGCTGATGAATTATTGTATTCTGAAAGAAAGATATTTACAAAAGAAAAGAATGAATCGCCTACAATTTATACAGATAGTGCCAAGGTAGAAAATAGCTTTATAGCATCAGGTTGTCTAATTGAAGGTACTGTAAAAGATAGTATCATATTTAGAAAGGTCAATGTTGAAAAAGGAACAGTTATAGAGAACTCAATAGTAATGCAAAATTGTGTAATAAAATCAAATGCAAAATTATATAATGCAATATTAGATAAAAATACAAATATATCAAATGGAAAAGAATTAAGAGGAGATGAAAAATATCCTCTTGTAGTAGAAAAGAATACAAACATATAAATATATTTTTTAGAAGGGGGAATGACTAGTGAAGGTTTTTTATGTAACAGCAGAGTGTTGGCCCTTTGCAAAAACTGGAGGATTAGGGGATGTATCTTATGCATTACCTAAAGAATTAAAAAAAGAAGGCGTAGATGTAAGGGTTATAATGCCTAAATATTCAACTATACCAAGTTATTTAAAAGATCAACTAAAAGAGATAGCTGTGTTTAGTGTACGTGTTGGATGGAGAAATCAATATTGTGGACTTTTAGAAATGGAATTGGATGGTGTCAAATTTTACTTTATAGATAATGAATTTTATTTTAGAAGAGAAGACGAAAGAAAGAGTATATATGGATATGGAGATGATGCAGAAAGGTATACTTTCTTTACAGATGCTGTTTTAGAAGCTATAAGTAGAATTGATTTTTATCCAGATGTAATACATATAAATGATTGGCATACAGGAATGTTACCATTGATTTTAAAAGAGAGATATGCAACCCTTGAGGGGTATAAAAATATAAAAACTATGTATACTATACATAATCTGCAATATCAAGGTGTGTTTGATAAATTTGTTTTAGATGATATATTGGACTTACCTCAAAAATACTTTGATAATGGGGATATAGAATATTATGGCTCAATAAATTTTATGAAAGCTGGAATAAATTTTGCAGATAAAATTATAACTGTTAGTCCTACTTATGCAAATGAAATACAAACATCATTTTATGGTGAACAATTGGATGGTTTGCTTAGAAAAGAATCAGGAAAATTAAAAGGAATATTAAATGGTATAGACTATGACTTAAATGACCCTGCAAAAGATGAAGATATATTTGTTCATTATGATGTAGAGTCTATTGATAAGAAGATAGAAAATAAATTGAGACTACAAGACCTTTTAGGGTTGAAAAAAGATTCATCTATTCCATTAATAGGGATAGTTTCAAGATTAGTTTCTCAAAAAGGATTTGATTTAATAGCGTATATGATGCCTGAACTTATGAGAGAAGATTTACAAATTGTTGTTTTAGGAACAGGAGAACATCAATATCAATCAATGTTCAATTATTATGATTCTAATTTTTCTGATAAAGTATCAGCTAGAATTACTTTTAATACATCATTGGCTCAACAGATATATGCTGCAAGTGATATATTCTTAATGCCATCATTATTTGAGCCTTGTGGTATAGGACAAATGTTAGCTATGAGATATGGTTCTTTGCCAATAGTTAGAGAGACTGGAGGGCTTAAGGATACTGTAATGCCTTACAATAAATTTACTGGTGAAGGCAATGGATTTAGTTTTAAAAATTACAATGCTCATGAGATGTTTTTCTGTTTGAAAAATGCAATCAAAGTATTTAAAGATAAAGAAGAATGGACTAAATTAGTTGAAAATGCAATGAAAACAGATAATAGTTGGAAAAAATCAGCTAAGGAGTATATAGAAACATATAGAGACATATGTGATTAAAGGAGTGGTTTTTTTGGTAACAATAAGCAAAAAAAAATTCAAGCAAAAATTTGAAGTGAAAATGTATAGCTTATATGCACAGTCTATCAAGGAAGCTACTAATGAACAATTGTTAAACGTATTATGTAGTTTATTGAAAGATGAAATAGCAAAAAAGTGGGTTGCAACAAAGTTAGACAAGAAAAAGGAAGTTTATTATTTTAGTCTTGAATTTTTAATAGGAAGACAATTAAAATCAAACTTACTAAATTTGAATATTGAAGAAGAAGTTAGAGAAGGCTTATCTGAATTAGGAATTAACTTGGATGATTTAGTTGAAGCTGAAGTAGACCCAGCCTTAGGAAATGGAGGTCTTGGTAGATTAGCTGCTTGCTTTTTAGATTCTATGGCATCCTTGAATATAAGTGGTCAAGGGTATGGAATAAGATATAAATACGGTTTGTTTGAACAAAAATTTGTAAATGGTTATCAGGTAGAAGTACCTGATAACTGGCTTACAGAAGGACGATATGCTTGGGAAACTGTAAGGCCAAATGAAGCAGCAATGGTGAAGTTTGGTGGAGAGGTAGAATTAGTTAAGGAAGGTAGTCATTTAAAAGTAATGCATAAGAATTACCTTCCTGTAATGGCAATGCCTTATGATATACCAATAATTGGGTATCAAAATCAATGTATAAATACTTTAAGATTGTTTAAAAGTGAGATACCAAAGAGAGATTTTGGTGAACTTACTTCAAACGCTCTAAATTATTCTGGTAGCTATGAAGAGGCTTTAAAACATAAGTATTATACTGAGGAAATATCACAGGTACTATATCCAGATGATTCAAATTATGCAGGAAAGTTATTGAGATTAAAACAAGAATACTTTTTTGTAAGTGCAGGGATACAAGATATAATAAGAAAATATAAAAAGAACAAACTGGATATTAGCAATTTATGCGATAAGGTAGCAATTCATATAAATGATACACACCCTACCTTATGTATACCAGAACTTATGAGAATTCTGCTTGATGAAGAAAACTTATCTTGGGATGAGGCATGGGAAATAACTAAAAAAACAGTATCTTATACTAATCATACTATAATGTCAGAAGCAATGGAAAAATGGCCTGTAGGTATGATGAAAGAGCTATTACCAAGAATTTATATGATAATAGAAGAAATAAATAGAAGATATGTAGAGGAATTAAATAATAAAGGATATGACCAAGATAGAATAAATAGAATGAGTATAATAAGCTGGGATAACATCAACATGGCAAATTTATGTATTGTTACAAGTCACAGTGTAAATGGAGTTGCTAAGCTTCATACTCAAATTCTTAAAACAGAGGTATTGAAAGATTTCTACCAAGATGAGCCAAATAAATTTAATAATAAGACTAATGGAATTGCACATAGGCGATGGCTTATAAGTTCAAATCCTGAACTTAGCAATTTAATTACAGATTTAATTGGTGATTCATGGAAGAAAGATACTTTACAGTTAAAGAATATTGAAAAATTTAAAAATGATTCTTCTGTTTTACAGAGACTTGATGATATAAAATATAATAATAAAGCAAATTTAGCAAAACTTATAAAAGATAAATACGATTTAAATATCGACCCAAATTCAATATTTGATGTTCAAGTTAAGAGATTACATGCTTATAAGAGACAGTTGTTGAATATATTTAATGTACTTCATATGTATCATGAGTTACTTGATAATCCTAATTTAAATATTGACCCGAGAACTTTTATATTTGGTGCAAAAGCTGCACCAGGATATTATTTAGCTAAATGTATAATCAAATTTATAAATTCTGTTGCAAGTACTATAAACAATGATGTCAGAGTAAGGGACAAGTTAAAAGTAGTGTTTTTAGAGAATTATGGAGTATCATTAGCAGAGATAATAATACCAGCAGCAAATGTTAGTGAACAAATATCAACTACAACAAAGGAAGCATCAGGAACAAGTAATATGAAGTTTATGATGAATGGTGCTATAACTTTGGCTACACTAGATGGCGCAAATGTAGAGATATGTGAACAAGTAGGAAAAGAAAATATGTTTTTATTTGGACTTAGTGCAGAGCAAGTATTGAATTATAATAAGTATGGTGGATATTCTTCACTTGACTTATACCATTCTAATATGAATATAAAAAGGGTAGTAGATGATTTAATAAATGGATTTATTCCTAATCTAGGTGAAGAAGGAAGAAGCATTTATAATTCACTTACCACTTACAATGATGAATATTTTGTATTGAGAGATTTTGAGAATTATGGTGAAGCTCAAGCTGATATAAACAGGTTATATAGAGATAAAGAAAAATGGAATACAATGTCTTTAGTTAATATAGCTAACTCAGGATTTTTCTCCTCAGATAGAACAATTTCTGAATACGCAAAAGACATTTGGTTTAAAAGGGTGTGATTAGATGCAAGATATAATAGAATATAACTCTTGGGATAAAAATTTTAAGGCTCCATTTGGAGCTTTAAAATTTGATGAGGGATTGACTATTTATGTTAAAGTAAATGAAGGATATAATGTCGATTCTATTTCCCTAGAAATAAATAAAGAAGAAGAAATGAGAACAATAACTTTAAATGAAGAATTAAGTAATGATAAACTTGGAAAGTGTTTCTGTTGCAAGATGGAAAACTTTGAAGAGACAGGTGTTTATTTTTATTATTTTAAAGTTGATGTTGAAGTGGATGGCAATAAAAAAACTGTATTTTATGGAAAGAATAGAGAAAATGGATATTCTTGTGAGTATGACTACAATGATATAAATAAATATCAAATCACTGTTTATAAAGATTTTAAAGTACCAACATGGTATAAAGAAGGAATACTTTATCATATATTTGTAGACCGATTTAATAATGGCAATCGAAATGGTAAAATTGACAATCCTAAAAAGAATAGCTTTATATATGGGAATTGGGAAGATATACCTATGTACATAAAAGACAGCAAAGGTGATATTATAAGGTGGGACTTTCATGGTGGTAATTTGAGAGGGATAATCAACAAACTTGGATATCTAAAAAAACTAGGAGTAAGTATACTATATTTAAGCCCTATATTTGAAGCATCTAGTAATCATAAGTATGATACAGGTGATTATAAAAAGATTGACCCAATGTTTGGAGATGAAGAGACATTTAAAGAGCTTATTAATAAAGCAAAAGAAAAAGATATGTCAATAGTATTAGATGGTGTTTTTAGCCATACTGGAGCAGATAGTAAATATTTTAATATGTATGGAAACTATAATAGCCTAGGAGCATATCAATCGAAAGAGTCTCCATATTATCCATGGTACATGTTTGAAGACTTTCCTCAAAAGTACAAAAGTTGGTGGGATGTTAAGACATTACCAAATATAAATGAACTAGAAGATAGCTATATGGACTATATAATATATGACAAAGATAGTGTTATAAATAAGTGGATAGATATGGGTGTTAAAGGTTGGAGGTTAGATGTTGCAGATGAACTACCAACTAAGTTTATAAGAGAGTTAAAAAAGGAACTAAAAAAAGCTGACGATGATTCAATTCTTATAGGAGAAGTCTGGGAAGATGCGTCAAATAAGATTAGTTATGGTCAAAGAAGAAGTTATCTATTGGGTGAAGAATTGGATTCTGTTATGGGGTATCCTTTTAGAAATAATATGTTTTCTTTTTTAAAAGGAGAAATTAAATCATATGAACTTTGCAATAGATATATGCAGATTAAGGAAAATTATCCAAAAGAATCATTTAAGTCTAATTTAAATTTAATTGGCACACATGATGTTACAAGAGCTAAAACTGAATTGAATTATGATGTGGATTTAGTGAAGCTTGCAGTAGCTGTACAGATGACCTTTGAAGGTGTACCATATATATACTATGGAGATGAAGCAGGTCTTTGTGGAGGTGTTGACCCAGATAATAGAAGAACATATCCATGGAAAAATGAAGATGAAGATATGCTTAGTTTCTATAAGGATATTATAAAAATTAGAAATAAAAATACACTTTTAAGCTCAGGAGATACAGACTTTATATATACAGAAAATAATTCTGTGTTTGCTTTTATTAGGTTTAATGAAAATAATGATAGAGTATTAATTTTGGTAAATAGAAGTGAGAGTACTGAAAGAATATCATTAAATATAGATGGTAGTTTTATTGAAGAAATACCAATAAAGTATAGCCCTAAGAATGTAAATAATACTACACAAATTGAAAATAATGAATTGAGAATTGATTTAGGAGCAAAATCATTTGGCATTTTTAGAATAAATTAAATACTTGATTTAAAAAATAAAGAAAAAGTAAAAATGTAGAAAAAATTTTGATAAATCAAAACTTTTTCTACATTTTTTGTTTAAATTACTATAAGAATTTTAGTATTTCAAAATATTACAAACAAGTATAAAAAATATGATAATTGTGATATTATATAAATGAGTAAGGTAAAACTGAACCTCTCTACCAAAGTTGGCGGGAGATTTAACTTTTATAATCTTAATATGGAGGAACGTCTTATGAAGGTAGATCCACTTACAACTCAAGTATATGACTATATATCAAAAAAAATCCAAAATGGAGAGTATGAAGCTAATCAGAGAATTACTGAATCTGAGATTTGTAACTCTATAGGAGTTAGTAGAACACCAGCAAGGGAAGCACTAACGAGGTTGGCGGGTGAAAATTTACTAGAAAAGATACCTAATAAAGGATTTGTTGTAAAAGAATTTCAAGAAAAGGAAAAACTAGACACCTATTCTGTAATTGGAGTATTGGATGCTTTAGCAGGTTCTTCAGCAGTACAAAATTTAACTGAATCAGACTTAATAAAAATGGAAGAATTAACAGAAATGATGACTATATCTATAAAGTATAAAAATTACAGTAACTATTTAAAATTAAGTAATGAATTTCACGATATATACATAGCTAAATCAGAAAATCAAGTGTTAATAAATCTATTGAATTCTTTAAGATATAATTTTATGTCAAAGTCATATACTAGTAATAATGAAGATGAGTTATATAAAATGTTGACATACAGTAATAATCAACATATTGAAGTAGTAAAATTTATGAAAGAGAATGATTTAGAAAATGTTGAAAGAATTCTGAGGGAACATTGGAAAACGATACCTGTATCGGATATGGAATAAAGAGGAGCTTTATAAAGCTTCTCTTTATTTTTTTATATATATTTATGTTTTTTGTTAATTATTAATAAAAAAAATATGAATAAAATTAATTAAAAATAAAATTAATTTTATGTTGCTGTTTGCATAAGAATATAGTATTATTTTAATGCAAAATATAAAGGGGGAGATTATATAAAAACATATTTTTCAATAGGTGAAGTATCTAAGCTTTTTGGATTATCAATAAAAACTCTGAGATACTATGATAAAATAGGTATACTAAAACCAGCATATGTAAATCAAGAAAATAAATATAGATATTATTCAAGAGAGCAGTTTATGAGTATAGATGTAATTAAGTACTGCAAGATTATGGGAATGACTCTTGAAGATATAAAAAAATTGATTGATTCAGATGGTTCAATAAAATCTATGTTGAATACAATTAATGAGCAGAAAAAAATGATAGAAAATAAAATAAAAGAATTGTCAGATGTAAAAAAATATTTAAATGATATAGAATCTAATGTAAATGAATTATTGGAATATGGTTTAAATCAGGTATTTGTAAAATACAATAAAGAAAGAAAAGTAAGTGTTTATAAATGTGATTCAAAAGATGAAGTTGAGTTTGAGATGTATCTTAGACATGTCATCTTACATGTTCAGGACAAATACAACGATGTCTATCCTATAATCTCAGGGAGTATTTCTTATGAAAAAGTAATTAAAGAAAGAGATACATTATTATATGATAACATAGTTGATTTTACAAGAAGAGACAATTATGAAAATGAATATATTTTGCCAGAAGGAGAATATCTAACTATATTATATGATGATAATTGGAATAAAGCTTATGATTATTATCAAAAAATAATAGATTATGCTAAGGATAACAATATAGAAATTGTTGGTGATTTTAATGAAATATGGATACTCTCTAGAGTAGACTCAGATTCAAAAGAAAAGACATTAGTTCAGTTAGAAATAAGAAAAAAATAGTATACAAAAAAACTTGACTCTCCCCTCAGAGGATATATTAATATTTTATATAGTGGAATAATAATTATCATAATAATATATAGAGGGGTGATTTATAATGATAAAAAAATTTTTAGAATATGCCATACCATCAGCTCTTGCTATGTTTGTATCATCATTTAATACTATATTAGATGGAATATTTTTGGGGAAAGGACTAGGTGATGTAGCACTTACAGCTGTTAGTATAGTGGTGCCTCTTGTTATGGTGTTTTTAGGGTTATCTAGTTTAATGGCAGTTGGAGGAGGAGCATTAGTATCAAAAAACTTTGGTTCTGGAGATGATGAAAGGGCTATAAATATATTTAGGCAAGTTATAAAAGTTTTAATATTGGGTAGTGTATCTCTTACAATATTTTGTATACTTTTTTCAAATAATATTGTTAGATTTATGGGAGCAACTGAAAGCTTGGTTGGATTATCTGCTGAGTACTTAACCTTTTATGCTGTTTTTTGTCTTCCAAATTTACTAGGACTTGTTTTCTGTAGCTTTTTAAGAAATGATGGAAGACCAAAACTTGCAATGATAGCAACTTTGTCAGGGACAATTTTTCATATAGCTTTGAATTATATATTTATATTTAAACTTGGATTTGGTATAAAGAGTGCAGCAATTGCAAGTGGATTAGGTCAGTTATCAACACTAATGATAATGCTACCTCATTTTGTATTTAAGAAAGGTAAATTGTCCTTTGGAATAGCTAAAATAGAAAAAGATGTTTTAAAAGAATTGTTTGCAATAGGGTTCCCTTCATTTTTTGCAGAGTGTGCTTTTTCAATAATAATACTTGCACATAATATAGTTTTAACAAGAGTGGTTGGAGATGTAGGTCTTTCAGCTTATGCTGTAGTGAACTATATAACTACAAATATTTATAATCTTCTAATGGGAATAACTTTGGGTGTTCAGCCACTTATAAGCTATAATTTTGGTTCTAAAGAGACTAATAAAATGTTAAGTTATTATAGTATGGCAACGAAGATGAGTATTTTTGTGTCTGTAATATTTACAATAGTATGCTTCTTGTTTGGAAGAGAGATTATAAAAATATTTACAGGTGATGAAGAGATTATTTTAATGGCATACGTTGCACTTAATATGGCTAATATAGCTTACCTCATGATTGGAAAAAATTTAACAACAACTATGTATTATCAAGCAATAGAAATGCCAATACATTCTAATGTTATAGGGGCTTTGCGTTCAATTTTACTTTTACCTATTATATTGATTATTTTTTCTAAGTTATTTGGAGCAAATGGAATATGGGTAAGTATGGCTATTTCAGAGCTTTTAACAGTTTTGATTATGAGTAAAGCAGTGAATATAAAGGAATGCACAAAAAATGCTATAAGTTTATAGCATTTAATATTATAAATTATATAAGTAAGAGTTGTCTTAAAGCTGACTTTTTTAATCAAGTTTCAAGTTCAACTCTTTTATATTTTTTATAAAAAATTTCCTCATTCATACAACACTCAACAGGAATGTATTATTTGATGATATATTTAAAGATAAGTATAGGTATCTTTTTTCTTAAATATATAAAATACTGCCACAATGAATCCAAGAACTTCTGCTGCAGGAACTGCCATCCAAACACCAAATTCTCCAAATATATTAGGAAGAATAAGAATAGCACCTACAATAAAAATGAAAGTTCTTGAAAATGATATAATGGCTGAGGTCTTTCCGTCTGAAAATGCAGTAAACATTGCAGAAGTAAAAACTCCTAATCCCATAACAATAAAAGATAGAGAGTAAATAGAAAATCCATGAAGTGTAATATCATAAACACTACTATTTACTGGAGTGAAAATTGTGATTGCTTCTGTTACTGTCAAATGAATCAAAAAGTTTGTTAATACTGTACTTATAAGCAAAAAAATAATACTGTTTTTAAATATACTCTGTAACTGCTCTTTGTCATCATTTCCATATTTGAAACTTATGACAGGTGCAATTCCATTAGAATATCCAAAATAAAGAGCAGTGAATATATATTGAAAATAAAGTATGATTGTAATGGAAGCTACACCATCTTCTCCATAAAATTTTAATAGAACATAATTAAACAAAAAAGTTGTTACAGCATTTGCTAAATTTGTTACCATCTCAGATGAACCGTTTGTACAAGCTTTTATAAGTACTTGCCAATCCATTTTAGGTTTTACAAAGCATAATGAATTTTTTTTAGATGTAAAGAAAAATAACAAGCCCACAATTGCAGGAATACAATAACTTATTCCTGTAGCAATTGCTGCACCATTTATACCTAGATTCAAGGGTGCCATAAAAATATAATCTAAGACAATATTTGTAATACCAGCTAATAAAGTAACAGCTAATCCTAATTTTGGTTTTCCTACTGTAACAAAGAATGTTTGAAAAGCCGTTTGAAGAAAGAAAGCAGGAGCAAATGAAAATATAATTTTTGCATAAGAGATAGTTAAGGGAGACTGAATGGGACTTACACCTAAAAGTAAAATAATTTCATCAATGAAAACATTCCCTAGAATCGCAATCAAAATTCCTATTAAAACCTCTATAGCGATTAAAAAACTAAGATTTTCCTGTGCCTCTTTTTGTTTACCTTCACCTAATTTTCTTGCAATTATTGCACTACCACCAGTTGCAATCATAATTGCGATTGCCATTTCAAAGCATATTGCAGGATAAAACATATTAACAGCAGATAAAGCAGTCGTGCCAATTAATCGTGATACAAACATTCCATCAACAATAATATACATAGATAAACTAATCATCATCACAATGTTAGGTATTGCAAATTGTAATAATGAACAAAAGGAAAACTTTTTAGCCAAAACATTATCCATTATTGATTTCCTCCTTGAGTAATTCATAATATTTTGTGTTACTTACAATTAGCTGATTTATCAATTCTTCACCTAATTCTTCCATTACATTTTCTTCCATTTGAAGTAATGGCTTTAATATCTCGCAAGCGAAATCACTTCCTTTAGGTGTAAATGTAATCAATCGTTCCCTTTTATTTTCTTCATTTGGGGTAATTAAAATATAACCTTTTTTTTCAAAATCAAATAAAATTCCATGAACTGTTTGTTTAGGTAAAGCCCACCAATCACATATTTGTTTTTGAGTGCATGTCTTAAAATCATACAAGGTATATAGAACAAGCAAAGAATTGTAATTCAATTTATTCTTTTTCGCCCATATCCTATATAAATCCAATGTACTGCTTAAAGCAGAGTTTACAAGTCTAATTTGTTTTCTAATATCCATAATATCCTCCTAATAGTACTAATCGGTACTTTATGTAGTATAGTACTGATTAGTACTATTGTCAATAAGAAATAAAAAGAAACAAAAAATATCTTCCTTAACTATTTGCCATTCTAAATAAGGTTGTTTTGTTATATCAAGAAACTTTTATTCTTTGTAAATCTTTATTTTGTATCTGGTTTTATTTATAAAAATAGAATTTATTTCATCAAATAAAAAAAATTTAATAAATTTTAACAGAAAATAAAAATACAAAAATAGGAAATTTATTTAGTCTAACTAAACCAGAAATTTTGACATATGAAATCAGAATAATATAAAAGTTTAGTAATAAAATACTTACAACTTAAAAATATTAAACTCAAAAGCTTTGTAAATCTCAAAAAAATAGAAATGATAAAAAAATAAAAAACAAAAAAGTTTATAAATACTAATTTTTAAAAAAATTAATATAAACAACGAAAAATAAAAAAGTTTATAAATATTGATATGACTAATGTTTGGGTTTTTGTATAAAACAAAAAAAACACTTGTAAAAGTAGCGGAATGTTAATATAATAAATATCATGAGTTTAATAAAAGTAAAAATAAAAAATAGAAATAATAAATAAGAATACAATAATTATTTGAATATAGAGAGGAGATGAATTCAAAATCATGGATAGTGAGTTCGCAAATGCAGTTGAATTGAGCTATGAATGTGCTCCATTATTAGAGTCTTTAAAGGAATACTCAGAAAAAGATATAGCTTGCTTTGATGTGCCTGGACATGTAAAAAATAGAGGTGTAGATATATTAAATAAATATCTAGGTGAAAATCTCATGAAAATGGATATAAATTCATCACCAACTATGGACAATGTATCTGCTCCAAATGGGGTTATAAAAAATGCACAAGATTTGTTAGCGCAAGCATATATGGCTGATGAAGCATTCTTTATAACTAATGGTACAACTCAGGCAATACATGCAATGATTTTGAGTGTGATAAAACCAGGTGAAAAAGTATTACTTCCAAGGAATATACATAAATCAGTGATAAATGCATTAATACTCTGTGGAGGAATACCAATATTTATACAGCCAGAATTTGATGAGAAATTAGGCATAAGTTTAAATATTACTCTTAAAAAAATTAAAGTGGAGATAGAAAGAAATCGTAATATAAAAGCATTATTTTTTCTTAATCCAACTTATTATGGAGTTTGTGCTGATATTGAAAATATCATAGAGCTATGTCATAAAAATAATATTTTGGTGCTAGTGGATGAAGCTCATGGAGCTCATTTTCCATTTCATTTAGATTTGCCTCCCTCTGCAATAGGACTAGGAGCTGATATGGTAGCTGTAAGCATACATAAAACAGGAGGTGCATTGACACAGTCTTCAGCACTTTTGCTTAATAGAGGCAATGTAAAATTTGAAAAAGTTCTTCAATCAATAAATATGTTACAGTCAACATCAGCATCTTATTTACTTATGGCAAGTATAGATGGTGCTAGAGCAAACCTAGTTGAAAATGGAGAAAAACAATTATCAAAAGCACTAAATTTATCCAGGTATGCAAAATCAAGATTAAACAAAATTGATGGAATAAAAGTTTTATCTACTGAAATATTAAAACAAAAAGGTGTCAAATTTATAGATGAAACAAAACTATGTATAAACGTGAAAGAATTAAATTTAACTGGATTTGAAGTCTATGACTTATTATATAAAAATTTTTCGATTCAAGTAGAATTAGGAGATTCGTACAATATTCTTGCACTTGTATCTATTGGAACGAATAAGTCTGATATTGATAGATTAGTAAAAGCACTCTCTATAATTGCAAAGGTCTATAGAAAAGAATCTGCATTAAATGAGTTTAATATGGTTCAAATAAATCCTATTATTAAACTTAATCCTAGAGAAGCTTTTTATGCACCGAAAGAAAGTGTAGAACTTGATTTGTGTATAGATAGAGTTTGTGGAGAATCAATAATGGCATATCCACCAGGGATACCAATTGTTGCTCCAGGAGAATTGATAACAAAAGAAATTATGGAATATATTATTTTCTTAAAAAATAGCAATGTATATCTAACTGATGTGCAAGATAAAAACTTAGATAGAATACTTGTAATAAAATAAATTGCTTTATTTAGAAAAGATAAGAATAGATTAAATATGTAGAGGAGTTGGGATTGAAATGAAATTTGAAACACTAGGAAGACATATACTAGTAGAATATTATAATTGTGATGAGAATGTACTTAAAGACCCACATCTTATAGAAAATTTTATGAATGATTCAGCATTAAATGCAAAAGCTACAATCGTTGATTCTGTATTTCACCATTTTAATCCTTGGGGGGTTTCAGGTGCTGTTATAATTGCAGAATCTCATTTAACAATACATACTTGGCCTGAGTATGGTTATGCAGCAGCAGATTTTTTTACTTGTGGTGATATAGACCCATGGAAAAGTTTTGAATTGTTAGAACAACTTTTAAAATCAGAAAGAAGTGAGTCTACAGAAATTCCAAGAGGTCTGACTACAAAAATAAAAAAATATTCAAAAAAAGATTTAGGGAAAATTACTCATAAGCCAGAAGCAGTATAAATACAAAATATATAGGAGAAAGTGAGGATTATTATATGGAGCTTTGGTATACAGAAGAATGGACAGAAAATGTAAGATTTTCTATAAAAGTAAATAAACATTTATTTGAGGGGAAGTCTCAATTTCAGAGAATAGATGTATTTGATAGTGATGAATTTGGAAAGTTTCTAACAATAGATGGGTTAATGATGGTAACAGATAAAGATGAATTTATATACCATGAGATGATAACTCATGTTCCTATGTCTACAAATTTAAACATAAAAAAAGTATTAGTAATAGGTGGGGGTGATGGCGGAACTGTAAGAGAATTAAGCCGTTATCCACAAATAGAAAAGATTGATATGGTTGAAATAGATAAAATGGTTGTAGATGTATCTAAAGAGTATATGGATATATGCTCATGCAAATTAGATGATGAAAGAGTTAATTTATATTTTGAAGATGGTGTTAATTTTGTTAAATGTGCCTCTGATAAATCTTATGATTTAATAATAGTAGATTCAACTGACCCAATAGGACCAGGAGAAGGTCTTTTTTCAACTGATTTTTATAGAGATTGTCATAGAATACTGAGTGATGATGGAATTTTAGTAAATCAAAGTGAAAGTCCTTATTTTGATTTTAATGCTAGGGAAATGAAAAGAGCTAATAAGAAGTTAAAAGAAATATTTCCAATATCTGAAGTCTATCAAGCACATATACCAACATACCCATCTGGTCATTGGTTGTTTGGTTTTGCTTCTAAAAAATTTAGTCCAATAGAAAATCAAGATAGGGATGGATGGGAAAAATTAAATTTAAAAACTAAATATTATAATAGTAATATACACTTAGGTTCGTTTATGTTACCTCAATATGTAAAGGAGATGTTAGATGAACAATAATTTCTATCACATGAATACTTTTATGAGTATGGACAAAAATTATGAAGA
The DNA here is from genome assembly GCF_020657835.1 of Clostridioides sp. ZZV14-6387. NCBI lineage: Bacteria > Bacillati > Bacillota > Clostridia > Peptostreptococcales > Peptostreptococcaceae > Clostridioides > Clostridioides sp. ZZV14-6387. Next base: position 41,342 of record NZ_JAGWCW010000028.1, read on the forward strand.
ATCTAATCTTATAGTATTTGGTGTTGGATTCGATGGAACTACTTCAAATAGACCAGGAGCTAGATTTGCAAGTGGTTCTATGAGAAAAGAATTTTATGGCCTTGAAACATATAGTCCGTTTTTAGATTTGGACTTGGAAGATTACAATATATGTGATTATGGAGACTTAGAAATAAGTGTAGGAAGTACAGAAAAGGTATTAGAAGAAATATATATAGAAACATCTAAGATTGTTAGAGATTCAAAAGTTCCATTTATGATTGGAGGAGAGCATTTAGTTACACTACCAGCTTTTAAAGCAGTGTATGAAAAGTATAATGACATATATGTAATTCATTTTGATGCTCATGCAGATTTAAGAGAAGAGTATAATAATAGCAAAAATTCTCATGCAACAGTAATTAAAAGGGTATGGGATGTTGTAGGAGATAATAAAATATTTCAATTTGGTATAAGGTCTGGCACAAAAGAAGAATTTAAGTTTGCGACAGAACAAAAGCATACATATATGGAAATTGGAGGAATAAACACCTTTGAAAATATAATTAATATGTTGAATGGAAAGAATGTTTATTTAACTATAGATTTAGATATACTAGATGCATCTGTATTTCCAGGAACAGGTACACCAGAACCTGGTGGTATAAATTATAGAGAATTTCAAGAAGTTTTTAGAATCATAAAAAACTCTAATATAAATATCGTTGGTTGTGATATTGTAGAGTTAAGTCCTGATTATGATATTACAGGTGTATCAACAGTTATAGCCTGTAAAATATTGAGAGAGTTATGCTTAGTGATATCTGATAAAATTAAATAGAGTAGTTTTTAATAGTAATATATTATAATAAAAGAAGTTATTTTAAAAAGATGTTTTGAATTGTCTTTTTTAAAGTAACTTCTTGTTTTTGTAATGTATTATAAGTATAATAAACAACAAAAAAGAGCCTACGATAGCTCCTTTTCTAAAATATATATATTTAAATTAAATAATTATATTCTATTTACGTTTTCAGCTTGAGGTCCTCTATTACCTTGAGTTATATCAAAGCTAACCTTTTCGCCTTCTTCTAAAGTTTTGTATCCATCATTTTGTATAGCTGAGAAATGTACGAAAACATCGTCTTCTCCCTCTACAGATATGAATCCAAATCCTTTTTCATTGTTAAACCATTTTACTATTCCGTTTTTCATTATAAGAAAACCTCCGCTTTATTAAAAAATACAAACTAAAAAAATAAGTCTGTTCTATTAATATAGCATAAATTTAAAATAAAAGCAAATAAATTTTTTAAAAAAATTAATTGATTTTAGAATTTAAGAAAAACTGCTAAATCATATAATAACAGATAGTGCAAAATCATACCAAACTATGAATGAATTTAATAGCAAAAAATGTAATAAAAAGGAATACAAATAAAAAGTAAAATTAAAAAATATAATAAAAAATATTATATATTCGATTAAAAATTCAAGATAAAAATAGTGAAATTTCAGAAATATCAATATTATTATACAATAAAATATAAAAACATTATATATATTCGATAAAATAAAATTTAAACATATAATATTTTATGTATATATTAATAAAAGCAAATATTGTGTTATAATGGTATCGTATAAAATCATTTACGGGGGTGGTATTAAAATGTTTCAATTTGAAACACAAATACACAAATTAAGACATGATGTTTTAACAGCAATAGCTAGGCTTGGAAAAGAAGATAACCTTACAAGAGAAGCAATGGATAATATTCAATATGAAATAATAAAAGGTGAGAAACCTACATACAGATGTTGTGTTTATAAAGAAAGAGCCATAATATCTGAGAGAGTAAATGTAAGTATGGGGTTAGAACCAGGTCAAGATAAAATAGATTTAGATACAATGGATATAGGAGAAGATGAACAAATTATATATATTTTGGAGGCTGCATGTGATAGTTGTCCAATAAATGAATTTACAGTAACTGATATTTGTAGAGGCTGTCTAGCGCATAGATGTAAAGAAGCTTGTAAATTTGGTGCTATAACACATGTCGGAGGAATGGCTTATATAAATCACGAATTATGTAAGGCTTGTGGAATGTGTAAAAAAGCTTGTCAATATGATGCCATCTCAGAGGTTGTTAGACCGTGCAAGAGCGTATGCCCAACTAATGCCTTAGGATTTGATAGAGAGAATATGAAAGCTATGATACATGAAGATAAGTGTCTAAACTGTGGTGCATGTATGTCAGCCTGCCCATTTGGAGCGATATCTGATAAGAGTTTGATTGCTCCTGTAGCTAGACAATTAGTTAAAAATGAAAAAATGTATGCAGTAGTAGCTCCAGCTATAACAGGTCAAGTTGAAGCAAATGTTACATATGGTCAAATAAAGAATGCTATAAAATCATTAGGATTTGTAGATGTACTAGAAGCAGCTTGTGGAGCAGATGCAGTCACAGTGCATGAAAGCTTAGAGTTTGCTGAAAGAATGGAAAAAGGAGAATCTTTTATGACAAATTCTTGTTGTCCAGGATTTGTTGGTTATATAGAAAAGACATTCCCAAATCATGTAGGAAAAATATCATCTACAGTATCTCCTATGATAGCTAGTGGAAGATTTATAAAAAGTTATGAGCCAGATGCTAAGGTTGTATTCATAGGACCATGTACAGCTAAAAAGAGTGAGGCAGCTAAGAAAGAATTAAAAGGTGCAGTGGATTATGTACTGACTTTTGAAGAAATAATGGCATTATTTGAAGCATTTGATATAGACTTAGCTAAGTGTTCAAATGAAGATATAGATGATGCATCAATATTTGGAAGAGGTTTTGGCGCTGCTGGAGGTCTTACAAAAGCCATAGAGAATTACCTTGCTGAAAAAGGTATAGGTGTTAACTTTGAACCTGTAAAGATTTCTGGCGCAAGAGAAATCAAGAAAACTATGACTATGGCAAATTTAGGAAAATTAGAAGGTAACTTTATAGAGGGAATGATGTGTGAAGGTGGATGTATAAATGGTTCTGGTAAGTTCTTATCAGGTGCAAAAGTTAAAGCCACTTTTGATAGAAAAAATTCTCAATCAACTAAGAAGAGTGTCTTAGCAAATACTAAGATAAAAGATTTTAGTAAAATAAATTTAGAAAAATAAAACGAGTATAAAATACATATTATATAGAGTTGTTCCAAGTTGACTTTTGGGCAACTCTATTTTTATTTATATTTTTGTTTATTTAGTAATTTAAATTAAAAACTATATACACTTAAAATAAAAATTACATATATAATATTTTGTATATAACTTAACAAAGTATACGCCTGTGTTATAATGATTTATGGGAATAAATGAAAATACAATGTACATAATAGTAGAAATATAGCAAAAAAGATGTGATTTATGGGGAGGATTACTTATGTTTGAGTTTGAAACGCAACTAAAAAGGTTGAAGCATGAAGTTTTAACAGCAGTAGCTAGATTATCAATTGAAGAAAAATTAACAAAAGAAAATATAGAAAAAATTCCATATGAAATAATCAAAGGAGAGAAAGCAAGATATAGATGTTGTGTTTATAAGGAGAGAGAGGTAGTTCTTGAAAGAGCACAACTTGCATTAAGTTTAACACCAAATAGTAAATATGGAGATATAAATCCAGATTTAGTAAACTTAGATACAGATGAACAAATTATATATATAGTAGAAGCAGCATGTGATAGATGTCCAATAAATGAATTTACAGTTACAGAACTTTGTAGAGGCTGTCTAGCACATAGATGTAAAGAAGCGTGTAAGTTTGGAGCGATTTCTTACATAAATGGAAGGGCATATATAAATCATGATTTATGCAAAGCTTGTGGAATGTGCAAAAGTTCTTGTCAATATGATGCTATATCTGAAGTTGTAAGACCTTGCAAGAGTGTCTGTCCAACAGGAGCATTGGATTTTAATAGAGATACTATGAAAGCTATGATACATGAAGATAATTGTATAAATTGTGGAGCGTGTATGTCAGCATGTCCATTTGGAGCAATATCTGACAAAAGTTTGATAGCACCTGTTGCGAAAAAACTTGCCAAAAAGGAAAAGATGTATGCAATAGTAGCTCCAGCTATAACAGGTCAAATTGATAGTAATATTACATATGGACAGTTAAAAAATGCTATAAAGTCATTAGGATTTGTGGATATGATAGAAGCTTCTTGTGGTGCAGATGCAGTTACAGTTCATGAAAGTAATGAATTTATTGAGAGAATAAAATCTGGAGATGATTACATGACAAATTCATGTTGTCCTGGATTTTTTAAGTATATAGAGAAGATGTTTCCTGATGAAAAAGATAAAATATCATCTACAGTATCTCCTATGGTAGCAACAGGAAGATTGGTAAAAAAATTTGATTCTGATGCTAAAGTTGTATTTATAGGTCCATGTACAGCTAAGAAGAGTGAAGCAACAGATGCATGTCTAAAAGATGCAGTAGATTATGTGCTTACTTTTGAAGAATTAATGGCATTGTTTGAATCCTTTAATATAGATTTATCAAAATGTTCAAATGAAGATATAAATGATGGGTCAATTTTTGGAAGGGGATTTGGAGCATCTGGAGGTCTAACTAAATCCATACAAAACTATATTGCTGAGAAGGGAATTAGTTTTGATTTTGAACCTATAAAAGTATCTGGTCCAAGACAAATTAAAAAGACAATGACAATGGCTAAATTGGGTAGATTAGAAGGTAACTTTATAGAAGGAATGATGTGTGAAGAAGGATGTATTAATGGAGCAGGTAAGTTTTTATCAGGAGTAAAAGCCAAAAATACCTTTGATAGAAAAAATGGACAATCGACTAAAAAGAGTGTCTTATCTAATGATAAAATTAAAGAATTTGAAGATGTGACTTTAGAAAGATAGACTTAATTTTTATAAAAAGAACAGGGCTGTCGCACTAGAAAATAGTGTTACGCCCTTTTTTGTACAAAAAAGCAAATCCCAAGTTCAAAAGAACTTGAGATTCTTGTATAATATAATTCAGTTTACAAACTTTCTTGAAAATAATAAAGAGATTTCAAAGAACACTCTATTTATTGATGGTACAAAGATAGAGTCATCTTCCAATAGATATACTAAAAAAGTATTCTAAATTTATTATTTATAATAAAATATTATCTGAAAAAATGCTATTTTTATACCTTTATTTATCATGCATAATTTTACTTAGAACATAAACTTTATTTATAATAAACGTACACCTTAAACATTTGATTTAATTTCCAGTACAGGATTTTTTAATAATTGCTCAAAATCATCCTGTGGCATTGGCTTTGCATAAAAATATCCTTGTGCTAAATAACATCCAATTTCTTTTAGTATCCTCACTTGTTCTATACTTTCTACCCCTTCACATATAACTTTCATATTTAATTCTTTTGCTATATTTACCACTCCACACACAACAGCTTGTTCACGACGACCATGCATTCCTGTTTGTATAAATGTACGGTCTAACTTAATTATATCAATAGAAAATTGTTGTAATAAACCAAGAGATGAATATCCAGAACCAAAATCATCTATAGAAATAGGAAATCCTGATTCTTTTAGTTGATTAAAATGACTCAAAATCTGATTAAGATTTTCAATAAAAATGCTTTCTGTGACTTCTATTTCAAGGTATTTATGAGGTATTTTATATGAATCTGCTATTTCTATCAATCTTTCTGAGAAGCCTTCATTGTTAAAATGAATTCTGGAAAAATTACAAGATACTGGACTAATATTTAATCCTAAATCCATCCATCTCTTTAACATTTTGCAAACTTCCTCATAGATATAAAAGTCAATTTCTACCACAAATCCGTTTTTTTCAAAATAAGGAATGAATTCTCCAGGACTTATTATACCTTTATCTGGATAATTCCATCTTACTAGTGCTTCACTTCCTACCAATCTATTTGTATTCATGTCTACCTTTGGTTGAAAGTATGGAATAAACTCTCCATGTTCTAATGCTATTTGCATCCTATCTGTTAAGTTTCTTTGGTGTAATCCTTCCTCTCTCATAGCCATATCATAAAGCACAATACAACTTCTGTGTGTTATTTCTGTATTTCTTCTCGCATAATTTGCTAGATCAAGCATGAGAGATATATCATGTTTTTCAACTTCATTTACTATGTATACGCCAAATACAAGAATAAGTTGGTAAGTTTTTCTCATTTTTTCTATCCAATCATTTAGTTGAGTGTCAATCTTAAAGAGACGTTCCTTTAAGCAATCCCAACTATTGTATTTTAATAACATAACAAATTGGTCTGCAGAAACGCGAGCACAAGATTCTTCAGAAGAGACAGTGTTTTGTAAAACTTTAGCTAATGCACAAAGTATTTCATCTCCTTCTGAAAATCCTAAAGTGTCATTAATCATTCGGAATTGTTTTATATCTAAATAAACAATCACATATAAACCACCTTCTGCATTTCTTAAACTCTCAATGGCTTCTTTAGAAAATTTATTTAAATTCCAAATTCCTGTAAGACTATCTCGGTATAACAAACTCTCGATACGCTTGTTATTTTTTGACTTTAATAAAAGCAGAAAACTCAAAAGTATAATAATAATAGCTGATATTATAATAATTCCTCCAATAATTGCCATCGGATGCTGATGAATAATATCTTGCCAAGTTATATCATATTGATCTATTGTATTTTTTAAAATTATTCTGTCCATTTCTTCTGTTGACATGTATTGAATACATTTATCTAGTATAGAAAACAACCTTGAATCTGCAGAATCAGAAATACCAATACTTATTTCTTCTGCATAGTTTGTCAAAGTTGAAACAGAAAATTTTTCATAACGAGGATTGGATAATAGATAATCTGCAATATAAGTATTTACATAAACAGCATCAACTTTATTCTTTAATACAGCATCAAAACATTCTTTTGGAGAATTATAATATTCTATGGTTCTATCCAGTTTCCCATCTTTAGTAATATTTTCTCCAATCAAAGAACCATTTACAGCTGCCACTTTTTTAATTTCATTTTCATTTTCATTTTCTCCACTAACTAAAACTACTGGAGCATGCAAATAATACTGTGTTGTTCTTATATTGTTTTTTTGGTTATTGATATAATCGTTTTCCATACCACAAACTACAGATATACTAGAATCTTTTGATAATTGAAGTGCTTCATTATAATTCTTTGCAGAAACAAATCTAAATTTCAAACCAGTGTTATTTGTAATTACCTTGAATAAATCAGCAACCACACCAGAAAACTCCCCTGTTTTGGAATCACTATATTCTAGTGGAATCTTTGTAGCATCATAAACAGCTGAAATTTCACCAGATTGTTGTATATATTCTTGCTCATCTTTTGTAAATACTGGCTTCTGAGCAGTACTTATAGAAAAATACTTATTGTATAATTTTGTTTCATAACTAGAATTCCTAAGTGTCAATGTATTCAAAGCAGAATTTAGTTGAGATAACAAATTTGGCTTATGGTTTGAAACCACAGTGTAAAGTGGTTCTGGAGAAAATTGTGCTACACTTTTAAATGTACTAGTCCGACCAAGATGTGTTATAGCAACACCATCTAAGTTTCCATTTTCTAAATCTCTTAACAAATCATTTGTTTCTTTATAAGATACAATTTGAACTTTAAAATCATTTGTTTTACAATATTTTTTAAAGTTTTCAGCATCTTTACTATTACTAATAACACCTACTTTCATATCTTGAAAAGAATCAAAATCCTCATAATCATAACGAGTATCGTCCACTCTTACATTTAAAGTTGTATAAATATTACACATTGGCAGTGTTGGAAAAAGCATTTCTTTTGTACGTTCTTTTGTATAATAGACACTAGGAAGAACATCTATCTCACCTGATTTTAACATTTCAAAAGCATTTTCCCAACTTTTACAATCTACTATTTCATATTTCCAGTTAGTGTATTTATTAATTTCCTGCAAATATTCAAAATTAAACCCTATATACTCACCATTTTCATTTCGACTCATATAATCACCATCATCATAATATCCGACTTTAACTGGAACCTTATCTGAAGCAGAGTCAAGTTCTATTGGAAAAGAAAGAAAAATCATACAAACAATCAGAATCAGTTGAAAGGTTTTTAACTTCAAAATTTTGTTCCCCTCCCTCTTAATAGCTATATTATATCATTTTCAATAGAAAAATAGAATATACTGCCAACTGTTTAACTTTCAGAATATTTCTCGAATTTCAAAAGTTGTATAGGGGTTACTTTATTTCCTCTAATTCGAGAATAAGTCTTATATAATTTTTCTAACTTCATCTCCTCAATAATTTGACTTAATAACCTTACAGAATCATCTTTTGGAATCATATAATCCATATTTAGTGGTAATTTAAATTGATAATTATCACAATAAGTAGCATAATTAATTTGTATAGTATTTTGTTTTTTAATACAAGTATTATACAAGAATCCCAAGCTCTTTTGAACTTGGGATTTACTTTTTTGTATAAAAAAGGGCGTAGCGCTATTTTCTAGCGTGACAACCCCGTTTTTTTAATGCCACAAATATGCCTAGAATTTGCCTCGTTTATATGTGTATTTTACTAAGTCAGGATTGTTATACTATAAATATGTAATAAATAAAATTTATAGGAGATTTTGGATGAAGAGAATAATATTAAGAGACATCATGTTTTTTGTTACTACATTGTCTGTAATTGCAATATTATTGATTGTGGTAAATATAACTACTAATGGTAAGATAAAATCAACAAGTGAATCTTATTTAAAGAGTGAAAAAAATAGTGTAAGTCAAAATAATATTCAAGGCAACACAAAAAATACTGCATTTAAGACTACTATACTAAGCACTGGAAAATCAGACTGTATATTAATTGAGATAGGCGATAAAGTTGTAATGATTGATACAGGAGAAGATAAAAATGGAGAACAAATAGTTGATAAATTAAAGGAAAAAGGAGTAAATACACTTGATTATTTGATTTTAACTCATTTAGATAAGGACCATATAGGTGGAGTCGATAGTGTGCTATCTAGTGTCAAAGTAAAGAATCTGATACAAGCAAATTATGAGAAAGACAGTAAACAGTATGATGAGTATACAGATTCACTTAAACAAGCTGGTGTAGAACCAGTAGTACTGAAGGAAAAGATGAATCTTGAAATCAATAATGCAAAAATAAGCATACAACCAGCTTCAAAAAGTGATTATGAAAGTTCGAATGATTATTCAATAATGACTAGTATAAATTATGGAGAACACAGGTTTTTGTTTGCAGGAGATGCAGAGGAAAAAAGGTTGGCAGAGTTTATAAGTGAAAATACCTTAAAATATGATTTTGTTAAAATTCCTCATCATGGAAGGTATGACAAATTAACTGAAGCATTTTTAGAGTCTATTACCCCAGAATATGCTGTTATTACTTGTTCAGATAAAAAAGCTCCTGATGAAGATGTATTAAAAATATTAGAAAAACTGAATGTAAAAACATTTTTGACTTCTGCTGGAGATGTAGTCATCAATAGTGATAGCAAGACATTGAGTGTTAGACAATAATTTTTTTTAGAAAATCTTTGAAAAAATTTAAAAAAATCATTAGCAAATATTACCCCTTAAACATAGTATATTTTAGGAGCTGAAACTCCACATACAAAATAACTAGGAGGTAACATATTATGTTGGATAGATTTTTTGGTGAAGGCGGATTTGGTGGATGTGCTTGGTGGATAATAATATTATTCTTCTTATTCTTAGCATTCCAAGATTGTTGGGCTGAGATGGACTTATGTGCATGGATACCTTTCTTAATAGTATTATTAATACTTTGTGAATGCGGTGACGTTTTTGATGGAGGATGTGGATGCTAAAAAAATCAATTTAGATGATTTAACAAAGCGTACGGTGGGTATAAGTAAAATACCAAACCAATCACAATCTAGTGTTTGAAGGTAGTCGGAAATCCCCCGCTACCTTCTTTTTTTATGTTTAAAATCTATTTTTGAATTATTTCATTTACATATAATAATTTTTAATATAAAGTCTGTTATAATTAAAAAGAAAATAAACTTTATTTATAGGAGATGTAAAAATGGCTATAGTAGATAAGATTTTCAATGAGATAAAACTTATGGTTGCAAGACTTTTATTGGGAAAGAAATACAGTGAATATGAAGAAAAAGATTTAGTGTATAATACAGAAGAAGAAGTTATACTTATTACCTTGAAACGACTAGTTTTTCAAGGAAAAGTGAATGAAGCAGAAGAGATTTTATTCGATAAGGCTAACACTGTGAATACTGAAAATATGCAGTATATAGCAATAGAATTTTACACTATGCTTATGGAAAAAACTGATGAGGAATTAGAGGCTATGAATTTCTCTAAACAAGAAGTATATCAAGGAATAGAAGATATTAGAAAAGTATTGAACTTGGAGTAAAAGATATATGAGAATATTGAAATAAATTAGTGAGAAGGTGAGAATATTATATTTAGATATATAAAATATAATATTCTTATTTTATTAGTTATATGAGTATATCTAATTTACTATAAAACTATCTTGAAAAAAATTAATCTTAATTGTATAATATTACTTTGAGTGAAAAAGTATTAACATTTTTTTATAAGATGTTTTACTAAAAAAATATATATAAATATACTGTTATCAATAAGAAATTTAATTTAGTGAGGTGTTAAGATGAAAATAGGATTTGACCACAAAAAATATTTAGAAGAGCAGTCTAAATATATCTTAGAAAGAGTAAATAATTTTGACAAGCTTTATTTAGAGTTTGGAGGAAAATTAATGGGAGACCTTCATGCAAAAAGAGTACTTCCAGGATTTGATGAAAATGCAAAAATAAAAGTATTACAACATATGAAAGAAAAAGTAGAAGTTGTAATTTGTGTATATGCAGGAGATATAGAAAGAAATAAAATAAGAGGAGACTTTGGTATCACTTATGATATGGAAGTTTTAAGATTAATAGATGATTTAAGAGGTTATGAGTTAGATGTAAATAGTGTAGTAATTACTAGATTTGAAGGACAACCTGCTACAACTGTATTCATAAATAAATTAGAACGTAGAGGAATTAAAGTATATAAGCATTATCCAACAAAAGGATATCCATCAGATGTTGAGACTATAGTTAGTGATGAGGGGTATGGAGCAAATGAGTATATAGAAACTACAAAACCAATAGTAGTAGTGACAGCGCCAGGTCCTAATAGTGGGAAACTTGGTACTTGTTTAAGTCAGTTATACCATGAAAATAAAAGAGGAAATGTAGTTGGATATTCTAAGTTCGAGACATTCCCAGTTTGGAATGTACCTGTGAAGCATCCTTTAAATATAGCTTATGAAGCAGCTACGGTTGATTTAAAAGATGTAAATATGATAGACTCATTCCATCTTGAAACTTATGGTGAAATGTCAGTAAACTACAATAGAGATTTAGAATTATTCCCAGTGCTTAAGAAAATAATAGAAAAAATAACTGGAAAAGAATCAATTTACCAATCTCCAACTGATATGGGTGTTAATAGAGTTGGATTTGGAATAATAGATGATGAAGTAATAAGAAAAGCCTCGATAGAAGAAATAATAAGAAGATACTTTAAAACTGCCTGTGAATATAAAAAAGGACAAGTTGATAAAGGTGCTTATGATAGAATGAAAATGATTATGGAAGAACTTAACCTAAAACCAGAAGATAGAAAAGTTGTCTTACCTGCTAGAAATTACAGTAATAAATTAAAAGAAAATGCTGATAAGAATGATACTTGCCCTGTAGTAGCGCTAGAGTTAGAGGATGGAACAATATTAACTGGTAAGGGTTCTGACTTAATGAATGGAACAGCAGCAGCTGTATTAAATGCAATTAAACACTTAGCTAATATATCTGATGATATGCATTTAATATCACCTGTAATATTAGAACCTATTATAAATCTAAAAACAAAAACTTTAGCTAGTAGAAATGTTTCTCTTAGTTGCCAAGAGGTTTTAACTGCACTTAGCATTTGTGCTGTAACTAATCCAACTGCACAATTTGCTATGGAAAAATTGGCATTATTAAAAGGATGTCAAGCTCATTCTACTACTATACTAAATAGAGACGATGAACAAACATTTAGAAAACTTGGCATAGATGTAACTTGTGACCCAGAGTATCCATCACAAAATCTTTACTATAGTTAAAATTATATAAAAAAATATGGGCTGTTTTAAAGTAATAGTTTGAGCAGTCCATTACAATTATAATAAAATCAGTAGGCTGCCTTGTATAAGGCAGTCTTTTGTTTTTAAAACATCCCATTTAAATTAATATATATACTGTTATCCATAAGGAATTTTAAATTTAGTTCCTTGGAATACCTATTGTAAAGCTTTTATATAGTTTTTGCAAGTGTTTTTAAGGATTTTTTATAAATTATATTAAATTAGTTGATTATAGGATGTTTTATATATGGAAAATATCAATATGTAAAGAGAATTAAAAAAAAGAGCATAAAGAAACATAAGTTTGGTATAATTAAAAGGTAATCTAAATAAACTCAATCTGTTTGTATTTTAAAAGGTGATAAGGATGGAACTTCATAGAAAAATAATTCACATAGACATGGATGCTTTTTATGCATCTATAGAACAAAGGGATAATAAAAAATTAAAAGGAAGACCTGTTATTGTTGGAGGAAATCCACAAAGTAGAGGTGTAGTTGCAACTTGTTCTTATGAAGCTAGAAAATTTGGTATACATTCAGCTATGCCATCAGCTGTAGCTTATAATAGGTGCCCATATGCAGTTTTTGTAAGACCTAGATTTGATGTGTACAAGGGTGTATCAAATCAAATAAGAGATATATTTTATAGATATACTGATTTAGTTGAGCCATTGTCTTTAGATGAAGCTTACTTAGATGTAACAAAAAATAAAAAAAATATTGACTCATCAATTGAGATAGCAAAGCAAATAAAAAGAGATATATTTCGAGAAGTTGGTCTTACTTCTTCAGCTGGTGTGTCATACAACAAGTTTCTAGCCAAAATTGCGTCGGATTTAAAAAAACCTAATGGTCTGACTGTAATAAATGAAAAAAATGCCCAAGAGTTTTTAGATAAATTACCTGTAAATAAATTTTTTGGTGTTGGAAAAGTTACTTCAAATACCCTTAAAAATTTAGGTATAAAAACAGGATACGATTTAAGGTGTTTAAATTTATTTGAACTTGAAAATATATTTAAGAAAAAAGGTTATGAATTGTATAAATTCGCAAGAGGAATAGATGATAGACCTGTAGAGCCAAATAGAGTTAGAAAATCTGTTGGGGCAGAGACTACATTAAGTCATAACCTGGATATTGATGAAGAAGAAACACGCAACATTCTTGATGAACTTTGTGAAGAGGTATGTCATAGATTAAAAAATTCTGAGAAATTTGGAAAGACGCTTACATTAAAAATTAAATATGAAGATTTCACAAAGATAACTAGAAGTCTTAGTTTAGACCATTATATTGATGAATATAGTGATATAAGAAGTGGCATAGACAATTTATTAAGAAATGTCGAGATGAATAGAAAACAAATAAGGCTATTGGGAGTTACAATATCGAATTTAAGTGATAAAAAAGAAACCTACAAAGATATTACTTTATTTGAGTATATGGATAGTATCCAACTATAGTTTTTTAAAAAATGAAATAACACTAGTTTTGATGTTATATAATTAAGACTAGTGTTATTTTGTGAATATTTTTATTACTTTATTTTTCAACATTATGTATTGTATAACTATATATAAATACTTTATATTTGTAGGAATTTTCAGTCAGAAACTGACCTAAAAGGTCTACTTTGTTTACATAAAGAGAATAATATGATATAATTATAAAAACAACTTATAATATTGCTGGAGGTTGCTTGTCGATAAAGGGGATGATAGATTATGATAGAAATAAGAAATGTAACCAAAAAGATAGGAAATAATGTTATATTAGATGATATTTCTCTAGTTGTAGAAACAGGTACATTGGTGGTTTTAATTGGTTCAAGTGGTTGTGGGAAGACTACAACATTGAAGCTTATAAACAAATTAATAAAACCTACATCTGGTGAAATATATATTAATGGCAAACCAATTTCTCAAGAAAATGAAATAGAGCTTAGAAGAAAAATAGGATATGTTATACAGAACACAGGCCTATTTCCTCACCTTACAATAAAAGAAAATATAGAGTTAATTCCACGCCTAAAAAAGGAAAAGTCCATTGAAGAAATTGAGCAAAGAACATTACAACTACTAGAGATGGTAGGTCTTGATAGTGATGAGTTTTTAAATAAGTATCCTTCAGAACTTAGTGGTGGTCAACAACAAAGAATTGGTGTTGCAAGAGCCATCGCAACTGATGCTGAGATAATATTAATGGATGAGCCTTTTAGTGCTTTAGACCCAATAACAAGAACATCTTTACAAGAGCAATTATTTTCTCTTCAAGATGAATTGAAAAAAACTATAATATTTGTAACTCATGATATGGATGAGGCTTTAAAGATAGCTGATAAAATTTGTATTATGAAGGATGGGAGAATAGCACAGTATGATACTCCAGAAAATATACTTAGAAAACCTGCAAATGATTTTGTAAAAGATTTTATTGGAGAAGATAGAGTTTGGGATAATCCAGAGTATATAAAAGCAAGGGATATTATGATAAAAAATCCTATTGCTGTAACTTCAACGAGAACTGTAACTCAAGGGATAGAAATTATGAGAACAAGTAAGGTTGACAGTTTACTAATTATAGACAGAGCTAAAACATTAAAAGGGATTGTTACAGTAAAGGATATGAAAGATATTAATGACAAATCAATATTACTTGCTGATATTATGTCAAAAGAGCCTTTACATGTGAATGAAGGAGATAATTTAGTTGAGATATTGAATGTAATGAACCGTAATTCGGTTGGATATATTCCAGTTGTTTCTGATGAAAATAAACTTGTGGGGCTAATTACTAGAAGTAGTTTACTTTCCGTTTTAAGTGAACAATTCCTAGAAATGGAGGTGAGTGTCCTTGGATAATTTTTTTAACTTTATACTATTACAAAAGGATAAGATTATAGAGCTTTTAATACAACATATGAGTTTAACTGTTACATCTATTTTGATAGCTATAATAGTTGGAGTTCCTCTTGGAATAATTATTTCAAGAATCTCATCTCTTAGAAAAATAATACTTGGATTTGTAAACTTAGTCCAAGCAGTTCCGTCTATGGCACTTTTGGGTCTTCTTGTACCTATACTTGGGATAGGAAGTAAACCAGCCATATTTATGGTAGTAGTCTACTCATTACTACCAATTGTAAAAAATACGTATATAGGTATAACCAGTATTGACCCAGTCGTATTAGAATCAGCTAAAGGTATTGGTCTTACAAGAAATCAGACATTATTTAAAATACAATTTCCTTTAGCACTACCTATAATAATGGGTGGGGTTAGAATTTCTGCTGTTACAGCTGTTGGTTTGATGACTCTTGCTGCGTTTATAGGTGCAGGTGGTCTAGGATATTTAGTATTTTCAGGTGTTCAAACTGTAAACAATAATATGATTTTAGCAGGAGCAATTCCATCATGTATAATTGCACTACTAGTTGATTATTTATTTAGTAAAATTGAAGTTGCAGTTACTCCAAAAGGATTAAATCCAAAAGCACCAAAGAAAAATTATATAGCACTTAAAGTAATATCTGTTGTAGTTGTTGTTTCAATGTTGTTTGTTGTTTTTAGTTCAAGTTTTTCAGGTAAGAAAGATACAATAACTATTGGTTCTAAAGATTATACAGAACAACTTATACTTGGTAATGTTTATGCTGAATTAATAGAAAAAAATACAAATCTTAATGTTAAGAAGAATTTAAATCTAGGTGGTTCATCTGTTGCATTTAATGCAATTAAATCTGGTGAACTAGATATGTATGTGGATTATACAGGTACACTTTTGGTAAATGTAATGAAACATACTCCAATTAAAGATGCTGATGAAGCATATAAGGTTGTAAAAGATACTATGGAAAAAGAAAATCAGTTAACTTTACTTGACCCTCTTGGATTTAATAATACTTATACATTAGCCATGATGCCTGAGACTGCCGAAAAGTATGGAATAAATACTATTTCTGATTTGACTAAATATGGTAAAGACTTTACTTTCTCGCCAACTTTAGAGTTTGAAAATAGAGAAGATGGTCTTATAGGAATCGCTAGAGATTACGGATTAAAGTTTAAAGATGTAAAAGCAATGAATGGAAGTTTAAGATATACAGCTTTAGCTAATAATGAATCTCAAGTTATAGATGCATTCTTAACTGATGGTCTTATTAAAAAGTTCAATCTTAAGATACTAGAAGATGACAAAAACTTCTTTGTACCATATTATGCAGCGCCATTAGTAAGAGAAGATACTTTAAAGAAATATCCTGAGTTAGAAAAAGTTATGAATATGCTTTCAGGTAAAATAAATGAAGAGACTATGAGAGAACTTAACTATCAAGTTGATGAGCTTGGTAAATCACCAGAGGACGTTGCTCATTCATTCTTAGTTAAAGAAGGTTTAGTATAAAAAATTAATAATTCCTATCAGAAACTTGGGGCTGTCGCACTAGAAAATAGTGCTACGCCCTTTTTTGCATAAAAAAATAAATCCCAAGTTCAAAAGAGCCTAG
>NZ_JAGWCW010000029.1:0-56935 GCF_020657835.1 Clostridioides sp. ZZV14-6387
ACTGTTTAATTTTCAAAGTTCATTTTTCATGTTTGCCCTTTTCTTAAGGACAAGTAATACTATATCATCTTAAAAATGTTTCGTCAACACTTTTTCAATATTTTTTTATTTTTTATTTCTAAAAAGGTTATAACTCTTTGTTTTTTTTAATAAATTCAATTAAAACTAATAGATATAACCCTTGATATTACAAGCAATACCTGCATATATAGTTTTACCTATTTTGCAATTTTATTTTCATAAGAATATGAATTAGCTCTGACTCTATCTGCCCAAACATTTATGCTCTTAACTTTATTAACCTTAGTTGTACTTTCAAAGATATCCATTGCATCTTTACAAAAATATACCATAACATCAAGAACTAAAAATCCAACACAGAATAAACATAAAAAATCAATTACTTGAAACATCAGACATTCCCCCAATAATTTTTTATATATAGTATTCTCAGAAAATATTCCTTTTACCTTCTCAAAAATTATTCTAAATATTTTCATAATAAATTACTTTCAATCATATTTTCTAAATATAAAGTCTCAATCAACAAAAATTAATATCATTTTTTAATGTTTGTTGGTAATTTATAAATTAAATATCTAAAAAGTAATTTGTCACATATAAAAAGCATTCTACAGTAACACTTTAAATAAAATAAAGCTATTTATTGCTAATTTAACAGCTATACTTAATTTAAAACTTAGTAGAATGCTTATATTTTTTAGTTCTCTTCTTCTTTATTTAGATTATTATCAATAGGTTTCATAGTAGGGAATAATAATACATCTCTTATAGATGGAGAGTTAGTTAATAACATAATTACTCTATCTATACCGATTCCTAATCCTCCTGTGGGAGGTAAACCTACCTCTAATGCTTTTAAGAAGTCTTCATCCATTTCAAAGGCTTCATCATCACCTAATTCTCTTTTTCTCAATTGGTCCATGAATCTTCCTTTTTGGTCAATTGGGTCATTAAGTTCAGAAAACGCATTAGCTAATTCCCATTTATTAGCAAATGCTTCAAATCTATCAGTTCTTCTTGGGTCTTCATTATTTCTTTTAGATAATGGAGATACTTCAACTGGATGATGAGTTATAAATGTTGGTTGGATTAATTTATCTTCTCCAAACTCTTCAAAGAAAGCATTTATTACTTCTCCTCTTCTCATTCCAGGTTTTATTTCTATACCTTTTTCTTTAGCAACTTCTAACGCTTCTTCGTCTGTATCTATAGTAGAAAAATCTACCCCAGAATACTCTTTAACACACTCTTCCATGCTCATTCTTTTCCAAGGAGGTGTAAAGTTTATTTCTGTTCCTTGATAGTTAATTATCATACTTCCTGTAGCAACTTCTGCCATATGTGCAATAACATTTTCTGTTATTTCCATCATATCAGTATAATCAGCATATGCTTGATATAGTTCTATTGCAGTATATTCAGGATTGTGTTTTAAATCCATACCTTCATTTCTAAACATTCTTCCCATTTCATAAACTTTATCAAATCCACCAACAATAAGTCTCTTTAAGTATAATTCATTAGCTATTCTTAAATACATTGGTATATGTAAAGTATTATGGTTAGTTATAAATGGTCTAGCATTTGCTCCACCTGCTATAGTATTTAATATTGGAGTCTCAACCTCTAAAAATCCTCTATCATCTAAGTATGTTCTCAATGCTTTTAACGCTTTTGTTCTAGTTAAAAAAGCATTTTTTACTTCTGGATTTACTATTAAGTCAACATATCTTTGTCTATATCTTAATTCTTGGTCTTTTAATCCATGATATTTTTCTGGTAGTACTTGTAAAGATTTACATAGTAATACTACAGATTTAGCCTTTACAGATATCTCACCCTTTTTAGTTTTAAATATTTCCCCTTCAATTCCAACTATATCTCCAATATCATATGTTGAAAATACACTATACTCTTCTTCCCCTATAGCATCTAATCTTACATAAGATTGAATTCTTCCTTCTTGGTCTTGAATATCTATAAAACCAGCCTTACCTTGTATTCTCTTACTCATTATACGTCCTGCTATTTTTGTAGTTTTACCTTCAAGAGAATCAAAGTTATCTTTTATCTCAGTAGAATAATGAGTTCTATCATATCTACTTTCTTTAAAAGGGTCTCTATCTGATTCTTGTAATTTTTTTAGTTTATCTCTTCTTACTTGAAGTACTTCACTAAGGTCTTCCTGAATTTGTGCTTCTTCATTGCTTTGTTGATTATTTTTCATTTTTTTCCTCCAGATTATCTTCTTATTTCTAATATTTCAAACTTAGCAACTCCATCAGGAACTTGCACTTCTACAATCTCTTTTACAGCTCTACCTAAAAGTGCTTTCCCTACAGGAGACTCGTTTGATATTTTACCATCATATGGGTCTGCTTCTGTCGAACCAACTATAGTATATTCAACATCTTCATCAAATTCTAAATCCTTAACTTTAACTATTGATCCTATTGTAACAACATTAAGGTCTATTTTGCTTTCATCTATGATAACAGCTTTTCTAACCATATTTTCTAATTTTAGAATTCTTTCTTCAACTTGTGCTTGTTCCTTTTTAGCTTCATCATACTCAGCATTTTCAGATAAATCACCAAAAGATATAGCAACCTTGATTCTCTCTGCAACTTCTTTTCTCTTTACAACCTTTAAGTTTTCTAATTCTTCTTCTAATTTATCATATCCCTCTTGTGTCAATAAAAACTCTTTATTTTCTTCCATTATAAATACAACTCCTTCACAGATTTCTTAGGAATTTTCCTAATTATATTTTAAAAATTTTATAATCTTTTTTTAATTTATGCGCTATATTATAAGTCACTATTATTTTTATGTCAAGGAGTCTTCCATATAGTACTCCAATTTCGACACAACTTCTTGATAGTCTTCTATTTTGTTAATTTCATCCCTTAATCTTGCAGAATTCCTAAGTCCTTTTAAATACCAAGCGATGTGTTTCCTCATTTCTCTTACAGCTACATACTCTCCATGCTCTTCTACTGCAAGTTTTAAATGCTTAATGGCAGTACTTATTTTTTCGTTAAGAGTTGGCTCTGGCAAAATCTCACCTGTATTCATATAATGGTTTATTCTTTTGAATATCCATGGGTTACCTTGAGCACCCCTACCTATCATTATAGCATCACAACCAGTTTTGTCTAACATATTTATTGAATCTTCTATTGTAAATACATCACCATTTCCTATAACAGGTATGTTTAAATTTTTCTTAATTTCTGCAATTATATTCCAATCTGCTTTACCTGTATAAAACTGTTCTCTAGTCCTTCCATGTATCGCTAGAGCACTTATTCCACAAGCTTCTGCTATCTTTGCTATTTCAACAGCATTTACACTATTATCATCCCACCCTTTCCTTATCTTTAAAGTTACTGGCTTTTTTGAATTCTTCACCACTGCCTTTAATACCTTCTCAGCGAGCTTAGGATTTTTCATAAGTGCTGACCCATCTCCATTTTTAACTACTTTTGGAGCTGGACATCCCATATTTATATCGAGAATCTCATTTGAATAATCATTCATTATCTCTGCTGCTCTTCCCATAAAATCTGGCTCTGAACCAAATATCTGAACAGCTACTGGATGTTCTTCCTCTTCTATCTTAAGCATTTTTTTAGTATTTTCATCATCATAGCAAAGTGCCTTACCATTTATCATTTCTGTATATAAAAGTCCACAACCTTGTTCTTTACAAATTAATCTAAATGGTAGGTCTGTTACTCCTGCCATAGGTGATAGAAAAACTTTATTTTTCAATTCTAAATTTCCTATTTTCATTGCTTTTCTCCTATTTTTTTCCTTTATTTTACGATTTGATTTTAAAGTTCATATTTCCTCATTATAATATACCACATAAAGCTATGAAACTATCATAAAAAGGGAATTGGATATATAACCCAATTCCCTGTATATTAATTATTCTTGGTTTTTTTCATATATTATTCTTAATCCTTCTAGTGTTAAAAAACCATCTACATAATCTATACTTTTTGTCTCTGAAGCAATCAGTTTAGCTAATCCACCTGTAGCTATAACTTTAACATCATCACAATTTAATTCTTTCTTCATCATGCTTATTATTTTATCCACTAAACCAACATATCCATAAATTATTCCAGATTGCATAGCTGATACAGTACTCTTACAAATAGTCATACCTGGTTTAGTTAATTCTACTCTAGGTAATTTAGATGCACTTTGAAATAATGCCTCACTAGATATTTTTATTCCTGGCGCTATTGTTCCACCTAGATATTCACCTTTTTCAGAGATAGCGCAAAACGTAGTTGCTGTTCCAAAGTCAACAAGTATACTTGGTGCTCCATACTTTTCTATTCCTGCTACAGCATTAACTATTCTGTCTGCTCCGACTTGCTTTGGATTATCATATTTTATATTTAGACCTGTTTTTATGCCTGGACCTACTATTAATGGATGTTTTTTACAGTATTTTATACAAAAGTTTTCAAGAGAATGCATAACATTTGGTACTACAGATGATATTATCACATCATTAATAGAATTTATATCCACATTATCATACTCAAATAAGCTACTTATTAGGATTCCATATTCATCAGATGTTTTTTCTCTATCTGTTTTAATTCTCCAATAATTAACTAATTTATCACCTTTATATATACCTAAAACCATATTAGTATTTCCAACATCAAATACTAGAAGCATATGTCATTAACCTTCTTTCTATTTTTTGCTTTTCTTAAGTACAGTGGCAACGGCAGCTACTACTAAAGCTCCTACTATTGCTTCTGGTACTCCATTTGCTGCGGCAAGAGCCATTATTACTTTTCCTGCTGAACCACTTTGACCCATTGCATGAAGATATTTGTCAGCATATAAGACATATATCATTCCTAAAACTCCAGCTGTATTTAACAAGGAACCTATCGCTCCTGTAATTAAACCTGATATGTATACCTTATTTGTAGCCTTAATTATTAATTGATATACATAATAAGCCAATATACCTATCATAACTCTTGGTAATATTGAAACTAACGGATTTATAAAAACAAAGGATGTTATGGTTGGATTTATTATAGCGTTTAAGAGACTTGATACTCCAAATATAAACCCTATTGCACCCCCAACTATTGGCCCCTCTATAATAGCCCCAATAATAACTGGTATATGCATTATAGTTGCTTTTGTAGGTCCAACTGGAATAAATCCCAATGGAGTCATAGATAGCATAATAGAAATAGCTGATAGTACTCCTATTATAGTCATTTTTCTTACATTTACTTTTCTTACTGATGCACTTGTGTTCATCATAAAAAATACACCTCCGTTCCAGCTCATAACGATGCCGGACTACTTAATTTTTTTGTTTTTCGGTCTTTTTTCTTATATTTCTGAGTCAGGCTACCATTCTAGGATGCCCGCTCTAACAAGAATAATTTTATCAAGACGAATTACTATTGTCAACAATTTGACAAGAAAAATATGCTAATTTCATCATATTTCTCGTTTTTTTACTATATCTTTATACGCTATTATATTTTTTACACTATCTGCTTTTTTCACCGCATTTATTATACTTTTTTCTACTGCTTCTACAGCTAATGAACCTAATAATGTTATATCTGTTTCTATTTTTCCTGTTGATATTGTGAATATTGTATCTCCATCATGAGGTGTGTGAATAGGAAAAATGGCTTTGGCATAACCATCATGACCCATTTGAGATATCTTTTTACATTCAGCTTTAGTTAACTTAGCATTTGTTGCAATTACTCCAATTGTAGTATTATCTATACTAAATCCACCTTTACTTTCACCTTGTTTCATTAGCTTATATGTATCAATAGTCTCTGTCTTTTTATCATTTAAAGCCCCTGCTATAACCTTACCATTTTCATAAACATCTCCAAGAGCATTTACAGCAACCAATGCAGATACAATTAGACCATTATCCAATTTTATGGAATAACTACCTATACCACCTTTCATGGCATACTCCTGACCTCTTATCTTTCCAACAGTGGCTCCACATCCTGCTCCATAATTTCCTTGATTTAAAATATCCTTGCTTGCGACTTCACAAGCTCTATAACCCATTTGTAAATCTGGTCTACACTTAAAATCTCCTGCTGCCAAATCAAATAACACTGCTCCAACAACTATAGGTACTTTTCCTACACCTACATCAAATCCAATTCCTTTTTCCTCTAAGTATCTACTTACACCACAAGTAGATTCAAGACCATATGCAGAACCACCAGCCAAAACTACTGCATGAACTTTTTGAACCATATTCACAGGGTCCAATAAATCGGTTTCTCTAGTCCCTGGAGCAGAACCTCTTACATCAACACCACAAGTAGCTCCTTCTTCACATATTACTACTGTACATCCAGTAAGACCATCTCTATCCTCCACTTGCCCAACCTTTATACCTTCTACATCCAAAATACTATTATACATATCCCTTCTCTCCTCTTATAGAAACTTCACCTGAAATGATTTCTTTTACATTTCCATCACTGCTTTGAACTAACAAATTTCCATCCTCATTTATGTCCATACATTTCACTAATTCCTTATCATTACCTTTTAATACATATATATTTTTATCTATAATTGCAGAATAATCTCTACACATTTTTAAAGTTTTTTCTCTAGAGTTATTTACAATATAATCTAAATACAATTTTTCAAATTCAGTCAATACATTTCTAACAATATCTACTCTAGATAATTTATATCCTTCTTTATATAGTGATGTAGCTTTCTCAGCTATTTCTGGTTCAAAATCCATTGTCTTAACATTTATTCCAATTCCAAGAACAACATAGTTTGTTCTTTCAATCTCAGCAGATAACTCTGTTAATATACCACATATTTTTTTACCATTTAAAATAACATCATTTGGCCATTTTATTAGAGTATTTGCTCCTAAATTATTTAAGGCCTTTGTTACACTTGCCCCTGCTATTAAAGTTATAAATGGTGCTTTAAATGGTTCCATATCTGGTTTCAAAATAATGCTCATCCAGACTCCTTCATGAGGTTTAGAATCCCAGTTTCTTCCCAATCGACCTTTT
Source organism: Clostridioides sp. ZZV14-6387 (assembly GCF_020657835.1). Taxonomy (NCBI): domain Bacteria; kingdom Bacillati; phylum Bacillota; class Clostridia; order Peptostreptococcales; family Peptostreptococcaceae; genus Clostridioides; species Clostridioides sp. ZZV14-6387. Next base: position 7,113 of record NZ_JAGWCW010000029.1, read on the forward strand.
CCCATATCCTGATGTTCACTTAAAATCACAGTTCCATCTATATTATTTGTAGCTATTCTTTTTGCATATTCATTAGTTGAATCTATAGTTTCAAGATGTATGACATTCTTTCCAATAAACTCTGTATTTAATTTATAGTAAATATTCTGGGGACTTAATAAATCAGTTGGGTTTTCTGATAATCTATATCCTTTCTTATTTACAGACTCTATATTATATCCTTCTTCTTTTAGAGCCTTCATATGTTTCCATATAGCTGCACGTGATACTCCTAATTGTTTTGATAATTCTTCCCCTGAAATAAATTCAGATTTATTATTTAATATAATTTCTATTATCTTATCTCGCATATTTCACCTCTAATATGACATGATTTCATGACTTATTTTCTTCTAATAAATAATTATACATTATTCATAGACTTTTAATACTATTAATTTCAAATTTCCTTTTCAATATATTATCATAATCAGATTTATATTTTATGTAGATATTTTACTTAAACCTTTGTAAAATAATAAAAAAACTGAAAGTATCAATCAAATTAACACCTGCAAATATACTCTGCTCAGTAATTTAATATTATACTTTCAGTTTTAGTATTTAATCCATAACAGATAATAATTTTAAAATGACCAATATTTTAAAATTATTTATCTTCATCAGATTTATTATCTAAATTTTTATTTATATCAATAACATTGTTTCTTTCTTCATCTTTTTCTAATTTTATAGTTAGTTGTTCTTCAACTTCTTTAGGCGAATTTTCCTCTGTAATTGCATTTTCAATATCATTTAGTGGTAATTCTTTATTGAACGCTTTTACAAATTGTTCTGCATCTAAAGTTTCATATATAAGTAAGGCTTGTGCCACATACTCTAATCTATCCATATTTTCTTGTAGTATACTTCTTGTCTTATCGTATGCACCATCAACTATACGTTTTGTTTCTTGGTCTATCTCAAAGGCAACTTCTTCAGAATAATTTCTCTTACTTGAAAAACTATTACCTAAGAACACTTCATCATCACTATCAAATGACATTGGACCAAGCTTAGAACTCATCCCATATTTTGTTACCATACTTCTTGCAGTAGCTGTAACTCTTTCTAAGTCATTTGAAGCACCTGTAGATACATCTTTAAGTACTAACTCTTCTGCTACTCTACCTCCAAGTAAAACTACAATATTTTCTTTCATTTCATTTTTTGTAGCATAGAATTTATCTTCAACAGGAAGCTGCATTGTAAATCCTCCAGCTCTTCCTCTTGGTACTATTGTAACTTGATGAACAGGACTTACCTCCTCAAGTACATGAGCACAAACTGCATGCCCACCTTCATGATATGCTGTAAGTCTTCTTTCTTTTTCACTTATTACTTTTGATTTTTTAGCCACACCTGCTATAACCTTAGTTATAGCTTCTTCTATAGTTTCCATCTTAATTTTCTTTTCTCTTTTTCTAGCTGTCAATATTGCAGCTTCATTCATTAAGTTCTCTATATCTGCAGGAGTAAATCCTGGTGTTCTCCTAGCTAATACATCCATTTTAACATCATCACTTAGTGGCTTATTTCTTGAATGAACTTTAAATATAGCCTCTCTTCCTTTTACATCTGGTGTACCAACAACAACTTGTCTGTCAAATCTTCCTGGTCTAAGTAATGCTGGGTCAAGTATATCTGGTCTATTTGTAGCAGCCATGATTATTATACCTTGGTTTACTCCAAATCCATCCATTTCAACTAGAAGTTGATTAAGAGTCTGCTCTCTTTCATCATGACCTCCACCAAGACCTGCACCTCTTTTTCTACCAACTGCATCAATCTCGTCTATAAATATTATGGCTGGAGCACTTTTCTTAGCTTGTTCAAATAAATCTCTTACTCTCGAAGCACCAACCCCAACAAACATCTCAACGAAATCAGAACCACTTATACTAAAGAATGGAACTCCTGCTTCCCCTGCGACAGCCCTAGATAGATATGTTTTACCAGTTCCAGGAGGACCTACCATAAGCATACCTTTTGGTATTCTTGCACCCAATTCAATATATTTCTTAGGATTCTTTAAGAAGTCTACTACTTCCTGTAAATCTTCTTTTTCTTCATCTAATCCAGCCACATCCTTAAATGTAACTCTAGTTTTTTCATCATCTTTATGAACCTTAGCCTTTGATTTACCAAAGCTCATAACCTTTCCGCCTCCACCTTGAGACTGATTCATAAATACGAACCAAAGAATTACCATAAAGAATATTAACAGTAATGTAGGCAACATTTCGACAAACCAAGGTGTAGATGGCTTAGCTTCACCACCAAAAGTTAGTTTCCCAGCTTTGGCTTGGTCTAACACCTCATCTGCAAGTTTATTTCCCATTACTTCTGTTGGAACATATGACTTAAACTTTGTATTTGTATCTTTTATAGTACCTTCTACTGAAGTTTGATTTACAAAGTATAATCTTGATATATTCTCATCGGTTAATTCTCTATATACTTCAGAGAATTTTAAATCTTTTATTTTTTCTGTAGGCTTACCTGAGAATTGAACTATACCCACTATAATTATAAAAACAAGTAGATAAAAACCTGCCCCTTTTAGCAACTTATTCAATATAGAAGCCCTCCTTTCATACATTGCTTTGCTCTATAATTTGTTAAAATTAATTTTTAATACTTCTTTTGTGTTCTCATCAATTTTATAATTCTCACTGATTTTATAATCTCCAACACATATTATCCCTTCACTATCTGCGACTATAGGAATTTTGCATCTTTCTTCTCTTGGGATTTTTAAATCTATGAATAAATCCTTCACTTTTTTACTTCCCATAGCAAGTTTTATCTTATCACCTTGCCTTCTGCTCCTTATTACTATACCCCCTTTTACCTTATTAAAATCAAACCCTTTAGATGAATTGTCTAATTTCATACTCTTATACCTATCTATACTCATTACTTGGGTCTCAATAATTTGTTTTGATTCTTTTATTTTAATAAACCCATTACTAGGTACATTGTAATAAAATTCAATCTCCTCATTAACAATTTCCTCATTGGTTAATATTATACTGTCTTTTTTTCTATAAACAAATATATTTCTTGGAAGAGTTAACATTTTATTTACTTTTGAATTATCCTCTAAAGACATTATATCTTCTATGTGTCTTTGGTCAACAAAATTAGTATCTCCTAGTATATGTTTTATAGAATTTCTAAGAACCCTAACTTTGATAGCATCATGTAAGCAAATAAAATCGTCTAAATTTATCTCTACAAAGCCCTTTTCTTTTACACTTGAAACTTCTATAAATTTAGCCTCTGCCTCTTTCTCAATATAATCGTTATCAATTTTTAAACTATTGCTCATCCTCACTATAGATTCTATTACATTTGAATTAAAATTATCCTTCATATATGGTAAAAGGTCTAACCTTATCTTATTTCTAGTGTATATATTCTCTAAATTTGTTTTATCTATTCTAGGATTTAAATTATAAGCTTCACAATAATCCTCTATATCACTTCTTTCCACATCTAATATTGGTCTAATTATACAATTATCTCTAATATAATCAATTCCTTTTAAACCTGTTAGACCTGTTCCTCTCATGATACGCATCATAACAGTTTCAGCTTGGTCATTAAGATTATGACCTATGGCTATCTTATTAGCTTTAATCTTATCCTTAATTTCAAAAAACATTTCATATCTTAATTTCCTCGCTCCTTCTTCTAATGACACTCCCTCATTTTCACAATATTTTGGTACATTAATAGACTTTACAAAGAATACAATTCCCATTTCCTCACAAAGTTTAGATACATATAATGCATCTTTTTGAGCTTCTATCCCTCTTATCTGATGATTTAAATGTGCTGCATATATTTCTATATTAAAATCTTGTTTTAATCTATTTAGTACATGCAATAAACAAACCGAATCAGGCCCTCCAGAAAGACCTAAAACTATTTTATCGCCTTTTTGTATTAAATTATGTTTATTTATAGTACCTAGTACCTTATCAAATATCATATTTATCCCTCTTACACTTAGTTTTATTCACTTTTAAGTATACTTTCTATAAAAAAACGCTAAACCCTTGTATCAATTTTAAGAAATTAAAGTTTAATATAAATATAATAATACCAAATAAATTAAATAAAAGGTAGTTTTTTCACTACCTTTATAAAATTTCTAGAAAATAGCTATAGTTATTATTTAATACCTATGTATATATCTATTTTATTCCTACCTAAAAATAAATCTTGTATCTTTATATTATAGTCTATTTTCAATTTTATGTGTTCCCCTTCTTGTATATTTATATCCAATTCCCTTGTATTAATATCAATTAATAAAGTACCTTGTGGGGTCACATATTTTGTAGTGCTATTTTCTCCACACTTAAACAACATTGTTGAGTTAATAGCACCAAATTTTTTGATACTAACTTTATCTTTAAGTATCTTTATAGTATTAGTTATCTCTATATTTTCTTCTTTTTCTTTGTAAATAACATATATTCCATCATTTTTATAAAAAATTTTACCAAAGGTAGTCATCTCTATGGTGTCCATATTTCCTTTTTCATCATATTGTCTAGTATTTATACTTATTTTTACACTCAACGATTTTCCCTCCATAGATTCTTCATATACGCTAATATTTTTGTATTTCTACTTTTTGAATCTTATCAATCTTTTTCTTTAAGAATTCTCTTGCTATATCCGAAAACTTTTCATGTATGTCTGATACATAATATTGATATGCTCCATGAACTTCTTTGTTATTTATCATATTTTGTACCTCTAAAATCGTCTTTAAATCTTTAGCAGTCTCTTTAGCTGGGTTAACCAGTTTTATATGTTCTCCAACTTCTTCGCCTATTGTTCTCTTCAAAATAGGGTAATGAGTACATCCTAATACCAAAGAGTCTATATTCTTTTCTTTTAATTCTTGTAAATATATCTTTGCTGTTAATTTAGCTACTTCTGTATTTGCCCATCCTTCTTCAACAATAGGTACAAATAAAGGGCATGCTTTGTTAACAATTTCTATGCTTTCATCTATTTTAGATATTTCTAAATTATATGCTTTTGAACTTATAGTTCCCTCAGTTCCTATTATTCCTACAATTTTGTTTTTTGTAGAACTTACAGCAGTTCTAGCTCCTGCTTCTATAACACCAATTATAGGTATATCATATTTTTCTTGGGCTTCTTTTAAACTCCTTGCAGTAGCAGTATTACATGCTATAACTATAGCTTTTACATCTTTAGTCTTTAGAAAGTTTATAGCTTGAAAAGTATATTTAATTATGGTTTCTTTAGATCTTGAACCATATGGTATTCTGGCAGTATCTCCAAAGTATATTATATCCTCATTTGGTAATATTTTCATTATCTCTTTTAGAACTGTTAATCCACCTAATCCTGAATCAAAAACTCCTATTGGCTTATTACTCATCTTTATACAACACCTACTTTACATTTTTGTGTTTAACAACAACTTATTTATCGCTAAAATTTATATTTATATTCATAGTTAATATATTATTACCTAAATGATTATTATAGTTTATTTTACACAAAAAATAAAGGAGCTATCTCAAATTAGAAAATAATTTCTAGAAAAAGACAACTCCTTTCACTACTCAAAATTTATATTTATTTTGCAAACACATGATTTCCTATTCTCATATATGGACTTAGTCTATTTATCCATTTGCAAGTGGCTATTTCTGGATTCCAGAAATATACTGCTTTATTAGTTGGGTCAGTTCCATAAAGTGCATCTTGAGCTGCTTTACATGCTGAATCTGTTGGTGCCATATTTATCGAACCATCAAGCACAACTGAGAATGCATTTTTTTGATATATGACTTCTTCTATTGTGTCTGGAAATCTAGGGTCCAATATCCTATTTATTACTACAGCTGCTACAGCGACCTGTCCCTCATAGCTTTCTCCTCTAGCTTCTCCTGCAACCAACCTAGATAATAGCATCAAATCGTCATTAGATAAATTTATGACTTCCTTCTTTGCTATATTTTCTTCTTTTTTATTTATTTTATTAACTTTCTCTGCTGGTTCATATGCAAACACCTCTTCAATAGGCATAAATATACAAGTAAAAGCTAATAGTATAGCCATCAGTTTACTCCACCTGTCCATGATTAAAACCACTCCTTAAAATCTTATTTTTAGAACTTTTTCTCTAAATCTTTTACTACTTCAAGTACCTTAAATTTAATTTTTACTCTACTTGTTTTCTTTGGTGTATCTTGTTTTATCAACTTATATTCTTTATCTGTTAATACTTCTTTCAACTTATCATCTGTAGATTTATCTATCACTCCATTAGATTCATCAACAAAACATAATGGAGGAAACATGACACACCACCAATTTTTCCCTTCACCTTTTCCAATGATAATTTTTAAAGCTTTATATTCACCAGCTGGAAGAACTATATTAGAATATTGTTTAGTAGGAAAATTACTATATTGTATACCTACCTTTACACTGTAATTATATCCATTTTCAAGAATAATATTTTTACTTATTTCTTCCAAACTACTATATTCTCTTTTTATAATCGCTTCACTTTCTTCTATACTTTTTGAATTTTGAAGCTTAGGTTGTAGATATTTTATCACTTCATCTCTAACTTTTAATTTAAGTGCTTGGTCTTCATCTGTATTACTATTTGCTATAACATGAAATCTTATTAATTTATCTTTATAGTCTTTTGATATATTATCGACTTTTTTTACTTCACCATTTATTACTATTGTCATTATTGATATAACTGATATAAAACTTAATATTAATAATCCCAATCTAATCTTAACTTTTCTCACTGAAAATTCCCCCTTAAGATAAATTTATATCATCAATTATGTCCAATTTAATTTAATTTATTCATAATATTTTTTAATATTAATAAAAAAAGCTATTTTAAAATGATTATAATCATTTTAAAATAGCTTTTTTTACTTTATATTTTATAAGTCTTTATTAATCATAGCTTTATCTATCATAAACTGTTCTGCTTTTTCTATATGTTCAGTAGCATATTGCTTAGATAATTCACTATCTCCTTTAATTATAGCATCAAGTAAATATCTATGTTCTTCAACGATATTGTGCGATGTGTCATAATCAGACATGTAAGTAACTCTAAACCTATATACTTGTTCCCATAGTGAGTTTATCAATTGGATTAATTTTTTATTGTTTGTTGCTTTAAATATACATTCATGAAATTCTACATCAAGTCTTAATAATGAATCTACATCACATTCTAAAGTGCTTTTTTTAAAGTCTTCTGATATATCTTTAAGTTTTTTGATATCTTCATCACTGATTCTTTCAGCTGCAAGATATGCTGCTAAACCTTCTAAACTCGCTCTTACTTCTAATACATCCATAATATCTTTTAATGACATATTTGCTACATAAGCACCTTTTCTAGGCAACATAACAACTAAACCTTCTAATTCAAGCTTTCTTATTGCCTCTCTTACTGGAGTTCTACTTACTCCTAATTGTTCTGCTAGTTGTACTTCCATTAGCCTTTGACCAGGCTTTAATTTTCCTTCTAAGATTGCTTCTCTTAAATTCTCAAAAACTACATCTCTCAATGGCTTGTAATTATCCAAGTTCAGTTTAGTTAAATTCTCCACAAATTTCAACCCCTTTTTGACTGCTATTAACAACATATACCTGTTTATATTTTTTTAATAATTCTTTTTTTCCAATTAGAGCATCTTCTTTACTTTCAAATAGTCCAAAAACTGTAGGACCACTTCCACTCATCATAGAACCTAAAGCATTATTTTTCATCATGACTTGCTTTATATTATCTATTTCTTTATGTTTACTTATAGTAACATTTTCGAGAACATTTACCATATTTTCTGATAAAGCTTTTATGTCTTCAGACTTTAAACACTCTATCAAATATTTATTATTTGGTCTTTTTTTAATATTATTCAAATCTAAACCTTGATAAACTTCCTTAGTAGAAACAAATAAATCTGGTTTGCATATCAATATATTTATATCACATGGCAAACCTTTGATATTAGTTAGCTCTTCTCCAACTCCTTGAGCTAAAGCAGGTTGTCCTGATATACAAAATGGAACATCTGCTCCTAAATTAAATCCTATGTCTTTTAATTCATCTTCAGATAATTCAAGCTTCCATAATTGATTTAGACCTACTAATACCGCAGCTGCATTAGAACTTCCTCCAGCCATTCCTGCTGCTACAGGGATATTTTTTTCTATGAATATTTCTACACCTTTTTTTATATCAAATTTATTCTTAAGTATTTTGGCGGCTTTATAAACAATATTATCTTCATCTAAAGGAATATCTAAACTAGTGCTTTTTACCTTTATTTCATCTTCATTTAATCCTTTTACTTTTACTATATCGTATAAATCTATCGTTTGCATTATCATTTCAACAAAATGATAACCATCTTGCCTTTTTCCTAAGACATCAATGGATAAATTTATTTTTGCCTTACTTTTTAGTTTTATAAAATCCATTCTATCCTCCTTGTTTAAAGAATAATGCATCACTAACAATAATATTATACTACAAAAAATAAAATAATAGGGTATTATAATACCCTATTATACTTAATTACTTTAAATTTTTTAATATTAATCTACTAATACGACTTTTTTTTCTAAAATAAGACACTTGCCAGGCTTAATTGGTTCATCCAGTTTTATATCATTAAGCTCTGCAATTTCATTTTCTGTTGTATTGTATTTTTTTGCGATATTCCAGAAAGTATCGCCCTCTTTACATATATATACAATTATACTAGGAGCTTTAGACAAGTCATATACACCTTGGTCTTCACCTTTGATTATAAAGTTTTCTGCCTTCTTGTCTAGTGCCTCAGTAAATCGCTTAATTTTTATAACTAAATCTATTTGATCTCTATTTAAATCAACTTCAATTTTATCAATACATGCTGTATTAAATACAGATGCTGTATCAGTTAAGTTATCCATCTCTATATCATGTTCAAATGGAATTTCTTCACTGATTTTATAAACTAATTTTAGACCCTCAACTGGAACAAATAAAATCTCAACTTTTATAATCCCTTGTATAATACTTTTATTTTCTTCAATATAACTATTTTCTATAGACATAGTTGGACAAACGCTTACAATATCTTTTATTTGTATATCATCATTATCATTTCTTATGCCTTCTCTAACCATAAATGTCTCTTCGCTATTTCTTAGAGTCTTGTTTAATTGAATAGGCTTATGATCAAATTTTATTATTTTTTGAGGAGAATATGCATCTTGCAATACCTCTCTTGTCACTTCATCTGTAACTTTTACTTTACAAGAAGCCATACAATCTATTTCTAGAAGACCTGTATTACTTTCACTATTTTGTTTGAAGATATGATTGAAGTCTGACATAGACAACAAGACTTCTTCAATCATGCCATCACTAACTCCAGGCACCTCTACAAATTGAGTAAACTCAATACCTACTCTATCTAACTCTACAAGTTCACCCTCATATGTACAAGCTAATGGATTTATTTCCAACACTCCACCAATGATAACCTTATTATCAGTCACTCTACTTTCTTTTACTCTAATAGATGGATTTAAACTTATTATAGACTGAATTTCTTCTGTATTTATAGTTATAGTATCTCTTATAGAACTTTCTGCTTTTTCTATTCCAACTATATCTTGGAAACAAATTTCTTTTCTATGTTTCTGTATCCCCTCTACTTGTGATACATCTTTTACTATATCTAATCTTTGCTTTTCAAATAAACTTCCTCTTATATTCATAAGAGCTCCTACTTTGATTTTTCTCTCATTCATTATAGTACAATCCATATGCTCTACTTCTGAGAATAACATGTATTCCATATCTTGAACAACATTATCTTTCTCTATAACTTCGTTTATATCTACTTTTCCATCTACATTAGAAATAGTATTTTTATCATCTGCAATATAAATTACATTATAATTAAAACTTCCTCTACAAAGTATCTTCCCATCTGCCATTTCAATTTTTTTAAGTGATATGTATCCTTCTGTCTTTACGATTTCATATACATCTAATTTTTTGTCTGGTACTACCGCCTCCACCTCAATAAATGTTTGAAATTTCCCGAAGTCTATTCTATTGTCAATCTTTATTACATCTTTAATTAATTCCATAGTTTACCTCCTTAAGTATTATAAAAGTATCACACTATATTTATATTTAAGGAGCAAAAAAAAAATTACACCTATTTTTAATAGGTATAATTTTAACTTATCTGTAATTTATCTTGATCTCTAAAAACTTGCAATTTTACATTAGATGTTAATAAATCTGAGTAACTATAAGATACCCTAGGATATCCATTACTTTCATCATCTAATTTTATAACGAACACGCTTGGATAAACTTTTTCTAGTATACCCTCTTTTGTAATAATCTGCTTTCTTCCTTTATTAGCTTTCAACAATATTTTCTTTCCTATATGTCTCTCTAAGCTTACTCTTATCTTATCTAGAGTTTGAACAGTAGCCACAATATCACCTTCTTTAACGTTTATATGTTTACATAATATCACATATAAACATTTTTGTCAAATGTTTAAACTAATTATTTTATATATTTTTTGCAAAAATGTCAATACTATTTTTGAAGATATACAGTATAATTATTCTATTTTTTTTTAATGTAATATTGTTTTTGGCATTGCCCATCTAAATTTGCCTCTTGTTTCAGAGCCACCAATCCCCTTAACACCTGTAATAGTCTGCTCTATAACCTCATCAATAGGCACTACTACATCGATTCTTGAACAAGCAATTTTCTCCACTACAAAAACTGGGTCTAAAGCATGTATCATTATTCTTCCAGGTGAACTTGCATAATTTGCTCCTGCACTTATTATTTTTTCATAATTTGATTGGCATGCTCCTGCAAATATAACAAGATTATCCAAATTTGGTTGCCATTTACGTGCTTCTTTTACTGTTTTCATAAAGTTCAGAGAGTTTCTATAGTTACTCATATCTTCTATATCGCCTCTTTTTATTGTCATTGCATCATGACCTGTTATTACTAGTATATCCGGATTATATTTTTCTAGCAGTGCTCTTACTTCTTTATATTGATTTTGTTCTGAAACTGCCACTCCTACAGCAGGTATTCCAAGTTGAGCATATACATCCAAACAAATTTTTAAATATTCTTTATCTCCATCTATCTGTAATACTTTTCCAGGCATTCCATATGTGTTAGGATTTAATTGAAGTTTTGGAACTGCTCTTGTCATTCTTTTCTGTCTTTCTTTAGCTTTTCTTACTGACTTATATAATAAATTTTCTACATTTTTATCTATTAATATATCTTTTATATCAGGTGCTTTTACTAATTCTAAATCATCAATATAAGCATCTGCTATTACTCTAAATGCAATTCCCTTTAGTATAGCTATTTTTTCATTATTTTCATCTACACCAAAAGAGACTATTTTAAATACTATATCTTTGTTATGTGACTTTCTAGCTACAATGTCTCCTACCTTCATAGTTAAACCTCCAATAAATTTTTATCTTAGTTTATACTATGTTCGATATAAAACTTTGTTTCCTAATGTCAAAAAAACATTTCTTATAATACTTCTTTTATCACTCTTAAAGCATTTTTATAGTATATCTTTTCTATATCATCTTCACTAAACCCTTCTTTTTTTAGAGGTTCATATAATTTACCCATCTGAGATATATCCTCAATCTCAACCTTTGAATCTATTCCATCAAAATCTGAGCCTAGAGCTACAACATCTATTCCTCCAACATTTACAATATGTTTTATATGTCTTACCATATCTTCAAGCTTACTTTCGCTTTTATCACTTAAAAATAAATGGAAAAAGTTTATACCTGTAACTCCACCTTTATTTGCCAATACTCTAATCATATCATCAGTTAGATTTCTAGAATGATTCATCATTGCTCTTGAATTAGAATGTGTAGCAATTATTGGTTTAGAAGAAATCTTAGCAATTTCATAAAATCCACCATCTGAAATATGCGAAACATCCACTAACATTCCCAATTCATTCATTTTATGTACTACTTCTCTTCCAAAATCAGTGAGACCTTTTTCTCTATACTCTACTTTATTATGAGGAAAACTTAATTCATTCACATGATTCCAACTTATTGTCATCATTCTAACCCCTAAATTGTAAAATTTCTTTAAATTCTCTATCTTACCTTCAAGTACTGCTCCCTCCTCAATAGATAAAAGTGCAGTAAGTTTTCCTTCTGATTGATTTTTCATAATCTCTTCATAATTAGTAGCTAAAGCTATTACATCACTATTTTTTTTCATTTCCTCATGAAATTTATTTGCCATGCTCATACAATAATCAAAAGGATGCTTTACTTCTTCGGTATCAACAAAAAGAGCAAATGTTTGAGCTAACGAATCCCCTTTTTTCAATCTGTCTATATCAACAGAATACTTGTTAGACTTAAGTTCACTTGTTTCTACATTTTCCATTAGCTTTGCTATAGTATCACAATGTAAATCAATAAATTTCATATTTATACCCCCTGTATATTTTATATTTATATCCAAAAATAGAAATAGTTGTCCTTATAGACAACTATTGACAACTATTTTTTAATATTCTTTTTTATATTACTTAATCTTATTCCTCTTTTAAGTTGGGTATTACTCTTTTAACTTCTTCAATTTGATGCCATGTTTTATCTATATCATTTTCACTAATATATTTTTTTAAATCAGTTAAAGATGTAAAATCTTTAACTGATAAATTGTCATCATCGTCTGCAAATCTTAAAATAAACATAAGACTACCTTACTTCCCACAACATTTCTTATATTTTTTACCACTTCCACATGGGCATGAATCATTTCTTCCTATTTTTGCTTCTTTAACTACTGTTTTAGATTTTTTGTACGCTTTTATTATTTCTTTTCTTTGTTCTGCTGGTAATATTTCTTCCCAACCTTGTAAATTATATAGCCAATGAGCTTCAACAGTCACCATATTGTTATATAATTTTTCCCAATCTATTTTTATAGAAACCTCTTTATCAGCTTCTACATCTTCTAGAACTATATCTTCTTTTAGACTTTCACTGATTCCATCTATGAATCCCATGAAAAATTCATTAGTAGTTCCAAATTTTTCAGCCAATTCACTTACTTTACCTTCAACAACATCCATTTTATTGTTTAATATTTCATTGTATATTCCAGCTTCAATTTTTAAATATTCTTCCCAGAATTTTACCTCTGCTTCTTGATTTTCATGATTATCGCTTAAATTTCTCCATTCAGTATATAAACTCATACTTTTTTCCTCCTAAGTAAATCTATATTTTTATAGTTTTTATAGTATAAAATCTTTTGGTTAGATTGTAAGTTTCTTCTTTTTGATTATACCATATTCTATTTAAAGTTAACTCTTATATTATATCATAATTAAACAATTCTTTTAATACTTTTATAGCATACTCTTGGTTTATAAAGTAAGGGCTTGTAGCAATTGTTATGACTTTAGCTTTTTTAATTAAGTTTTTTATCTTATCCAGTTTGAAATCAAACGGTATGTAATCCATATCACTTGAAAATATATCCAAATCTATATCGAGAACAAACTCTGGCTCTATATCTAAATCAAATCCATATAAACTATCTATTATTATTAATTCCGAGAATATTTTATGTTGCAATGCTGGTTTTATAAAGCTTCCTACATTTAAAACCTCATTTGTATACCTAAATACATCTTCTATATTGTTTATATCTACATCGTAGTTCTCAGGTTCTCTAGTATCCTTATGTTGGTCTACATGTACTAACTTGCATCCTCTTGTAAATTCATCATTCAGCATAGATTTTAACCAAAAATAAAATGCATGATTATGATTATCAAATACATATATTTTTTTATTTCCCAGGACATATTCGACCATATTCTCCAATCCTATTGCTTTTATTTCCTCATTTTCATCTACTTCATTAAAAACTACTTTATTACCCAACTTTACATCATCTAATGTGCCACTTATAAGTTTTGGTACATATATACTCTTATTATCTCTTTTATCATATGAGAATACATTATTTCCCATTGGCTTTTCTATATAAAATCCATTGTATTCATAATTTTGCATAAGACTTAATTTCCTCCATTTTTATAATCTGTAAAACTTAAAATGCACTTATTGCAAATCATATTATCTACTATAGAAGACATCTTATACAACTAAATATAACATCTTCCCTTAATATGTATTATACAATAAGTGCAAAATATTTTACATTCCTATAACAAAGCCATCAGCTTCAATTGGAAGATAACTAACTCTTGTATTCAATTCGACTTTTCCAAAAAATACTACCCAGTATGGCCTAAAAATACTTTCGATTTTAACTATTTCAATCTCTGGAATTCCTCCCATAAACCTATGAGTTAACCTCATAGCCATCTTATTTGCCTTTGCTCTTACTCTTCTTTCATCTTTATCACTATATTGTACAATATTACAATCTACGTTTTTAACCATTTCACACACTGGCAACTCTTGCACTATACTACCAGCACCAGTAGAACCATTCACCAAAATTTTCAATTCATTTATATTATTAGAATGCTTTTTCTTCATAAAAATAGATTTATTTTTATGAATTTTAAGCGTAACAATTTTAAACTCTATATAGTGAAGTCTAACTTCATGAGTATCCTTATTCTTTAATATCAATTTGCTAATTAAAGAGTTTTTTCCACTTTTAGCTATATCTATAGCTTTATCTTTTGTAATTTTTATAGGTAATGCTCTTATATCCATAAAATCATTCTCTTTCTTATTTTTTTCTTGTCATTTTTAGAACTCTATATATGTAATCAAAAAATATTATAACTACAACTGTCATAACTCCATATGGAATTATCTTGCCAACTATAATATCATTTCTAGTCACTATACCATAAAATATAAATCCTGTTATTAAAAAGTACAATAATACTAGAAAACCATCTATCCCAAGCCATTTTATTTCTAAATCTTTTTTTACCTTAGACACTAATTTAGACATAGCAGTTTCTCCTTTTATAGATTATTTTGTGTATTTAAATTCTTACCTATTCTATTTCCAATCATCCATGCAATAAATGAAAGAGGTATAGCCACTACAAGAGGCTCTAACTCAAAGCTTTGAACTGGGAATATTTTAAAGTAACCAAAAGTCACTCCTCCTACAATCATTCCTAAAATACCACCCATAGATGTTCTTCTTCCACTTCCAAGAAGTCCACCTACTATAGGTACAAATGCAGAGCCCATCCAAATACTTCCTACAAATATACATGCATCATATACATTTTCAAATCTAAACGCTACACTAAGTCCCATAACTGCTGCTAAACATACACCTATCCTAGTAAATTTTACTAATTGTTTCTGAGATAACTCCTTTTTAGTAATTCTTCCATATATATCATTGGCTAATGTAGCTCCTGCTGCTAGATAATAACTATCTAATGTTGATACTATAGAACCTAAAATTCCTATTATGAATATTACTCTTATTCCTTGTGGCAATGTCTCCAAAACTAAAGTTATATACCCAGCGGCTGGTGCCATCTCTGGATAAGTAGCTCTTACTATAAGACCTGTCATAGTTAAAACCATATCAAAACATATCCATAGTGAGAAACAAGTTAATAAGGCTCTTCTACCAACTTTAGGAGAGTCTGCTGCCGAAAATCTCTGATAAAAAGTTGGGTCTGAATAAGCTCCAAAAGAATATACAATTAGCATCAGTGCTTTCATCGCTGACATTCCTTTTGTAGGATGCATAAGCTGAGGCGCGTCTTTAAGTGCTTCTGTAAGCCCTTGGAAACCTCCTATTTGTTCAAATTGACCTGGCATAACCATAGTTAGACCAAATACCATGCAGAAAAATAATACCATATCTGTAATGGCAACTCCCATAAGTCCACCAAGTACTGTAAGTACAACGACTACAACTACCATTATTAGGCCTATCAATTCTTTATCTATTCCCCAAGCTACATTACCTATAGTTCCCATAGCTGTTATTTCTCCAAGTTGTGCACAATATATAAACATTAAGATTGCCCCAATTATAGCAACATGTTTCCCATAAAAACTTTCTAATAAATCAGGAACTGTTATATTGGTTCTTATGTGGATTCTTGGTCCAACCCATAATGCTAAAGGCATTCTTCCAATATGTGCAGCTATTGACCAAACTGCCCAAGCAGATATTCCATATATAGCCGCATACTCCACACTACCTACTGTACCAACTCCCCCATACCATGAGGCAACTAAAGTACCTACTATCAATGACCATGGTAAACTTCGATTTCCTAGGTAATAGCTCTCCATATCTTTTACATTTCTAGAAAAATAATAACCTATCCCTAATAATATAAATGCAAATATAACTATAATTCCATTTTCCCACAATGTTAACATATCTAATCTCCACGTTCTTATATTTTAATTTTCCTTCTTTAATATTTAAATATGAACAACTCTACCCATTTTCATAAAAAATAGGTAGAGTTATATAATAATTATAAGTATTTAATCAATCTTGTTATTAAGCAATCTTGTTATTCAAATTCTTATTTTCTTTTTTATTTATTTTATTTAGAGCATAAGTAGCAAATATACCTATAACTGCACACACTACAGATAAAATGAATATATAAGTATATCCTGTTTGTCCATATTTGTCTAACCAATTACCTGCTACAGTGTAATAAAATGCGTCTGGAGAAAATCCTATAAATGAAGCAAATCCAACTACAGCTCCTGTAGTTTCTAAAGATATATTAGATTCTGAAACAGATGCAAAGTATATACCTCTAAATCCAAATAAGATTACACTTAGTATTATCATATTTATTACAGCTATCCATATAAATCCCGCTCCTTTAGGAATTACCAAGTAAGCAGCTGTACTTACTGTCATTAGTATAAATCCTACAAACATTACTCTTATAGATGAACCAACTTTATCTGTTATGACACCAGCAATAGGAGATGCTCCCATTTTTATAACATAAGTTCTAATTATTGATAGAGCTGAAACTAGAGTCATTGGCATTACATAAACTTCTGATAAATATGGGCTTAAATAAGTTAAACTTGAGAATACTAGATAAGTTGAAAATATTATAAGACCAATTAACCAAGCTTTTGGCATTGTAACTACTTTTAATAATGACTTAATGCTTAGACCTTCATCTGATGCTCCAGTATCTTTTTTCTCTTCTACTAAGAAGAATAAAAGTATACCACATATTATAGATGCTGCAGAATATAACCATACTACATATTTGAATCCTATTGTTATTTCAGCAAATTTACCAAAGAAGTAAAGACCTATAAAAGAAATTAATGTACCTGATACACCTGATAATCCTTCATAAAAACCAAATATTCTACCTTGCTCTGATTCACTTCCTTGCATTCTAACAATTTTAACAGATGCTGAGAAGAAAGTTAATATTGTTGTGAATCCCCATAATACAAATATTAAAAGTATCATACTATATGATGGGAATGTTGAAAAATAAAACCCTAATAACCCTGAAGTGATTAAAGAAAAAGTTATCAGCTTTCTAACTGAGAATCTATCCGCAAACCATCCTCCTATAAAATAAGATACCATTCCTACTAATCCGTATAAACTCAATAAGTTCCCTATTTGTGTATGACTCAATGCTAAAGCTTGTTGCATTGGGTCATAAAATGATGATTTCATATATGGTAAACTATACATAGCTGTTGTTCCAAATGCCAATATGAATATTATTAGAAATCTTTTAACATTACTTTTGTTCTCCATTGATTTTCTCTCCTTAAAATTTTTTATTTATAAATTTATGCATGTAATTTTATTTTAATTTTTCGATTGCTTGTTTAAAATCATTTATTATGTCATTTGAAGATTCTAATCCTACAGCTATTCTTATTAGATTCTCTCCATTCATTTGAACTAATGTATGCTCTTCTCCTAAACTTGTTGCTATTGTTGCAAGTTCTAAAGAGTTCATTAATCTTCTACTAGCTTGGTCTCTTGTCAAACCATTGATACCATCTTTTAGTTTAAATGAGACTACTCCTCCACCTAAACCGTTCATCTGAGTTTTACAAAGTTCATATTGAGGATGAGATTTTAGTGCTGGATATTTTACTAATTCTACACTTTCTTCCTGCTCTAAAAACTCTGCTACTGCTAATCCATTTTCACAGTGCTTTTTCATTCTCATATCTAACGTTTTCATACCTCTTAGAATCATCCATGCACTCATTGGTGGTAAAGATGCTCCTGTAAAACAACATAAACTTGGCCATCTAACTAAATCTATTAATTCTTTTGAACCTGCTACTGATCCTCCTAAAGTATCTCCATGTCCATTTATAAATTTAGTAAGACTATGTATTACTAAGTCTGCACCTAGATCTATTGGTCTTTGTATAATTGGTGTACCAAAAGTACTGTCAACTATAGCTAAACTCTTATTTTCATGAGCAATTTCTGCTATTGCTTTTATATCTACTAAATCTAAAGATGGATTTAAAGGACTTTCTATATAAACTATCTTAGTGTTTGGTTTCATTGCATCTTTTATATTTTGTGGATTTACTGCATCTACAAATGTAACTTCCACTCCAAATTTAGATAATAATTCAGACATAAATAATTTAGTGTGTGAAAATATACCATCTGAACTAACTATATGGTCTCCACTTTTTACTAATGCTAAGATAGTAGATGTTATTGCTCCCATGCCTGATGTACTAGATATAGCACTTTCTGCATTTTCAAGCATAGCTAATTTAGTCTCTAACTCTGTAAGTGTAGGATTACATTCTCTCGTATATACATATCCCCATGTCATGCATAACTCTTCAAAATGCTCTACTGTTTTTGCTGCAAATGTTGCTGTTTGACATATTGGTGTAGCTAATGCCCCTGTCGTTGGGTCTGCACTATGTCCCCAATGTATTATTTTTGTCTCCAAATCTTGATTAATATTATTGCTCATTTTAATTCCCTCCTGGTTTGACTTATTTATACAACGTTTTCCCTGCCAAATTTCACCAATTTGACTTAATCTTAATACAAATTTTTTAAGTATACTTTTATATTTGTTATAATTTCTAAAAATCTGACATTTATTTTGTCTTTTTACAGTTCTAATTATAAACTCTATAGTAACTATAGAGTCAATATGTTTTTGATATTTTTTTTACAATGTTTAAAATATTTAGCACAAAAATAGGTATACCTTAGAATAACTAATGTTACTCTAAGATATACCTATTTTTATATTGTGCCTTAGATAATTACATAAATCATTAATTTTTTATGTAACACATAAATTTTTAAAGAGTTATTACCTCTTTATAGATATACTACAGTTAAATATTTTAATATTACTTAATATTTTTAATCAGTCATACCCTGACAATAAAATTATATAATATAAAAAAATAACTTACAAAAACTTTAAGAATCTTTTATGCATTATAGCTGAAAATAAGATTAGTTAGAAGTATAAATATCTTTAGTTTATTTATACCTCTAATTTTTCATAAATTACACCTCTATTATATTGATTTCTTTGCACGAATAAGTGTACTTTTAGAGATGCCAGTCATCTTCACAACCTCTCTATATGGCTTAGAGTTTAATAAACCTAATGCATATTGTATCTGTTGATTACTGTATTTCTTTGGTCTACCATCTTTAAAATCCTTTTTCTTTCTAGCAAATTCTTTACCTAATTGAGTACGCTCTATTATCATATTTCTTTCAAGCTCTGCAACTGCAAGCAATGTAGTTAGAAAGAATTTTCCCATTGAAGTATTTTCTAAGAGTCCTATGTTTAAAATGTGAACACTCACTTCTTTAGCAAACAATCCCTCTATTAATTGTATTCCTTCTGATGTACTCCTAGCTAGTCTATCTAATTTAGTTGCAACAAGTAAATCGCCCTTTTTTAAAGATGATATAACTTTTTCAAACTTAGGTCTATTTGTAGTAGTACCTGTATAAGTTTCTTTTATTATCTTAGCATCATTATATTTACTCAATATTTCCTGTTGTTGCTGATACAGACTATTGTTATCTGTTTGATTTTTTGTGCTTACACGACAATATCCATATATAATAATAATCACTTCCTAACATAAAGATTTAGTACAGAAGTTGCCTAGAGGCTTGTATCTAATCATCTTTATCCATTTTACTAAAATGGTTTTTTGGTGTCAATACTGTTAACTTTTGACACCATAATAATTCCTTTATAATTTGTTTGACTCTGTCAAAATTTACCAATATAATGAAATTAATGAGTTTATACAAATTGGAGGAAATAATATGAATAGTCTGTTAAAAGAAGCAATAGATGAATTAAAAAACATCAATTGTGGAGAAGTTTTTTTATTAAAAGAATTGTTCAAAGGCTATGAATGGAACAGGTTGGAGATGAATATCAGATTAAAATTAGGAAAGCTCTTTTTATATGAAGTGGTAAGTAATCCCAATTTGGATGTAGAGGTCATCAATAAAAACTCTGCTTATCAGCAAATGTATAAAAAAAAATAGTGACTTAAATGTATATAATAATATAAACCTCTTGTGGATTCAAAAGTTAAAACTTTTAATACAAAACAATCGTGATATTTTAAATATTTATCAATATGTCTAAATTTATATAATTAACACATATAAATAGTACAGTTTAAATCACATTATTTAAGATAGATAAATCTTAACCCTACTCCAGTATAAATACTAAAATAGGGCTCAGAATTATCTATATTTTTATACTATAAAATGTTTCGATTTTCCTCTTGATTGAACATATATATCTGGAGAAATACAATAGAAACGTGAGTTTATAAAATTGCCGAAATCAGAAAATTTCATCTCAAACTTAGGTATCCCGAAGCTTTCAGGTGCTATTTCATCGACTCCAAAATAGATAACGATTCCATCATCTGTAAGATAAAAAGCTTGGTCTTCAGGTATAACCAATTCTACATTAGAATAATACATATTTCTATTTTCATTTATTTGAGACTTTATATAGTCAGTTATTATATTTATATAATCAGTCCCATCTCTAAAAATATCACCAATTAAAAGTTCTTTTCCAGTTGTCAAATCTATGTTGTAATTATTCAATGTATTATATTTAGGTCCAGCATTATTAGCAAATCCCATAAGGCTTAATATCATACTTAGTACATAATTTTTATTAAAAGTAACTGCATAACTAGTTGATACCCAGTAACTTTGTTTTGGAAGTGAATTTTGAGAAGCTGCATTATTATACTCTTGTTCTTCTTCCTTTAAGCCATTTTTAAAATTGTTTACAGTCATTCTTACAGCGTTGTTTATATTATTTAAAATAGCTGGATTTACGAAAGTAGATTGATTTCTGATATTGTATATAATCGGATACTTTACATCATAAGAAAAATACTTACTTCTTTCAAAGTCTTCATTAAATTGCACATATAATATATTATATGTACAAGTATTTGTAGATTGATTATTTTCCATTAAAATCCTCCCCCTTTTATTAAAAAAATCAGATACAATATAATATGCTTAAAACAGTAATAATGTTAATAGTAAATGTAAAGAATAGAAAGTATCTAAAACAGCAAAAAATGACTAATTTTGTGGTATAATACATAGGATTGAGAGTTATTTTATAGGAGGAAAGATATGTTATTATTAGCAGATAAATGGAAAGATTATGAACTTATAGATATGGGAAATGGAGAAAAATTAGAACGTTGGGGTAATTATGTACTTAGAAGGCCAGACCCACAAGTTGTATGGCCAATGGAATCTGAATGGGCATTATGGAAAAACCCTCATGGACATTATCATAGAAGTAATAAAGGTGGGGGGCAATGGGAACACAAAAAAAGATACCCTGAACAATGGACTATAAATTATAAAAATTTAAAGTTTCACATTAAACCAACTGGATTTAAACATACTGGATTATTTCCAGAACAAGCAGCCAATTGGGATTGGATGATAGACAAAATAAAGAAAGCTGACAGACCTATAAAAGTATTAAATCTATTTGCATATACAGGTGGGGCTACAGTAGCTTGTGCATCTGCTGGTGCAGAAGTATGCCATGTTGACGCAGCAAAAGGTATGGTTAATTGGGCAAAAGAAAACATAGAGTTATCTGGTCTTAAAAATCAAACAGTAAGATTTATAGTGGATGATGTTGTAAAGTTTGTTGAAAGAGAAATAAGAAGAGGGAAAAAATATGATGCGATAATAATGGACCCACCTTCTTATGGAAGAGGTCCTAAAGGAGAAGTATGGCAAATAGAAGAAAAATTATATAGTTTTGTAGACTTATGTATGGGAGTTTTATCAGATGACCCATTATTTTTCTTGATTAATTCTTATACAACAGGCTTTTCTTCAATAGTTCTTGAAAATGTACTATCTACAACAATAGGCAAAAAAGCAAATGCAGGAGATATATATGGTGGAGAATTAGGAATACCAGCTTCTAGAGATGGTAAGATACTTCCTTGTGGTATATTTGGAAGATGGGAGAAAAAGTAATGATAAGAGTCATATATGAAGATAACCATTTACTCGTTGTAGAAAAACCAGTTAATATATTATCTCAAGGAGATGATACTAATGATAAAGATATGGTAAATCTTTTAAAAGACTATGTAAAAAAAAAGTATAACAAACCTGGAAATGTATATATTGGTTTAATACATAGATTAGATAGACCAGTAGGTGGAGTTATGGTTTTTGCAAAGACATCAAAAGCAGCATCAAGATTGTCTGAACAAGTAAGAAATAAGACCTTTAATAAAACTTATCTCGCTATTATACATGGCAATATGAAATCTGGTAAAGATACATTAAAAGATTTTTTATATAAGAATAAAAAGACTAATATGGTAACTGTAGTGAAAAAAAATCATAAAGATGCCAAAGAAGCTGAACTTGACTATAAGATATTAAACTTTAAAGAAAACCTAAGCTTGGTTCAAGTAAACTTGAAAACTGGTCGTTCTCATCAAATAAGAGTTCAATTTTCAAGCAGAAAACATCCATTATATGGAGACCAAAGGTATGGTAAAGAAATAAATAAAGTTGGACAACAAATAGCTCTTTGGTCTAATAAAATAGAACTCTACCATCCTACTACAAAAGAAAAAATGGAATTTACATGTAATACACCTGATAAATATCCATGGAATATATTTTAAATCTCAAATGAGGTGATTGTATGAGTAAAAAGTTTTCAATAGGAGAGATGTCAAAGCTTCATAAAATAAGTATACAGACACTAAGATACTATGACCAAATAGACTTATTTAAACCTGTTCATGTTGATCAAGAAAGCAATTACAGATATTACTCAATTGACCAATTTTCACAATTAGATATTATAAAATACTTAAAATATCTAGGTATGCCTTTAAAGGAAATTAAATCAAAACTTGATGAAAATAATGAAGAAATTCTAAAACTGCTAACTAATAAAATTAATATAGTGGACGAGAAAATTAAAGAATTAGAACTTATAAAAAAAGTGCTAAGTACTAAGAAAGAAACAATGGAAAAAGGTATGAAAGTAGATGATGTTAATAAAATAGTTAGAAAACATATTCCAAGAAGAAGTATATTATCTATAGAATATGAAGAAGGGTTAAGTAGTGAAGAAACTATGGAACTTTCAAGAAGACAAATAGCGAATATATTAGAAGATAATATATCTGTATTTTATGGTGGCGTAAGTGGGCTTGTATCTATAGATAAATTTTTAAAGGAAGATAAAGTCATTTATGACAATAGCTTTGTTACAGTTGAAAGAGATTTATTTGATACAAAATCGCAAAAATATATAACAGAAATTTCAGCTGGCGATTTCATCTGTATGACCTATAAGGGACCTTACAAAGAAAATTATACTGCTTTTAAAAAATTAGTTGATTATGTTGAGTATAAAAGAATACCTATTGAAAATTATATATATGAAATACCTATAATAGACCCTTTATCTACAAACAATGAAGAAGAACTTCTAACTGAAATTCAGATACAAGTTAAAAAGAGAGAAATTGACTTAAGATGTTTAGTTTAATTGACTTTTCTCAGTAAATTTTTTAAGAAAATAGGAGGGAATGTAGCTAATGCTAATTCCCTCCTATTTTTAGTATAAATTACTATTCTTTTATTATGCGCCATCTCTTAGAATTATTTTTCTATAAAATTAACATATACCTTAAATTAAGCCATATCATCTCGCAGTGCATCGATAATATTTTCTTTTTTTATCTTATTAGTAGTATACAACATTGTAATGAATATGATAAAGAGAACGCCAAACACACTTATTCCGATACTTACCCATGGAAACATAAAGTTAATATCATCTGCTACCATTTCTTTATGAATTAACCAGGAAGAAATTACTGCTATAGGTAGCCCAAATAGAAGAGCCCTCATACCATAAAATATACACTCAAAATTCATCATTTTTTGGAAATCACGCTCAGACATTCCAATAGAACGAAGCATGGCAAGCTCTCTACGACGCAACTTGATATTCGTAGAAATTGTATTGAAAACATTAGCGACAGAAATAAGTGAAATCATAATGATGAAAGTATAGGCGAATACGTTGACAATGAATATGTAATTACGATTATCGTCCATCATTCCATACATATTGTAGAGATTATGCTCAACTGTAACACCCTCACTCTCAATAATCTTTTCCATTTCTGCAACTGACTGAGTTGGATTTTTTGATTGAAATCCCATACTCTTGATTCCTGTAGAAACATCAAGAGCCTCAAACTTATATTTGACTGAATAAGGAGCTAGTATTCTGAAGTTTACTTGCTTATTCTTAGAATTTCTTGCACTTGGAGGAGAATCAGGTGGCACTATTTTTACAAATGTAATGTTTACATTTTGCTTTTCAACATTATCCAAATTACCATCAGTTTCAGAGGTAAGATTAACATTCATAGAGGAGTTTGTAAAAATATCAATAGTATGGTCATCCTCAACAGCCATAGAAACAGCAAGCATCTTTGCATTTTCTCCAGTATATTCTTTTGTGTTTAAGCCAAGACCTTTGATAATATTCAGATAAGTACTGTCATCAAGAAATTGCATATCTACTGGTAAATTGACTGTTTCATTTGTTGCATGCATATTTTCATGTTGTAAGTAATTTTCTGTAAGCTTACTTCCTTTAACGATACATGAATAAGTAATCATTTCTTGATACAAACCTTCGTAAACACCATTAGCACTCTTCATCTTATCATATAGCTTTAGCATTTCACTGTCACTCATGCCTTGTGTGGAAAAGATAATGTCATGGTCAGTAACCTCTGATTTCTGGCTTGACATCTGTTTTAAATCTCCTACTAAAGCACTAGTCGATATAAATAACACTATACTGAGAGCTAATGATAAAACTATACTGCGATAGCGTTTCTTATTTCTTTTAAAATTTTTCAGAGCGAGAGTTCCCTCCAAACCATAAATGCGTTGTGAAAGATTTGATGTCTTCACAGCTTTAGATTCGACTTTTACTTCATTAGTCTGGCGTATACACTCCATCACTGGTGTATTAGCTGCCTTTCTGGCCGGAATATAAGCTGAGATTAAGATAGTAACCATACTAACCACTACTGCAACAATAATTGCGAGAATAGATAAAGTCAAGGTCAGAGGGACGTTAGTATATAGAACATTTGCAAAGTTTTTGGAAATAACAGAAATCACAAGCTTAATACTGAGTATTCCAACTGCGACACCAATTGGTATCCCAACAGTACCAATACAAAATCCCTCAAACAACACTGAATTCCGTAACTGCTTTGCTGTGGCTCCAACAGATGAAAGGATTCCAAACTGTTGTGTTCGTTCATTCAACGACATATTAAACGAATTATAGATTAGAAAAATCGAGCCAATCATTATGATAGCAAGCACAATCCCACCAACCGAATATAAAAACACATTGAATAGCTTGTTGTCAGAAGCTCCCATGAAACGTAACACGTTATCATTGAAAACATAAGCACGTTCTCCAGTGCTACTTACATAAGAATGGGCTTTACGAGGATTTTTCAATGTGGCAAACAAGCTAAAACTATCCCCTTTGAATTGTGCATCAGCTTTAGTTATCAAGGTATATCCTGGTGCAGAAGATTCCTCAAAGATAGGCTTTCGACATATACCAACAACTTTATATATCCTCTTATCTTGTGATACAAGAGTTTCCCCTCCAGCAGTGTATAAATCACCTTGACCAAGCCTCTCATTTACATCATTTATACGTCTACCTATATCTAATGAAACAGTGTCGCCTACTGCGAATTTGACACCACCATCTGTTGCAACTTTACTGGAAACAAGAATCTCTCCACTGTTTTTAGGCAATCTTCCTGAAATCAAATCTATAGGCACAGTATCAAAGGTTTCTTTGTTGAATCCAGCTATAAAAAGATATGGCTTATCTGGATTTCTGTTGCCACTAAGTGTTGCATAGCCGATATTTTCAAATACTGTGGTATTTGTAACTTCATCATTACCTGCCTGTTTCTGGATGAAAGATGAATCAACATCTAAAAACTCAACATGCCAATCACCATACTTCGAAATAGCACCTTTTGTCAAATAGTCTATCAAAGAAACTCCAAATGTTGTGACTGCCGTAATCATGGCAGCAGATAGTACGACCCCTATAATTGTTACAAGAGTTCGTGTACGATTTTTTTTCATACCTTGCAGTGCAACTTTGTTGAAAATGTTCATGAACGATTCACCAGCCTTTCATCACGCACTACTTTTCCATCTGCAATACAGATAATTCTATCTGCCTGTAATGCAATATTTTCATCATGTGTGACAATTATAAGGGTCTGATGATATTTATTATGGCTTTCTTTCAATAGCTGGATAATATCCTGTCCATTTTTACTGTCTAAGCTACCAGTAGGTTCATCAGCAAGCATAACTGCTGGTGCATTCATTAAAGCACGACCGATCGCTACACGTTGTTGCTGACCTCCAGAAAGTTGATTTGGCAAGTGCATTCTTCGCTCTTTTAAGCCAAGTAACTCCAACAGGTCATTTAGTCGTTCCTTGTTAACCCTACGCTTATCCATAAGTATAGGCAAAGTAATATTTTCCACTACATTTAGTGTTGGTATCAGATTGTGAAACTGATAAATCAATCCAACTTGACGTCTACGAAAAATAGCAAGTTTTTCATTACTCTGGCCATATACATCTTGCCCATCTAGGTATATCTTTCCACTTGTTGGCACATCTACACCTGCAATGGCGTGTAGCAATGTAGATTTACCAGACCCAGAGGAGCCTATAATAGCAGTAAATTCTCCTTTTTGGATAGTAAGTGAAATATTGTCAAGTGCAGTAACCTGATTTTCACCTTTTCCATATACCTTGCATAAATTTTCAATTTTTAAAAACTCCATTATGTGAGTCTCCTTTCTTATGGTTTACCCATATAATAGAACTTTCAGCTTACATCTCTGTGACTTTAAGATGAGAGATTAGTCACTTTGGAAAACGTATAGCAAATATCGCACCACCCTGTGGATGATTTTTCGCATTAATTGTTCCTCCTTGACGTGTTATAATCATCTTGCATAGAGACAATCCAATCCCATACCCTGCCATGTTTGTGTTTTTCCCACGATAAAACCTGTCAAAAATAAATGGCAAATCTTCTTTTCCAATTCCCATTCCGCTATCATGAATGGTAATCTCAGTAAACAGTGTGTTATCCTCACAAACAATCTCAATCTTACCACCATCTCC
This sequence comes from Clostridioides sp. ZZV14-6387, assembly GCF_020657835.1. Classification (NCBI taxonomy): domain Bacteria; kingdom Bacillati; phylum Bacillota; class Clostridia; order Peptostreptococcales; family Peptostreptococcaceae; genus Clostridioides; species Clostridioides sp. ZZV14-6387. The sequence goes on from NZ_JAGWCW010000029.1 coordinate 35,098, forward strand.
TACTTTTTCTATGCAGTTTTTGAGGATGTTTTGAATTGCTTCCGAAAGCCAACTTGAATCACCATTAATAATCATCCTTTTAGGAATATCTATTTGTAAATCGATATTATGTAGCTCCATTGAAATCATAAATGGTCTAATAGAAGCATATATCAAGTCATTTATGTCTATCTGTTCACTTTGAAACTCCACAATGCCAGCATCCAATCGAGATAATTTTAATAGAGAGGTAAGTAACCAATCCACCTGCAAGAGCAGTTCCTCTGTCTCTCGTATTAGACCTTTCCGTTCATCTTCATCAGTATTAGTCTCTAATAATGACATAATAAGAGTTACTGATGTAAGAGGAGTTCGAAGCTGGTGCGCTATATCAGCTAAAGAATCAGCAAGATGTCTTTTTTCTCTTTTTAGTGCTTCATTTTGTTCCCGAATACGCAATGTCATTTTAGTTATCTCACTTTGAAGAATAGAAAGTTCTCCCTCATCTATTTCAGCAATATACATATGGTCAGTATTATGAAGTACAATATCAATTTGTTCTGAAATATGTGCAATACTTTTGTATCTGGCCCTAGTAAATATAAGAAATAATGTACCAAAAGTAGTGTCAGATACAATTACAAGGATTCCAGCCATCATATTGATTGCAAATCCTAGAGTTACAGTGACAACAGTTATTAATAAGAACAAAATAGCAAACCTACGAAACTCTCTATTCCGAAACATGTCCTCCCCCTAATCTATACCCTGTTCCACGAACAGTCAAAATTATCTGTGGACTTGAAGGGTCATCCTCTATCTTCTCCCTCAGGCGTTTAATGTACACAGTCAATGTATTGTCATTTACAAACTCACCTGCTGCATCCCACAATTCATCAAGCAATTTAACCCTCGTAATAATACTTTTGGGATTACTAATAAATACCAGCAACAATCGATATTCTAGAGCTGAAAGAAAAACTTCATTACCATTTTTTTTCACGACACCACTTGCTGTATCAATATAAAGACCACAGATTTCAAAAGTTGCCCCAAAACGCTCACTTTTTCTCAGTGCTGTTTTAATTCGTGCAATCAATTCACGTGGACGAAAAGGTTTAGTGATATAGTCATCCGCACCCATGTTCAGCCCAGTAACAACACTCGATTCATCACCAGAAGCTGTCAGAAAGATAACTGGGATGTCTTGTGTTTCTTTAATTTCTGTACAAACTGTAAATCCATTTCCATCAGGCAAGGAAATATCAATCAGTGCCAAGTCAAATTTATTGCTAGCAATCTCATCAAGTGCTTCACTTCTTGTGGAAGCATGGATTACTGTAAATCCTTCTGCATTTAGCAAAAGAATAAGGTTCTTAGCAATTGCCTTGTCATCCTCAACCAAAAATATCCTCTTCATTTATTTTCATCCCCCTTTATTTTACTGATTTTATACTCTCTATCTGTAGTTTTCCAAATTTTATCAATCTATTTTGTTGTTATATAATAATAAATAACCCTTTATTGATTTATTATATTTCTTTTATCACAAAGATACAAGTTGGGTCATAAAGCACGATATAAGTACAATAATTTTCGCATAATTAGTCTATAATCATACACCCTAGTCTCTATAATGAAAAAGTATATTCTTTCTATTATTCCTAAAATTAGTGTGTCTTTTATAATTTATACTTGAAAAATTAAATTGAAAGTCTTATTATATAATTATATATACCTCATATTATAAGGTATATGATAAAACAAAGTAGGTGAATTTATGGACTTGAACAAAGAAGTACTTAAAGGTCATATTGATACTTTAATATTATCAATACTAAACAAAGGTGATTCATATGGATATGAAATAGCAAAAGTGGTTAGAGACGAAACAAGCTTTGAATTAAAGGAAAGTACTCTCTATGTATCTCTTAAAAGATTAGAATCCAAAGGTCTAATAAAATCATATTGGGGAAACGACCAAGGTCTTGGAAGTAGAAGAAAATATTATAATATAACTGATTATGGAAAAGAAAATTTAGAAGTAAAAATTCAAGAGTGGAACTTTATACAAAATGTTATGAACAAATTTCTAAAGAGAGGTGAATAGATTTATGAAAATAATAGAAGAGTATTTAGGAACACTATATAAAAATGATACTAGTAAAGAAATTCAAGACTTAAAAGAAGAATTAAGAGAACATCTAATGGATTCTACAAATGAGTTTATTGAGAATGGATATGATATAAATGAGGCACAAAATAAGGCAATAGAAAGATTTGATGGCAGTAACGAAGTATCAGTAGAATTACGTTCAATATTTAAACAAAAAATAGAACCTAAAAAGGTTTTATTACGAAAATCATCAAATTTAAGAATTGTATTTTTGAACTTATTTGGATGGCTTCTTGCCGCTACTGCACTTACAATCAATAGAAGTTTTGGTCATGTAGCTCCACCATGGTTGATTATAGCTTTAATAATATCAATAATTGTATTAATAATGCTAAGTATTTTAATTAAGAAATTAAAAAAAGAGATAAAAAAGGATTACAAAATGTAGCTAAATAACTGTATTTTAAATTCTTACTTATTCCTATAAATAAAGATTATGAAGGGGGCTTTTTATATGGATAAAAAAATGCTATTGGAAAAATTTCTTGATACTCCAGGAGTTTCATATATCAATGAAAAAGTAAATCTATTTAAAGATACTAAATGGATTTCATTTGGCACTTATATAATGACTGTTGATAGTTTTTGCTATAGAGAAGATTCAAAACACTATAATCCAATAATGGGTACATTTGATTACGAATCAGAGATTTTTATAGTTAATGCTTCATACAAAAATGATATATATTCTATCAAGAGTAAAAAACTTTATAAAAATGTATCTAAGGGAGATAAGATAGTTGTTACAATTAAATATTCTTATGATAAATATGAAAATCTTATACATGAAGAAATTCATGATTATCATCTTTATCCTCTATTTATTGATTAAAATAAAAGGCGAAAGCCTCTATGGCTAACGCCTTTAAAATATTTTAATAAACTTACTCTACTCAGCTATATTATAAACTTTTAACTTGTCTTTATTTAGGTGCTTCTTCTTAACTTCTACTAAAGCTTTTAATGTATCTAAAGATGTCATTATCTCAGTAGAGAACTCAATCGCTGTTCTTCTCATTTTAAATCCATCTCTTGTAGAATCATTTCCTTTAGTTGGTGTATTTATTACTATATCAACTTGTTTATTTCTTATAGCATCTAATATGTTTGGTCTAGGCTCTTCAATTCTATTTACTGTATCAGCCTCTATTCCATTTTCTCTTAAGCTTTTAGCTGTTCCTTCTGTAGCGACAAAAGTGTATCCTAACTCTTTCATATCTTTTGCTATCTCTATAAACTCATCTTTATCAAGATTATTAACAGTAGCAAGTACTACTCCTCTTTCATCAGACATATGTCTACCTGCTGCTAAAAATCCTTTGTATAAAGCTTCTTCTAAGTTTTCTCCTACACCTAGAACCTCTCCTGTAGACTTCATCTCAGGTCCTAGACTTACTTCAACTTTAGATAATTTAGACATTGAGAATACTGGCACTTTTACTGATACTAATTTTGGCTCTTTGTAAACTCCTGTACCGTATCCTAAATCTTTTAATTTGGCCCCTAACATACATTTAGTTGCTAAGTCAACTATTGGTACTCCACTAACTTTACTTATATATGGAACTGTTCTACTAGCTCTAGGATTAACCTCAATTATATATAACTCATTTTGGAATTCTATAAATTGTATATTAACCATACCAAGTACATTAAGCTCTAAAGCCATTTTCTTAGTATATTCTACTATCTTTTCTTTTATTTCATCAGATATATTTTGACTTGGATACATTGTTGTACTGTCTCCAGAGTGAACTCCAGCTCTTTCTAAATGCTCCATTATACCAGGTATTAATATATCTTCTTTATCACATATCGCATCTACTTCTATTTCTCTACCAGTTAGATATTTATCTATTAGTACTGGATTTTTGTGGTCTCTATCAAACGCATCATCCAAATATTGAATTAATTTTTCTTCATTATAAGTTATTTCCATACCTTGACCACCAAGTACATAAGATGGTCTAACTAATACTGGATAACCTAACTCCTTAGCAATCCCAACACCCTCGTTAGTTGTCCATACACCTTTTCCTTTTGGTCTATTTATGTCTAGTTTTTCTAATAAATCATCAAACTTCTCTCTATCCTCTGCTGCATCTATATCTCTAAAATCTGTTCCTAATATAGGTATATTTTTCTCATGTAAGAACTTAGCTAATTTTATAGCTGTTTGCCCACCAAACTGTAATATCACACCTTCTGGTTTTTCTTTTTCAATTATATTTAAAACTTCTTCTTCTGTTAATGGTTCAAAATATAACTTATCTGATGTATCAAAATCTGTACTTACTGTCTCTGGGTTATTATTTACAATTATAGTCTCAATACCCATTTTTCTTAAAGATTTTACACAGTGAACTGAACAATAGTCAAACTCTATACCTTGGCCTATTCTTATTGGCCCAGAGCCCAATACTATTACCTTTCTCTTATCACTAACAACTACTTCATCATATTGCTCATAAGTTGAATAATAGTAAGGTGATAAAGCTTCAAATTCTCCCCCACATGTATCAACCATTTTATAAACTGGTTGTATATTATATAGACTTCTCAACTCGTATAATTTTTCTGGGCTTATCTTCATTAAGTCAGATATACCTTTATCAGAGAATCCTTTTTTCTTTAATTCGTGTAAATACTCTTTGTCTAAGTTTTCTATTTTTAGAACTTTTAATTTTTCTTCTTGCTCTACTATCCATTTAAATTTATTTATAAACCACTTATCAACACCAGTTATTTCTGAAATCATTTCTACTTTATAGCCTCTTCTTATCATTTCAGCTAAGTCAAATAGTCTCTCATCATCAGGTACTACTACTCTAGCCTTTAATTCTTCTAATGTTCTACCTTCTGATGGAGCATGAACTAATGAATATTTTCCTGTCTCAAGCGATCTTATTCCTTTAAGAATAGCTGCTTCAAAGTTACTTCCTATACTCATTATTTCACCAGTTGCCATCATCTTAGTTCCCAATTTTCTATTGGCATGTCTGAATTTATCAAATGGCCACTTTGGTATTTTTACTACTACATAATCTAATGTTGGCTCAAAGCAAGCATATGTTTTTTTAGTTACTGCATTTTCTATCTCATCTAAAGTGTATCCTAGAGCTATCTTAGCTGCTACTTTTGCGATTGGATAGCCTGTAGCTTTTGATGCTAAAGCTGATGACCTACTAACTCTTGGATTTATTTCTATTATCGCATATTCTAAACTATGTGGATTTAAAGCTATTTGAACATTGCAACCACCTTGAACTTCTATTGCATTTATTATATCTATTGATGCTTTTCTAAGTAGTTGATACTCCTCATCACTTAAAGTTTGACTTGGAGCAACAACTATACTATCTCCTGTATGAACTCCAACTGGGTCTACATTTTCCATATTACATACAGTTATACAGTTACCATTTCCATCTCTCATTACTTCATATTCTATTTCTTTCCAACCTTTTATACTCTTTTCAAGAAGAACTTGACCTACTGGACTTAATTGTAAACCATGTGTAAGAGTTTCTCTTAATTCTTCCTCAGTATCGGCTATACCTCCACCAGTTCCACCTAATGTATATGCTGGTCTTACAACTACTGGATAGCCTATTTTATCAGCAAATTCAAGCCCTGCTTCTAAATTTGTAACTATATCACTAACTATTACTGGCTGATTTATTTCTTTCATTACCTCTCTAAATAAGTCTCTGTCTTCGCCCTTTTTTATAGAGTTTATAGATGTTCCTATAACTTTTACATTGTATTTTTCTAATATCCCAGCATCATGTAGTTCTACAGCTAAGTTAAGCCCTGTTTGACCTCCCATACCTGCAAGTAAACTATCTGGTCTTTCTTTTTCTATTATTTTTTCTATAAATTCTATTGTTAATGGTTCTATATATATTTTATCTGCAATCTCTTTATCAGTCATTATAGTAGCTGGATTACTATTAACTAATACGACTTCTATTCCCTCTTCTTTTAATGCTTGGCAGGCCTGTGTTCCTGAATAGTCAAATTCTGCCGCTTGACCTATTATTATTGGCCCTGACCCTAATACTAAAGTTTTCTTTATACTATCTAATTTAGGCATAACTCTTTCTCCTTATCTAAACAATTTTCACGGTTCTTATCTTTATCATCTATATAATCAATTTTAATTACTTTATTTCATCTCAAATTTAGATTTCCTTATTATACATATCTATGTTAATTAAACCAATGATTTTTTGATTTAAATTATTCTTATTTTTTAATTATATCTTAGTACTATTTATTTTACTAACTCTAAAAACTTGTCGAAAATATAATCATTATCTTTTGGTCCTGGGCAAGCTTCAGGATGGTACTGAACACTGTATACATCTAGACTCTCATGTCTCATTCCTTCAACAGTATTATCATTTAAATTTATATGTGTCATTTTCATTTGTTCAGGAACTTCTGAAACATAATATCCATGATTTTGAGAAGTTATAAATACTTTTCCCTCTTCTAAATCTTTAACTGGGTGATTACCACCTCTATGTCCAAATTTAAGTTTAGCAGTCTTTCCTCCAAGAGCTAAAGCTAAAAGTTGATGTCCTAGGCATATTCCAACTATAGGTTTTTTACCGATAAGAGCTTTTATATTTGCTATAACATCTTCTAGGTCTTCTGGATCTCCAGGTCCATTTGACAAGAATATTAAGTCAGGATTTATACTTAATACATCTTCTGGAGATGTTGTGGCTGGAAATATTGTTATATCACATCCACGAGCTGCAAATGATCTTAATATGTTTCTCTTAACTCCAAAATCCATAACAGCCACTTTTGGGCCATTTCCTTTTATATGCTCTACTTCTTTTCTTGTAACTGTTCTAACTGCTTCTGTATTCGAAAACTTATCCAATTTATGTTTAACATCTTCTAACTTACTGTCTTCTAATGTAATTATCCCTTTCATTGTTCCATTATTTCTAAGTATCTTAGTCAAAGCCCTTGTATCTATTCCCTCAAGCCCAATAACTTTATTTTGCTTTAGATATTGGTCTATATCAATTTCACATCTAAAATTACTTGGAGAATCGCTTTTCTCTCTTACTATAAATCCCTTTACTTGTACTTTTTCAGATTCTGCTGATGATAAATTTATACCATAATTCCCTACAAGAGGATAAGTCATAGTAACTATTTGACCATAGTAAGAAGGGTCTGTTAGAACTTCACCATATCCTATCATAGAAGTGTTAAATACTACTTCTCCTACACTTTCTTCTAAATATCCAAATGCCTTTCCTATAAAAATTGTGCCATCTTCTAATATTAACCTTGCTTTCATATTACAGTACCTCCTATAATTCTCTTTAGGTAAACTAAAGAACATTAACTAAATATAAGCTTTTAAATATCTATATATATTTTTCACTTTTACATTCTAGTTTTATACTTATTTACACTTATTTTTTATCTTTTTCTATTATACTACAAATTTCTTAAAAAAAAGAAGTTATCTCAAAAGTAAAAACTCATAGAAAAAATAACTTCTTATTTTTAATTTAATAATTAAATTCTTAAACTATAAAATCAAATTAATGTCTATTCAGCTATATTGTAAACTTTTAACTTATCTTTGTTTAGATGTTTCTTCTTAACTTCTACTAAAGCTTTTAATGTATCCAAAGATGTCATTATTTCGGTAGAGAACTCAATTGCTGTTCTTCTTATCTTAAATCCATCTCTTGTAGAATCATTTCCTTTAGTTGGTGTATTTATTACTATATCAACTTGTTTATTTCTTATAGCATCTAATATATTTGGTCTAGATTCTTCTACTCTATTTACTGTATCAGCCTCTATTCCATTTTCTCTTAGACTCTTAGCTGTTCCTTCTGTAGCGACAAAAGTGTATCCTAACTCTTTCATATCTTTTGCTATCTCTATAAACTCATCTTTATCAAGATTATTAACAGTAGCAAGCACTACTCCTCTTTCATCAGACATATGTCTACCTGCTGCTAAAAATCCTTTGTATAAAGCTTCTTCTAAGTTTTCTCCTACACCTAGAACCTCTCCTGTAGACTTCATCTCAGGTCCTAGACTTACTTCAACTTTAGATAATTTAGACATTGAGAATACTGGCACTTTTACTGATACTAATTTTGGCTCTTTGTAAACTCCTGTACCATATCCTAAATCTTTTAATTTTGCTCCTAACATACACTTAGTTGCTAAGTCAACTATTGGTACTCCACTAACTTTACTTATATATGGAACTGTTCTACTAGCTCTAGGATTAACCTCAATTATATATAATTCATTTTGGAATTCTATAAATTGTATATTAACCATACCAATTACATTAAGTTCTAAAGCTATTTTTTTAGTGTATTCTACTATCTTTTCTTTTATTTCATCAGATATATTTTGACTTGGATACATTGTTGTACTGTCTCCAGAGTGAACTCCAGCTCTTTCTAAATGCTCCATTATACCAGGTATTAATATATCTTCTCTATCACATATCGCATCTACTTCTATTTCTCTACCAGTTAGATATTTATCTATAAGTACTGGGTTTTTGTGGTCCCTATCAAATGCATCCTGTAAGTATTGAGATAATTTTTCTTCATTATAAGTTATTTCCATGCCTTGACCACCAAGTACATAAGATGGTCTAACTAATACTGGATAACCCAATTCATTAGCAATTTCAATACCTTCACTAAGTGACCATACGCCTTTTCCTTTTGGTCTATTTATATCTAGTTTTTCTAATAAGTCATCAAACTTCTCTCTATCTTCTGCTGCATCTATATCATCAAAATCAGTACCTAATATAGGTATATTTTTTTCGTGTAAGAACTTAGCTAATTTTATAGCTGTTTGCCCACCAAACTGTAATATTACACCTTCTGGCTTTTCTTTTTCGATTATACTTAGAACTTCTTCTTCTGTTAATGGTTCAAAATACAACTTGTCTGATGTATCAAAATCTGTACTTACTGTCTCTGGGTTATTGTTTATAATTATAGTTTCTATGTCCATTTTTCTTAAAGATTTTACACAATGAACTGAACAATAGTCAAACTCTATACCTTGGCCTATTCTTATTGGCCCAGAGCCCAACACTATTACCTTTTTCTTATCACTAACAACTACCTCATCATATTGTTCATAAGTTGAATAATAGTAAGGAGATATAGCATCTATCTCACCTGCACAAGTATCAACCATCTTATATGCTGGTTTTATATTATATAGACTTCTCAATTCATATAATTTTTCTGGACTTATTTTCATTAAGTCAGATATACCTTTATCAGAAAATCCTTTTTTCTTTAATTCAAGAAGATAATCTTTAGTTAAATCTTCAATTTTCATAACTTTTAATTTTTCTTCTTGCTCTACTATCCATTTAAATTTATTTATAAACCATTTGTCTATACCTGTAATTTGCTCTATCATTTCTACTTTATAGCCTCTTCTTATCATTTCAGCTAAGTCAAATAGTCTCTCATCATCAGGTACTACAACTCTTTTCTTTAGTTCCTCAATACTTCTTTCTTCAGATGGTGTGTGAACCAATGAATATTTTCCTGTTTCAAGTGATCTTATTCCTTTAAGAATAGCCGCTTCAAAGTTACTTCCTATACTCATTATTTCACCAGTTGCCATCATCTTAGTTCCTAATTTTCTATTTGCTTTTTTAAATTTGTCAAATGGCCATTTTGGTATTTTTGCTACTACATAATCTATAGTTGGTTCAAAACAAGCATAAGTTTTTTTAGTTACTGCATTTTCTATCTCATCTAAAGTGTATCCTAGAGCTATTTTTGATGAAACTTTAGCTATTGGATATCCTGTAGCTTTTGATGCTAAAGCTGATGATCTACTAACTCTTGGATTTATCTCTATAACTGCATATTCAAAACTATGTGGATTAAGTGCAAATTGAACATTACATCCACCTTGAACTTCTACTGCATTTAATATATCTAAAGATGCTTTTTTAAGCATCGCACATTCTTTATTGCTTAGAGTTTGAGTTGGGGCAACAACTATACTATCTCCTGTATGAACTCCAACTGGGTCTATATTCTCCATATTACATACAACAATACAGTTACCTTTTGAATCTCTTATTACTTCATATTCTATTTCTTTCCAACCTTTTATACTCTTTTCAAGAAGAACTTGACCTACTGGACTTAATTGTAATCCATGTGAAAGTATTTCTCTTAATTCTTCTTCATTATCGGCTATACCTCCACCAGTTCCACCTAATGTATACGCTGGTCTTACAACTACTGGATAACCTATTGTAAGTGCATAGTCAAGACCTGCTTGTAAATCCGTAACTATATCACTAACTATTACTGGCTGATTTATTTCTTTCATTACATCTCTAAATATATCTCTATCTTCACCTTTTTTAATAGATTCTACTGAAGTTCCTATTATCTTTACTCCATATTTATCTAGTATCCCTTTTTCATAAAGCTCAACTGCTAAGTTTAGCCCTGTTTGCCCACCCATACCTGCAAGTAAACTATCTGGTCTTTCTTTTTCTATTATTTTTTCTATAAATTCTATTGTTAATGGTTCTATATATATTTTATCTGCCACTTCTTTATCAGTCATTATCGTAGCTGGATTACTGTTTATTAATACAACTTCAATTCCCTCTTCTTTTAAAGATTGGCAAGCTTGTGTCCCTGAATAGTCAAATTCCGCTGCTTGACCTATTATTATTGGTCCTGACCCTAATACTAAAGTTTTCTTTATACTATCTAATTTAGGCATAAATTTTTCTCCTTATCTAAATGGTTTTTACTATCTGTAAATAATACTAAATCTATATTAATGCTAAGAATTTGTTAAATATACAATCTAAATCTTCTATTGTTGTGTATTCTGGAATGTACTGAACACTATATATTGGTAATTCTTTATGTTTCATTCCTTCTATAGTATTGTCATTTAAATTTATATGAGTTATCTCTGTATTTTCTGGCATTTCTGAAACATTATATCCATGATTTTGAGAAGTTATAAACACTTTTCCAGTTTCTAAACATTTAACTGGATGATTTCCTCCTCTATGTCCAAATGTAAGCTTTGAAGTTTTTCCTCCTAATGCCAAGGCTAAAATTTGATGTCCTAAACCGATTCCTGTCAGTGGCTTTTTACCTACTAAATTTTTTATATTTTCAACTATATCATTTACATCTTCTGGATTCCCTGGTCCATTAGATAATAATATTAAGTCAGGATTTATATTTAAAATTTCTTCTGATGTAGTCATCGCTGGTACTATAGTTATATCACAGTTACAAGCTTTAAGAGACTCTAGTATACTATTTTTAACACCAAAATCTATAACTACAACTTTTGCACCAGTCCCTTTAATATTTTCAATTTCTTTTCTTGTAACATTTTTTACTGAATCCTTGTTACAATGCTCTGCTAACTTAGATTCAACATCTTGTAATGATGCATTTTCTAAAGTTATGATACCTCTCTTTGTTCCATTATTTCTAATAATTTTAGTTAATGCTCTTGTATCTATCCCTTCAAGCCCTATTACCTTATTTTGCTTTAGGTATGTGTCTATATCCATCTCACATCTAAAATTATTTGGGTTATCACTTTTTTCTCTTACAATAAATCCTTTTACTTGTACTTTATTTGATTCTACATCTTCTAGATTTATCCCATAGTTACCTATAAGTGGATAAGTCATAGTAACTATTTGTCCATAATAAGTTGCATCTGTTAATAGCTCTCCATATCCAGCCATTGAAGTGTTAAATACAACTTCTCCAACAGTTTCTTTTAGATATCCAAATGCTTTTCCTTCAAATACTGTTCCATCTTCTAAAATTAATTTCCCCTTCATATAAGCTACCTCCCAAATATTTTATCTAAGCATTTTCTATTTCTTTTACAATATTAATCGCTGATTCTCTTGGATTTTCTGCTTTTGTTATAGGTCTTCCAACAACTAAATAATGAGCTCCTCTTTTTATTGCATCTAATGGAGTTACAACTCTTTTTTGGTCTCCAACCTCTGCTGATTTAGGTCTTATGCCTGGACAAACTGTTATAAAATCAGTTCCACATGCTTCTACTATCTTATCTACTTCTTGTGCTGAACAAACAACCCCATCTATTCCTGATTCTTTTGCCAGTTTAGCTCTCTTTATAGCTAACTCTTCTGTTGTCATATTGCATCCTATATCTTGTAAGTCTTGATTGCTTAATGAAGTTAGAACTGTTACTCCAACTACTAAAGGCTTTTCTATATTTAATCTTTCTGCTTCTTCTTTAGCAACTAGTGCACACTGTCTCATTCCTTCCATATCTGATACATGTATTGTCATTAACCAAACATTATCTCTCACTGCAGCTCTTACTGCACTTTTCATAGTATTTGGAATATCATGGAATTTAAGGTCTAAAAATATTTTTTTCCCTTTTTCTTTAAGATAATCTATTGTTTTTCCTTTTGTAGCAACATATTGTTCTAATCCTACTTTAAATATATCTACACTATCCTCTAATTTGTCTATTAATTCTTTAGCTTTATCAAATTCGTCAGTATCAATTGCAACTATTAATTTTTCTTTACCATTTATCATTTTTACATCTCCTTTTTAATAAAGCCTAAATCTTCATAAAAAAATCCTCACACCAAAAGAGGCACAAGGATTTTATCTATACATAACTCAATTCTTAGCTATGAGATATCTTTCCCAGTCTCTCTGGACTAGTTTAAAAGACTTTATTATATTTAAATTTTTATTTTATACTCATCAAAAACCTCTAGAAGATTTACTAGAGGTTATATATTAACACTATCTATAACCCTTTAGTCTCTCTGGACTAATTTAAGGAATTTAGCTGTAATATTTTTCTTTATTAATATAACTTTATGTATCTCTAAGATAATTTAAAGTTTTATCTTTTTTTATAATTAAACCACTAATTGCTTTTTATGTCAATAAGTCTTTGAATTATTCTTCATCTTTATCAAACAATTTTTTTTCAAAATATGACTCTGCATTATATATCGCAGCAGCTGGATTATGCCCAGTTACTCTATCTTTGACAATTAGAGTTGTTATAGGAGCTTCCATATATTTCATGGCTAATGTATCATGCCCAACACATAATCCAAGAATTACATTAAGGTCAACTTTAGCTTCATTTAAAAACAAAGCCTGTCCTATTGGATTACACATTATTTCATCTGCACACTTTGATATTGTTTGAGATGCTTCTAAGCCAACTGTGCTCTTAGGTATTGCTCCATTTTTACATATAACCGAAAATACTTCAAATCCATGGTGTTCAAATATTTTTTGTACTGTTTGCATTTCTCTTTTTAATCCAATACAAAATGCTATACCTATTTTTTTATAATCACATTTCTTAGCAAACTCTATTATCTCTTTTAGTCTAGTATACTGACAATACCCTTCTGACTCAACTAATCCAGCATTATAAGCTATTTTTCTATTTTCCTCTTCCTCATAAAGTTGTTTTGCTTTTTGTTGTAGTTCAACTTCTCTAGTAGGACATATCTTCATTAGCTTATCCATATTTCCATCAGAACAACCCCTAAGATTACACTTTCCACACTTGTACATATCCAATATCCCCTTCCAAAATTTTATTCTTCTTGTGATTCTTCTTTCTCTGGACTTACACTTTCTTCTGGTATCTCTTCTTCTGGTTTGGCATGCTCAACTACAGTTATAAAATATGATTTTCCTATTTTATTTCTTATTGGAAGTTTTTCATATGAAACATCTATTTTATTTTTTATACATGCTATGTCAAAATGTCTTAATCCTGCGCCTAAGCTAACTTTATTCATATCTTCACAATGTTTCTTAGGTTTTTTTTCAAATAAATGAAGACCTCGTTCATCCTTATGGAAATACCACGGTTGAGAATTCTTTACAGATGGAGCTCTTCTTGTAAATTCTAATACTTCTTTCCACTTTTTATTTCTGTTTATTTTATTTATCATATCTTTTACTGGTTTTCTATCAGGTCTAGCATATCTTGTTCTAAATAAATCCTCATTTCTCGCTGGATATCCAAAAGCTATTATTATATAAGGATACTCTATTTCTTCTTCCTTATCTTCTTCTGTTTTTATTCCAGCTAAATAATCTAAATCGTCTTCTTCATCTTCTTCAGAGTTTTTATTTCCTATATCTACAAATTCTAAAATATCTTCTCTCTTTAAGTTTCCCTCCAGCCAACAGGTAGCTACACCCAATGTTGTAAGACGTAAAACTACACCTTCTGTAGCAAAACCTATATTTTGTAGATAACCTTCTCCTTTATTTGATGTGATTACTATATAATGAGGTGCTTTTACTTTACATTCCTTACCCATTAAGAAATGTATTATATGACCTCTATCAACAACATGCGCTTTAATATTTAAATCTTCATTTAAATATTCTAAATTTTTACAACTTCTCTTTATTTCTTCCATTAATGGCTTTTTTATCTTATTACTGGAAAAATTTCTTACAGATTTTCTATAAAAAATGGCTTCATAAAGCTCCATTTATGCCCTCCTAACTGAAATCTTCTGTTCATAATATATAAACTACTATATTTAAACATATATAAGCTTTGCCAGAAAATTTTTTATTTCATTATTTATATTTATCTCATTATTATATTATAAGTTTTTTTCAGTATTCTTGTATAGCTTTTCACTAAAAAAGTATTTTTATTTCTACTTTAATACTAATATCAACAAAAAATATTCTTCCAATTAAGTTTGTGCTTCTAAACAATCTGTTTTAATTAAAATAGATATTTTTTATTTCTTAGTTTATAGAGTATAAATATTTTAAATATGACCCAAAATCTAAGTAATGTTATAATACTTTATAGGTTATTCAATATTAAAAATATAGGAGGATAAACATGGATTTAAATAGAAATTTAGAGAAATATGCTGAATTGGCAATCAAGGTCGGGATTAACATACAGCCAGGTCAAACTTTACTTATAAAATCACCAATAGAATGTGCTGATTTTGCAAGAAATGCACTTAAAGAAGCATATAAATGTGGTGCTAAAAATGTATATATAGAATGGTCTGATGAAGAAAGTGCTCTTATTAAGTATTTATATGCTCCAGATGAAGCATTTCATGAGTTCCCAAAATGGACAGCAGAACAATATGTAGATATAGCAAAAGAAGGCGGGGCATTTTTATCAGTATATGCTCAAAATCCTGACTTACTAAAAGATGTTGACCCTGAAAGGGTGGCAAATTTTCAAAAAGCATCTGGTAAGGCTTTAAAAGAATGGCGTTCTTATACTCTAACTGATAAGTGTAAATGGAGCATAGTTTCTGTGCCAACAAAAGCGTGGGCAAAAAAAGTATTTCCAAATTTATCAGAAGAAAAAGCAATAGAAGAATTATGGGATGCTATATTTAAGTGTTCAAGAGTAGATGGTCAAGACCCTATAAAAGCATGGGAGGAACATAATAAAAATCTTAAGTCTAAAATGGATTTCTTAAATAAAAATAATTTTAAAACTTTAAAATATAAATCTTCAAAAACTGATTTGACTTTAGATTTGCCAAAAGGTCATATTTGGTTAAGTGGAGCATCTAAAGACCCTAATGGAATAAGCTTTAATCCTAACATCCCAACAGAAGAAATTTTTGGAATGCCACATAAGTTTAAAGTGAATGGAACTGTTTATAGTACTAAACCTCTTGTTTATGGTGGAAATATAATTGATAATTTCTTCTTAACTTTTAAAGATGGAAAAATAATAGATTTTTCTGCTGAAAAAGGACTTGAAACTTTAAAGAAACTTATTGAAACAGATGAAGGTTCTCAATATTTAGGAGAAGTTGCTCTTGTTCCATACAACTCACCAATATCCAATACAGATATAATTTTTTATAATACTCTATATGATGAGAATGCTTCTTGCCATTTTGCAATTGGTTCTGCTTACAAAACTTGTCTAGATGGTGGAAACAATTTAAAAGATGAAGAGTTGGATGAATATGGTATAAATGATAGCTTAACACATGTAGACTTTATGGTTGGGTCTGATGATATGGATATTATAGGAGAAACTTATGATGGAAAGCAAATACAAATTTTTAAAAATGGCAACTGGGCTTTTTAATCTATGCTTTAACTAAAAAGGGCTGATGGAAGTTATACCAGACTTCCCAGCCCTTTTTAATGTTGATGATAAATATTTTTTTATATTAATTAATCTCATTTTTATAGATTAATTCCTATTGTTTCAAACATAAGTATCTAAAACTTATATCTATATTATATATAAAATATCCTATTTAGTAAAACCTTTATTTTAATTTACATGCTAAAAATTTAACTTTGCTATTTCAACAGCAGATTTTGCATCCTTTGAATAATAGTCAGCACCCATTTCTTCTGCATATTCTTCTGTCAAAACTGCACCTCCTACAAATACTTTCGCATTTATATCATTATCTCTTAATGCTTGAATCGTATCTTTCATGCTTTGAACAGTTGTAGTCATAAGTGCACTTAATCCTACTAATTTTATATTTCTTTTTTTGGCTACTTCTACTACTTCTTCAATTGGAACATCTTTCCCTAAATCTATAACTTCATATCCATAATTTTCTAGCATTATTTTTACTATATTTTTTCCAATATCATGGATATCGCCTTTTACTGTGGCAACTATTATTTTTCCTTTAGATACATTATCACTACTTTTACTTAATAAAGTTTCCTTTATTGTATTTAATGAAGCTTTAACTGTCTCTGCTGATTGAATCAATTGCGGTAAGAATATATCTCCACTATCATATCTCTTTCCTACTTTATCAAGGGCAGGAATTAAAATCTCATCTAATATATAATTTTCATCCTTTTCCTTCAAAAGATTCAGTGTTACATTTTTTGCTTCATCTTTTAATCCTCTTTCAACTAAAACATCTAGAGACAAATCTTTGTCAGTTTTCGTAGAAGAGTCTGATTTTTTTGAATTATTTATATTGCTATATTGATTTATATATTTGATACATCCTTTATCTGTATTATTTAAGATTCTAAAAGAGTTAATAGCCTCCATCATACTATATTCATTTGGATTTATAATTGCTAAATCAAGACCTGCTCCTAAAGCTAATGTTAGAAAAGAAGCATTAAGTGCTTTTCTATTTGGAAGTCCGAATGAAATATTTGAAACACCTAAAATAGTTTTTACTCCCAATGTCTTTACCATTGTTATAGCCTTTATCGTCTCTATTGCTTCCTCTTGTTGTGCTGACACAGTTAATGATAAACAATCTATAAATATATCTTTTGGCTTTATTCCATAAGAAACTGCTCTATCTACTATTCTTTTTGCTATTTCAAACCTTTCTTCAGCTTTTTTAGGTATACCTTTTTCATCAAGAGTAAGTCCAACTACACATGAACCATACTTTTTGACTATTGGTAATATACTTTCTAAAGACTCCTCTTTGCCATTTACAGAGTTTACTATTGTTCTACCATTATAATATCTAAGCCCTTGTTCTAATGCCTCTACATTGGAAGAATCGACTTGTAAAGGTGTATCTACTACTGCCTGTATTTCTCTTATTAATTTTGGCATTAATTTTTTCTCATCTACCTCTGGTAAACCAACATTTACTCCTAATATTTGTGCCCCAGCATTTACTTGTTCTAGTCCTAAGTTTATTGCATAATCTAAATTTTCATTTTTCAATGCTTCTTGAAGAGATTTTCTTCCTGTAGGATTCAATCTTTCTCCAACAACTATAGGTGATTCTACTTCTACAAATTTTGATGGTGAACAAACTACACATTTGTCAATTTTCTCTATATTTCCCTTTACAACAGAATTTATATTATCAGATATTTCTTTTATAAAACTTGGATTTGTACCACAGCATCCACCTATTATAGTAGCACCAACCTCAACGAATTTCTTAACACCTTCAAAAAACTCTTTTGCATCAACATCATATATAGCCTCTCCATCAACTATATTTGGTAAACCAGCATTTGCTTGAACCATCACAGGTATTGTAGCTCTTGATACTATTTTTTTTACTATTGGTAAAAGTTGTTTCGGTCCTAATGAACAGTTTACTCCTATTGCATCAACACCCAATCCTTCTATAGTAGCCACCATACTCTCTGGCATACATCCAGTAAAACTTCTTCCTCCTTCATCAAATGTCATAGTACAGAAAACAGGTAAATCAGAATTTTCCTTTGCAGCTAATACAGCTGCTTTAGCTTCATATAAATCCATCATAGTCTCTATTACTATCACATCAACACCAGATTTTGCGCCCTGTAATACTTGTCTTTTAAATATTTCATATGCTCTATCAAAACTTAAAGTCCCCATAGGCTCTAACATCTCTCCTATAGGCCCAATATCTAATGCTACATATCTAGGTTTAGTTTTATCTACATTTTCTATAGCTTTCCTAGCCACTAAAACAGCATTATCAATCACTTCTTCTACTGTATAGTTACTATCTAATTTTAGCTCATTACATCCAAAAGTATTTGTAAGAATTACGTTTGAACCTGCCTCTAAATATGAGGTATGTATTTCTATAAGTTTGTCTGGATTTTGAATACCAAACACTTCTGGGTTTTCACCTAACTTTAAACCTTTTTGTTGAAGCATTGTTCCCATTGCACCATCAAATATTAGTATATTATTCTTAAGATATTGTCTTATTTCCACAAGAATTCTCTCCTTTTCTATATGTACAGTTTCTATAGTTTTTACAATTTTCACACGATTTTTCTTTTTTAGATTCATCTATTTTTATATTAGAAATACCTATGATAGCCACTACTGACTTTCTAGGTATCATAATCCCATTGGAAGTAATTGTTAAACCTATTTGTTTTTGAGCATTTAACACATTTAATATATCTATATTTTTTTCTATTGGTAAATCTCCATATCCTGGACTATATCGCATAGTTATAAATTTATTTTGTTCTAAAAAAACCTTTTCTACATTATCTTGAATGATATCACATACTTCTTCTATTGCTGTTGTTCCACATGAATCTATTATTAGTCCTTTTGTTAAATCTGAATAAGAATGTCTTTTTATTTCTTTTTCTATCTCTAATCCTAATGTAGCTGCCATAATTACACATTCATTACATTCTTTTAAAAGTTCATATATATCTTTACTTTCTAAGGTTAAATTTGTCCCCTCTAACTCTACAACATTATCTTTATTTATTTTAATAGGATAAATCCTAGATAAATATCTAGGATTTATTTTATTTTTAGTTATATCTACACATTCATCAATAGTATCTTTAAGGTCTTTATCTATCTCTTGACCTCTGTATTGTAAGTATCTTAAAACTTCACTTTGATTTATGTTTATATTTCCTTTTTCAATTAAATTATTCTCCATATATGTTTAAAGAAAATCCTTTGTCCAAAACATCTTTTGCGTATTCTTTTGCTCCAAATAAAGATAAATCTCTGTAGTTCCCACATTCTATTGCTGTAGCTGCCGGCATTTCATCTGATTCAACCACTTTTTTTAATGCTTCTTCTAAACCAACCTTAACTGTATTGGCATCTACATCTCCCCATAGTATTAAATAAAATCCTGTTCTACATCCCATTGGAGATAAGTCTATTACTCCCTCTAATGTATCTCTTAAATAAGTTGCTAACAGATGCTCTAAACCATGCATAGCAGCAGTTCCAAAACTCTCTACATTTGGTTGTAAAAATCTTAGGTCAAATTTACTTACCTTATCTCCCTTTACTCCATCAAGTACGCTACATTTTCTTACAAAAGGAGCTTTTACTTTTGTATGGTCTAACTTAAAACTTTCCACTTTTTCCATTATTTAATCCTCCATTATCTTTTAAATTCATTACATTAATTCTAAAAAAAACTCCCCCTATCCATTATTGATAAGAAGAGTATATTATTTCAAATCGTCTCATCGTCGTTAGCAGGACCACCTAATAAAAGGTTGGTATAGGATCACTGAGCTAACTCTCTCCCCTAACTCTTGATAAGTATCTTATTAAACTGACTTAAATTATATATTACTTTTTTATTTTTGTAAACACTTTATCGCTATATTATTTATACATCTAATTATACTTTTATTTTATAACTCAACTGATTGTATTATTGGCAGTTGTACCTCAAATACAGTTTGATGTTTATTGCTTGAAACAGTGATTTCTCCACCATGTAAGTTTACAATATTTTTTGTGATTGCAAGACCCAATCCAGACCCTCCAGCATTTCTATTTCTTGACTTTTCAACTCTATAAAATCTGTCAAATATATTTGGTAAATCTAATACTGGAATTGGTTCTCCATAATTTATGACCTTTACAATCGCCATATCTTCTTTTTTCTCTGTGACTATATCTACATAGAGTCCATCTTTTCCATACTTCATAGCATTAGTCATAAGATTCTCAAATACTCTTACTAATTTATTTGGGTCAGCTTTTACAATTAATTTTTCTTCATTAAAATTAACTCTACTAACCATAAATTCCTGCCTAAAATAAATTTCAAATTGAGATACTATCTGACTTAATAACTCTACTAAATTTATTTCTATCTTATTTAATCTCATTGTATTGTTTTGCATTTTAGTAAGTTCAAACAAATCATTTATGAGTACATTTAAATTTTTCGATTTTTCATATGCAATATTAACATAATACATCATCTGTACTTCATCTTTATACTTACCTTCTTCTATCAATCCTAAATAACCCATTATTGATGTCAAAGGTGTTCTTAAATCATGTGACACATTTGTTATTAAATCTGTTTTGGTTTGCTGAGCTTGTCTCTCTTCAACAGTTATGTTTCTAAGTTGATGAATAATACTATTAATTTTATGTGCTAGTTCATCAATATCATCAACTTCTTTATCCTTTAATTCTTCTAAATCATACTCGATATCTATATTCTTTTGTAAATCACTTTCATCCATTGAATTTACAGCATCTAAAATAACTTCTAACTTCTGATTCTTTTTATTAGCTTTTTTTATAAAATCTACAACTTGCTTATTTCTCTTGTATGATATTAAAGAGTAAATTGCTAACGATGAAATTAGAAATAAAGATGGATAAAACAATCCCTCTCCCATAGATGCTCTTAAATCTCTTAAATTATATACAAGATAATTAATTGTAGATAAATGAGTATTAACATATAACAATTTTATTATATAAATGCTTGTTAACATAATTATTAAAGTAATAATGCAACTTATTGCAAAATCTATTATAGGACGAAACATATGATTTAATAAGCTTTTATTTTTCAATTTTATATCCTACTCCCCATACAGTATGAATTATTTTTTCTCCATCTGTATATTTTTCAATTTTATCTCTTATTCTACTCATATGGACCATTACAGTATTATTAGATTGATAATATTTCTCTTTCCATACCTTTTCAAATATTTCTTCTGTACTATATACTCTTCCCTTATTATTTGCTAGTAAGTACAATATCTGAACCTCCCATGACTAAAGTCACAGGGTTCCTGCTTCATAGAATTTTGCATACTAAAATATGTCTTACTAATTCTCCACAGGCTATCCCCATAGTTCCTACGGTTCTTACATAAGTTATTTATT
>NZ_JAGWCW010000030.1:0-56490 GCF_020657835.1 Clostridioides sp. ZZV14-6387
CTACTAATAAACCTGAAGATGATAATAACTCAGGCTCTACTAATAAACCTGAAGATGATAATAACTCAGGCTCTACTGATAAACCTGAAGACAATAATAACTCAGAATCTAACAAACCTGAAGATAATAATTCAGGCTCTACTAATAAACCTGAGGATAACAACAACTCAGAATCTAATAAGCCTGAAGATAATAATAATTCAGGTTCTACAAATGGAAATTTTTCAGCTTACCAAAAAGAAGTCGTTGATTTAGTAAATATAGAAAGATCTAAAGCTGGATTAAATCCTCTTACTCTTGATTCTTCTGTATCAAATGTTGCTACTAAGAAGTCTCAAGATATGATTGATAACAATTATTTTTCACACAATTCTCCAACTTATGGTTCTCCATTCGATATGTTGAAAAAGTTTGGGATAAGCTATAAAACAGCTGGTGAAAATATAGCTATGGGTCAAAAAACTCCAAAAGAAGTTGTAAATGCGTGGATGAATTCTGAAGGTCACAGAAAAAATATACTAAATCCAAATTTTAGTAAAATAGGTGTTGGAGTAGCTCAAAAAAGTGGTGGTTCACTTTATTGGACACAAATCTTTGTAGGATAAAATACTCTTTTCCCATATATCAAAAGAGTATCTCTAAATGATTAAATAAAATCACAAATGAGATACTCTTTTGTATCTATATTCAAAACTATTAAATACAAATAAATACAGTATAAACATCATTTACTAATATGTACTTCAAAAATCATTCGTAAAAAAATCAAAACTCCCTTTAGGTGCCATTAAAATTCTTTCTAAAATTAAACTTAATGCTTTTAATTTACGATTTCTTTCTTCTTTATCTCAAGTAAAAATACCTGGGTCAAGTAAAAACGTGAAAACAGATAAAACTATTTCTGAAACTTCTAAAGTATATTCACACTTGAATATACCTTCTTCAATTCCTTCTTATCCACATACTCATTCCCTTCATATTGTATTATAACATAGGCTCAAAAAGTGACCACTGGTCGAAAACATGATACAACAAAGAAAATCTGACCATTGGTTGAAAAATATTGGGGATATGAGAATTGAAAAGGAATATTGGTCACAACAGGAATTTATGGACATATAAGACATCCACAATATACAGGATTTTTACTAATAACACTTGGTATGATATTTGAATGGGCGACTATTCCCCTTTTAATCATGTGGCCTATATTAGTAGTTGTATATTATAGATTAGCAAAGAAAGAAGAAAATGAAATGATAAATGAATTTGGAGATAATTATATTACTTACCGTAAAAAAACTGGAATGTTTCTTCCTAAAATATCACTTAAAAAAGACATTCAAAATACAGAAACAAAATTTTAATATTTTATAGAAAAAGGAGGTGTCTCAAATGAACTTTTTAGTTCATGAGGCACTCTTTTTTGTATGAAATCAAATATATTTTTATCATTTCAACAATAAAAAAGAGGCTTATCTCTATTTTGAGACAGCCTCTTTTTATCAAATCTATATTTTACATAAGCTTATAACATTTTAATATTATTCAGCTAATTTTTTATATCCTTCATATCTTTCTTTAGCATCAGCTTCAGCTTTAGTAAATAATCCTTCAGCTTGCTCTGGGAATTGCTTAGCTATAGCAGAGTATCTTACTTGTGCAAGTATGAAATCTCTGAAGCTTGCAGTTGGTTCTTTAGAGTCTAAAGTGAATGGGTTTTTACCTTCAGCTTTTACTTCTGGATTGAATCTGTATAAATGCCAGTATCCGCAAGCAACAGCTTGTGCTTCATTAGCTACAGTTCTTCCCATACCTTCTTTTAATCCGTGGTTTATACATGGAGCATAAGCTATTATTAAAGATGGTCCATCATGTTTTTCAGCTTCTAGAACAGCTTTGATAAATTGGTTTTTATCAGCACCCATAGCAACTTGAGCTACATATACGTTTCCATAAGTCATAGCCATCATTCCTAAATCTTTCTTTCTAGATTGCTTACCTGCTGCAGCAAACTTAGCCATAGCAGCAGCTGGAGTAGCTTTAGAAGCTTGACCTCCTGTATTTGAATATACTTCTGTATCAAATACAAGTACATTTACATTTTCACCAGATGCAAGAACATGGTCTAATCCACCATAACCGATGTCATATGCCCAACCATCTCCACCTAGTATCCATTGAGATCTCTTAACTAGATAATCTTTTCTATCTTCTATAGCTTTTACTAATTCTTTAGCTTTTGCATCTGTACAATCACAAGATGGTTTTGCTAATAATTCAACAACTTTAGCACTTGCCACTTTAGAAGCTTCTCCATCATTTCTAGAATCTAACCATTCTGTAAATACTGCTTTAGCATCTTCACAGATATCCATAGAAACTAATTCTGTCATAGCATCTACTATTTTTCCTCTTATTTGTTTAACAGCTGTGTACATACCAAATCCGTATTCAGCATTGTCTTCAAATAAAGAGTTTGCCCAAGATGGACCTTTACCTTCATGGTTACAAGTATAAGGAGTTGATGGTGCAGAAGCTCCCCATATAGAAGAACATCCAGTAGCATTAGCTATCATCATTCTATCTCCATATAATTGTGTAACTAATTTGATGTAAGCAGTTTCTCCACATCCAGCACATGCTCCTGAGAATTCCATTAATGGTTGTCTAAATTGACTTCCTTTAACAGTATTTGCAGGCATAACATCTACTTTTGGAGCTACTTCATCAGGATTTACTGCAAATGCCCAATTATCTAACTCTGTATCAAGTTGAGTATCTATTGGCTTCATAACTAAAGCTTTTTCTTTAGCTGGACATATGTCAGCACAGTTTCCACATCCTGTACAGTCAAGTGGACTAACTTGAATTCTATATTTTAATCCTTCTAATCCTTTACCTAATGCTTTTTTAGTTTCAAATCCTTTTGGAGCATTAGCTAATTCTTCTTCAGTAACTAATACTGGTCTTATACATGCATGAGGACATATAAAAGAACATTGGTTACATTGGATACAGTTATCTGTTATCCATTCAGGAACATCAACAGCTATACCACGTTTTTCGTAAGCTGAAGTACCACAAGGGAATGTTCCATCTTCTATACCATTGAATGTACTTACTGGTAAGTTATTTCCTTCTTGTGCAGTCATTGGTCTTAATATATTTCTTATAAATTCTGGCTCTTTTACTTCTTCTTTATCTGCATCAACAGCATTTGTCCAAGCAGCTGGAACTTCAACTTTAACTAAAGCATTTATTCCTGCATCAACAGCAGCATAGTTCATGTTAACTATTTTTTCACCTTTTTTACCATAAGCTTTAACTATAGAATCTTTTAAGTATTTAACAGCATCTTCTTCTGGTATTATTTCAGCTAATTTAAAGAATGCAGATTGCATTATCATGTTTATTCTATTTCCAAGACCTATTTCTTGTCCTAGTTTAACAGCATTAACTGTATAGAATTTTATATCATTTTTAGCTATATATTGTTTCATATGAGCTGGTAAGTTTTCTTCAATTCCAGCTTGGTCCCATATAGTGTTAAGTACAAATGTACCACCTTTTTTAAGACCTTTTAATAAATCATATTGATAAACATATGATTGTTTATGACAGGCAATATAGTCAGCTTCATCTATTAAATAAGTTGCTCTTATTGGAGTATCACCAAATCTTAAGTGAGACATAGTTATACCACCAGATTTTTTAGAGTCATAATCAAAGTAAGCTTGAGCATATTTTTCAGTGTGGTCACCGATTATTTTTATAGCTTGTTTATTAGCTCCAACAGTACCATCAGAACCTAATCCCCAGAACTTACATCTTATAGTTCCTTTAGAAGCTATTTTAATTGGCTCAGCAGGAGCTAAAGAAGTATTAGTTACATCATCAACTATACCTACTGTAAATCCATTCTTAGGTTGTTCTGAAACTAAGTTATCAAAAACAGTTTTTATATCTGAAGGAGTAGTGTCTTTTGAACCTAATCCATATCTTCCACCTATTATCATAGGAGCATTTTCTTTTCCATAGAATACATCACGTACATCTAAGTATAATGGTTCACCAGTTGCACCTGGCTCTTTAGTTCTATCAAGTACACATATTCTTTCAACAGTAGATGGCATAGCATCTAAGAAATGTTTCATTGAGAATGGTCTATATAAATGAACTTTAACTAAACCATATTTTTCTCCTTTAGCATTTAAGTAATCTATAGTTTCTTCTATTGTCTCTGTTACAGAACCCATAGCTATTAATACATACTTAGCATCTTCTGCTCCATAATAATCAAATAAACTATGTTTTCTACCTGTTAAATTACTCATTTTTTCCATGTATTTTTCAACTATACCTACTATATTTTGATAGTATTTGTTAGAAGCTTCTCTAGTTTGGAAATATATATCTGGATTTTGAGCAGTACCACGAGTAACTGGATGATTTGGAGATAATGCATTATCTCTAAATGCTTGAACTGCTTCAAAATTTAATAAACTTGCGTAATCTTCGTTTTCTAATAATTCAACTTTTTGGATTTCATGTGAAGTTCTGAATCCATCAAAGAAATGTATAAATGGTAATCTACCTTCTATTGCAGCTAAATGTGCAACTGGTGCTATATCAGCTACTTCTTGAACTGAACCAGAAGCTAATAATACACATCCAGTTTGTCTAGCAGCCATAACGTCTTGATGATCCCCAAATATTGATAAAGCTTGAGATGCTAAAGCACGAGCACTTACATGGAATACTCCTGGTAATAACTCACCTGCAACTTTATACATGTTTGGTATCATTAATAATAAACCTTGAGATGCTGTAAAAGTAGAAGTTAAAGCTCCTCCTTGTAAAGAACCATGGAATGCTCCTGCTGCTCCTGCTTCTGACTGCATTTCAACAACATTAACTTCTTGTCCAAATACATTTTTTCTTCCTTGTGATGCCCACTCATCAACTACTTCAGCCATAGTTGAAGATGGTGTGATTGGATATATAGCTGCTACATCTGTAAACGCATAGGCAACGTGAGCTGCAGCTGTATTTCCATCAAGTGTTTTCATAAACTTAGCCATAATATGTATCCTCCTTGATAGCTACAATTGTACTTGTTTATAACAAGTCTATTTTTTATATTTACATATAATTTACACAACAAAAATATAAACACACATATAGTCGCGCAAATACTCTATCTTCTAATATAATACTACAGATTAGATAAAATTCCTTTGAAAATTGTAAATTAATTACATATTTAAGTAGATTTTTTTTTAAATTAAATATGTTAAGTTTTTTTCATAATTTTGTATACAATATATAATAAATTAAGTTAGATTTTTCAAACTTTTTCATCTATTTGTATATATTAGTACAAAGTCAAAATATTTATCTTTATTATATGTAAATTTTTATATATATAATTTTACCATATTACATCATATTTTTGTAAGTTTTTATTATATTTTTCATAATACCCCTTTATTTTATAAATTAATCTAATAGATTAAACTTATCAGATAGAAATTTATTACATTTAAAAAAATATGCTAGCAAATAGAACATCCACTAGCATAAACTTCATTTATAATATTAGTCAACTATTAATTCTACTAACTCTCCATTTTTAACACCAGCTGCATTTCCTTCTTCCATATCAACATGCATTTCTAGATTGAAGCTATCACTAGCTCTTACTAATACATTTTCAAATACTAATGCTCTTGGTCCAGAAGTTTTAACTTTTACTATTTGCTTATCAGCTACACCAAATTTAGCAGCGTCTTCATTGCTCATATGTATATGTCTAGAAGCAACTATAACTCCTTCTTTCATTTCTACTTCTCCAGCAGGTCCTACTAATTTAACACCTGGAGTTCCAGCTATATCACCAGATTCTTTTATTGGTGCTTTTACTCCTAATGGGAAACCATCTGCTAAAGATATTTCAACTTGAGTATGAGCTCTAGCTGGTCCTAATACTCTAACTCCTTTTAAAGTTCCTTTTGGGCCTACTAAATCTACTTTTTCTTCACAGGCATATTGTCCTGGTTGAGATAATGGTTTAAATTTAGTTAATTCATGACCTGCCCCAAATAATACGTCTATATCAGCTTGACTTAAATGAACATGTTTATTAGATAATGCTATTGGTAATTTCATTGAAATTCCCTCCTTTTAATTATTTTAAATTATTGCAATACAATTATACATAATATTACCTACAAAATCAAATTATATTAAATCAATATATATCTTTAAATTTTTATATATTATATCTTTAAATTCTTGATTATCCATATAGGGTATATTGTCTGTATTATTTAAATATATATTGTGTAAAAGTTTAGTATTTATACTCTTAAAGAAAAAATCCATGACAATCTGTCCACCTTTAAATTGTGAATCATAGGATTTACTACCTCCTATTGCAATATACATACCAACACGCTTCTTATTCCTATCAATTGAAGGCTTCTTTAACACATATTTACTTGCATATATAGCTTGAGTTCTATCAACAACAGTTTTTAATTTAGCTGAGATTGAATCAAAATGCACAGGGCTTATGACTATAGTTCCTTTTGACTCATCAAACATTTTATATAATGGTTTCATGTCATCATTAAACTTACAAAAACCTGTTTTCTCACAAAATCCACATGCTGTACAATATTCAATATCCATATCATATATATTAAATATTTTGCTACTCAATCCACTCTCTTCTAACTTAACCTTCACTTCATTTGCTATAAAACTGCAATTTTTATTATTTCTTGGGCTTCCATTTATTATAATAATCTCTGGACTTTTAAGTTCTTTTTTATCATTTAAATCCATAATCAATCTACCTATCCTTTAACATAACTATTAAAATATCATCATCATAATTATCTTTTGATGAGAAATTCTTTAAATCTAATTTTAAATTTTCTACTATTAACTGCTGATTTAATCTAAAGTTTTCTTTTAGAAAGTTTTCTAATCTATTTATACCATATTCTTCTTTTGACGTATTTTTTATCTCTAAAATTCCGTCAGTATACATACATACCATTGCATAATTTTCCATTGAAAGAGTATTATTTTCATAGGTAGCATCTTCCATTATTCCAATAGGTATCCCCTTTTTACAATTCAAATTATTTTCTATTGTCCCATTCTTCTTCACGAATACAGGGCTATAGTGACCAGCATTAGATATTGTAATAATATTTTCTTTAGTATCTATAATACCTATCAAACACGTTGTAAATACACCCATTTTATCAAACTCATCATATAACATGCTATTTAAATGTGTCATTATTTCTCTTGGTGTATTATATTGATTACATAAGACTTTAAAAGCACCTTTTATCATCGCAACAACATAATTTGATACCATTCCATGTCCCATTACATCAGCAACAATATAGACTATATGTTCATCATCTACTTTTGTGGCATAATAAAAATCTCCTCCTACTACTCTCGCTGGTTTATGATAAAAATACAGTTCTTTATCTTCATTACAATCCATTTTTCCTTTGTCCATAATAAGTTGTTGCTGTTTATTTAATATATTCAACTCATTTTCAAGAACCTTATGTTTTACTTCTTTTTCATTATGCTCATATAATTGCATCCCAACAGAAACTTGTTTGGATAATATACTAAGAATATTTAAATCATCACTAGTATAGTTTTTGCTATTTGCACAAACTATACATCCTATAGTCTCATTCTTATCCTGAAGTTTATAATATATATAACTTTCCAAGTTTATTCCTTTTTTTGAACATGGTTTTAAGTTATTTAGATATCCTCCTAATGACTCTTTCTTCAAAAATGTGTCAAGCATAGGGTATAAATTAGTTTTCTTTTTTTGCTCAGTATTATAACAGCTAAATATTTTATCCTTATTATCATGGCCAGTTATAATTATTAAAGCTTCTTTACTATTAGTAATGTTGCAAGCTTGTTTACTTAAATTTTCTAAAAATCCATCTATACTCTTATTAAGGTATAATTTTTTAGTGGCTTCATTTATAGCACTTATCGAACCTCTTAACTTGTCAATTAAAATTTGTACATTATTATTTTTATTAGTTATTTCTATTGATAAACTCAGAAGTGATGCAACAGAAGATATAAAGTCTATATCTTGTTCTGTTAAATAATCCTCCTCTTTTAAAAAACAAGTCATAAATCCAACAACTAAATTGTTTATTATAAAAGGAAAAACTATTCTCCCAATATAACCTTCAGATTTTGCTAAATCTCGTTCACCTTCAGCTCTAGAATCTTCAAATACATTTTTTACATATATTATCTTCTTTTCATTTACAGCTTCATGTATATATTCTGGATATGTGTCAAAATCAATTTTTGCACCTTTAAGACTATTAATTGGAAAAATTTGAGGTACATATTCTAAGGTTTGTGAACATACTAAGTAGGCATGTTTAGAATCATTTTTATAGAATAGATTTACACATGCCTTTGTAGGGTGAACAACCTCTAACATCTTTTCTATTATGTCATCTTTTATATTAAAAAAATCCGTAGATTCCGTCACCATAGCGGATATCTCCACTAAATTCTTCATTTTATAACTGCCATTAGTCATACTCAATTTCTCCCCCTATATATTAAACTATTTATTAGTATTTTAACATACATTCTTCATAGTAAAAACAAAAACAACGACAAAACTAGCAACTAATATCCAGTTAAATCCTGTCAATAACCCTATAAGAAGCAATGTAATTAATGCATTTAGACCTGTTCTTCCTTTTTCATCCATAAAAGTAATTTTAGATATGTCTATATTGTTCTTTACATTATTTATATGCTCTTTTACTTGTTCTTCCATATTTCTTTTATATAAAATATAAACTACACCTACTAAAAATACACCCATGCCCAAAATCAAGTTTAAATTAAAAGCTACCATAAGTAATATTGAACCAAAAACTAACTTTAAAAGTTTAAAAAATACACTGTCTATTTTTAAAGTTATATTTCTGATTTCTTTACATTCATCTCTTAAAGAATATCCACTTGAATCTAAATTATTAATCTTTGTTTTTACAATTTCAGAATAAAAAAGCTTTATTATCCCATTTAACATTTTCATCACTCCTAAATATTTTACATATATTTGTAAGTTTTACAATTATAATATTTTTTATACTTGGTAATAATAAAAAATAACAAATATTTTATAATTTAGTATTTATTGTAAATAAGTTAGTTAAACTTTATAGACTAAGTATAGATTTCTAAAAATAAATATTTTTACAATTAAAAGGAAGTGGTTGTGTGCAAATAGAACAACTTGATTTAGAAACAAGAAATAAAATATACTGCTACACTAAAAAAATACTTAGAAAATACCAAAAAGGTATAACATCTGGTAAATTAACGGCAGATAAATTTGCAGATAATATATTATCTCAAGGTTTCATTAGTAGTATACTTGATGAAAAAATAATTAAGGAATACGACTTTAAGTTATCTTATATAGACTATATAGAAACTTTGATAAAAATACAAAATGAAAATTTATCTAACTCTAGAAAAAAATCTACTAAGACTGTAAAGTGTTTCAATATCTCTCAAATAATCCAATTAAAAAACTTACTAAATGATACAGGTTATAATTTATTGATTCCATATAAATACTTAACTCCTAAAGATATAGAAGGAATCGTTACTCTAATTAATACTGGGTCTATTGAGCTTGGAAATGAGAGAATCTATAATTATATATCAAAAGTATGATAATATAAAGCTATTATAAAAAGGCAATTTATTTAATAAGAATTATTTTAATATTAAATAAATTGCCTTTTTAATTTTTTAATTAAAGATTATTATCCAAGAGCTTTTTCTAATTTAGATAAATGTTGTATTGGATAATATTTTAATAGCTCTTTAAATTGTTCTACTGATAAACCTTCTGTTGTTGTGTATATTCTTATTTTTTCATCTAAATCACTATTAATAAATTTGTTTTTTAAATCCTCAAAATTTACACTACTCATTTTACATCACTCCTTATGTAACATATTCGTTTGTATTATTTTATCCAAATTCCTAAAATTTATTACATAAAAATGCACCTGTGTAAAATTTAATAAAAAAAAGCTATCTCAATTTAGAAATTACTTTCTATATTTGAGATAGCTTTAGCTAAACTAATAGCCTAATAGTTATAAATAATTATTTATTAACTATCTGTTGCTTTTTCCAGCCATTTGTTGTTCAGCCATTTCAACTAATTTTTTAGTCATGTATCCACCTACATAACCATTTTCTCTTGCAGTAAGGTTTCCTTTATCAACTTGTTGATAATTACTCATACCAAGTTCGTTAGCTATTTCTAATTTCATTTGGTTTAAAGCCTCTTTTGCTCCTGGTACTACTGTTCTGTTGTTGTTATTGTTACTTGCCATGTTGATTACCTTCCTTCTGTTTAATTTATTTTGTGTTGCTGATAATATTATGTGATTTTAAACATTTTTAATTCAGGTAATTTTTAGCAATTAAAACCTGCCAAATATCCAGTAGAAAAAGCTATTTGCAAATTGAATCCTCCTGTATATGCATCTATATCTATTATCTCTCCAGCAAAAAATAGACCTTCTATTAGTTTTGACTCCATTGTACTTGCATTTATCTCATTTACTTTTACACCACCAGAAGTTATTATAGCTTCATCAATAGGTCTGTATCTTTTTACAGTAAACTTTAAATTCTTTAGTAAATGCACTAAGTGTTTTCTCTGTTCTCTAGAAATTTGGTGAACAACTGTATCTGGATTAATCTCACTCAAATCTATTATTATAGGTATAAGTTTTTTTGGAAGTAAATCATCCAATGCTTTTTCAAATTTTTTATTTGTATACTTTGCAAAATCTTTTTGAACTCTTTTATCCAACTTTTCTTCATCTAGTGCTGGTTTTAAATCTAAGAATATAGTGTAATTTTCTTTAGTTGTATCTTTCATTCTACAACTTGCAGACTTAATTATAGGTCCATCTAAGCCAAACTTAGTAAATTCAAGTTCTCCAAAATCACTGTAAACTTTCTTTTGTTTGCTATTAAATACTTTTATCTCAACATTTCTTAATGATAACTTTTCCAAATCTTTTATAAAGCCTTCTTGCACTTCAATACCAATTAAAGATGGTTTTGTATCTACAATGGTGTGACCTTGTGAAGCAGCAAATTTATATCCATCACCAGTAGAACCAGTAAGTGGATAACTTAATCCTCCAGTTGCTACTATAACCGAGTCACACTTAATTTCTTTTTTATTGGATAAAACTACTTTTTCAATTTTATTATTTTTAGATATTATTTTTTCTACTTTCGAATTTAATAATATATCTACTTTTTTGTTTTTGAGTTGTTTTTCAAGAGCCTTTACAACATCAAATGCTTTATCACTTTCTGGGAATACTCTTTTTCCTCTTTCTGTTTTAGTTTTTACACCAAGGTTATTAAACATGCTTATTACATCATCATTTGTAAAAGTATAAAAAGCACTATATAAAAATTTTCCATTTGTAGGAACATTTTCTATTAATTCTTCTATATCACAAGCATTAGTTATATTACATCTACCTTTTCCTGTTATTGCAAGTTTTTTACCTAATTTATGATTTTTCTCAATCAATGTTACATCAAATCCTCTTTCACATGCAGTTGATGCTGCTATCATCCCTGCTGGTCCGCCACCTATTACTACTACCTTCTTCAAATAATCACTCTTTTCTTCCCTTAATTTTTTAAGTTAAACTATTAATAAAGTAGTTTAGCTTAATTTAGCTTCAAAAGTTTAAATAATGCAGGAGCTCCTGCCACACCATAAAAAACAACTACAGTATTCTTAATAAAGTTCATAAAAATTATACTCATATTAGAATCACTTAGATTTAAAGTAACAATTAACATTGAAATAAATACTTTAATCCCCATATATAACATGCCTATTGTTACTATCCCAACCAAAAACCTACATATTCTTGAAAATATTATATTTTTACTATTTTTATTTTTACTACTAAAATTAATTTTTTTGTTATTATTGTCTGTATTAAATCTAACAAATTTATCTTCAACTATATATCCAAATATAAACCCTACTATGATACCAAATTTTTCAAAATAGTCAGGGCTATTTAAAAATATAGCTATTATAACAAATGGTATAAGTAAAACCACAAGAAAAATATAATTTTTACTATCGTCAATATAGTCAAATATTTTTACAAATATAACTGTAAAAAATATACCTAAGGTCCACCCAGCTATTACATCTATAGGCCAATGAACTGCCAAATATAGTCTAGATAAACCAACACCTAATACCATTAATGCACCTATTAAATGAATGTATCTCTTTTTAAATATAGTCATAATACTAACCCAAAATGTAGTTGCAGTTTGAGTATGAGCACTTGGAAAAGAGTAACCACCAGCAGTAGAAACTCTCAGTGACTCAAGACCTTTTATTCCTATTGGTCTAGGAGCTTTTACAAATTCTTTGATTCCTAAATTCACAACAAAATTTCCAATTATAGCAAACAATATTTTCTGCCCACATTTTTTATTTATACACCAGTAAATGATTGTTGTAATTAATATTAATAGTGGTGCTTCTGTACTTATTGTGAATACAAGAAATATAAAGTTCAAAATTGGATTTCTTAAATTTTGGAAAAATAATAATATACTTAATTGAATATCCATATAGAGGTCTCCTTTACTAATATTTTATATACTTAATTAAAAAGCACTAAATCCCTTAGAGATTAGTGCTTTTAATTCACATTTAAGTCTTATTCTACATCCTCAACTATACCTATATAAGGTAAATTTCTATACTTCTCAGCATAATCTATTCCATATCCAACAATAAATTTATCTTCAATAACAAATCCCACATAGTCTACAGGTATATTAGCTTTTCTTCTTTGAGGTTTATCAAGTAAAGTACATAGCTTTAGGCATTTTGGGCTTCTAGTCTTCAAAGCTGCGACTAGGTTACTTAATGTCAATCCAGAGTCTATTATATCCTCCACAATTAATACATTTTTTCCTTCAATGTCTACATCTAAATCTTTTAATATTTTAACTGTTCCAGAAGATTCTGTTGAACTACCATAGCTTGTAACGCTCATAAAATCTATATTTACATCTAAGTCTATACATCTTATTAAATCTGAAACAAATACACTAGCTCCTTTAAGGATACCTACTACTAGTAAATCTTCACCTTTAAAATCTTCTTCTATTTTTTTTCCTAATTCATAAACTTTTTCTTTTATTTGTTCTTCTGTCAACATTTTTCCTGTAATTTTGTACATCTTGTACCCTCCCGCTTTCCATCTATTAACCTATATATTATAGCATACCAAAATATCAATTAAAATATTTTTCATCATTTTTAAACGTAAAGTAACAGCTTATCCATACTTTTTTGCTTTTTATCTTAAAAATTTGGAATAAACATTCCTTTGTATTATAATCTATATGTACATGTATTAATCAGTTATTTTTATCAATTATATAATTTTATTTTTGGAGGTACTTTTATGAGCACAAATCATGGAGCTAATTTATATAGTTTATCTAGTAAGTATGGCTTTTCAAAAGAAGAATTTATGGATTTTAGTTCAAATATAAATCCTTTTGGTACATCAAGTTTAGCCAAACAATACATTGTAAACAATATAGATATGGTATCTATGTATCCTGACCCTGATTACATAGACTTAAAAACTTCTATATCAAGTTACTGCAAATGTTCTATAGATAATATAGTCCTTGGCAGTGGAGCTACAGAATTAATCTCATCATTCATACATACAATCAACCCTAAACAAGCTCTTTTACTTTCCCCTGCATATTCAGAGTATGAAAAAGAGCTATCTAAAGTTAATTGTTCTATAGATAAATACTTCGCCAAAGAAGAAGATAATTTTAACATAAATTTAGAAAATCTTATAGAAACTATTAACGCTAAAAATTATGATTTGGTTATCATCTGCAACCCTAGCAATCCTACTGGATTTGCATTTACTAAAATACAAGTAAGAGAAATTTTAAAAAACACAGACTCTTTTTTAATGATTGATGAGACTTATATAGAATTTACTGATACAGACATATATTCTTGTACTCAGTTAGTTGATGATTATTTTAATTTATTTGTTATAAGGGGCACATCAAAGTTTTTTTCAACACCTGGTATAAGACTTGGATACGGTCTTATATCTGACATTAAGGTTAAAAATGAAATAAATAAAAACCTAGATTTATGGAATATAAATATAATCGCTTCAAAAATGGGAGAAATCATGTTTAGTGATTTGAATTTTATATCAAGTACTATTTCTTTAATGAATACTGAAAGAGATTATTTACTTAAGGAACTTAAAAACATAAAGAACTTAAACGTATATGATACTAAAGGTAATTTTATATTATGTAAAATTAAAACAAAGGAATTTACTGCTAAAGCTCTTCGTGATAAACTAATTCCACAAAAAATAATAATAAGAGATTGTTATTCATTTGATGGGCTAGATGAATATTTCTTCAGGGTATGTATACTAAAACCTAATGAAAATAAATTATTAATATCATCTCTTAAAGCAATTTTTGAATAGAAAAATCACTTTATTGTGTAACTTTATAAGTATAAAAAATGAGTTATCTCTATTTGAGATAACTCATTTTTGTTTATTAACAAACTAAGCACTTTGTTCTTCTTTGTTTCCTTTTTTACTCATTCCATCATTTATTTTATCTACAACTGCTGCTATTGCATTATCTCCTGATACATTACATGCTGTACCAAAACTGTCTTGAGTTAAGTATAAAGCTATCATTAAACTTGCAAGACCTCCATCTGATGGTATTCCAACCATTGGTAAGAAAGGAAGTGCACTCATTATAGCCCCACCTGGTGCCCCTGGTGCTGCAACCATTGCTATACCTAACATTGCAATATAAGGGAATAATACACCTATTCCATGTGGCATACCATTCATCATTAAAACTGCTGTTGTAAACCCTGTTATTGATATCATACTACCTGATAAATGTATTGTTGCACAAAGAGGCACAACAAATTCTCTGATTTGCTTACTTACTCCATTTTTTTCTGCACAACCAACATTAACTGGTATAGTTGCTGCTGAAGATTGAGTACCTATAGCTGTTAAATATCCAGGTACTTGATTTTTTAACATTCTTACTGGATTTTTCCCTGAAAACATTCCTGATGCTGTAAATTGGCATGCCATATATACAAAATGTAAAGGTATTACCACTAAATAAACTTTCCAGAATACCCCTAATATTGTCCATACTTCCCCTGCTATAGTTATATTCGCAAAAGTTCCTGCTATGTATAAAGGTAATAAAGGTATAATTACTGTTGACAACGTTTTCGTTACAATTTCTTGGAACTCTTGGAAGAATTTAAATAAAACTTCTCCTTTTCCATGATTTCTTAAAGCTGATATTCCAAGCCCCATTACAAATGCAAACACAATTGCTGCTGTTACATCTACCATAGGCTCCAATGGAATTGTGAAGATTGGAGCTAACATTCCTGCCTCTGGGTCTCCAATTTGACTTGCTACGCTTGCATCAATAAAATTTGGGAAAATTAACGTAGATACTGCAAATGATAATAATCCCGCTATTAGAGTAGAGCCATACGCTATTGCTGTAGTTATTCCTAATAATTTTCCTGCACCTGTTGCTAAATCTGCTATACCTGCTGTTACAAACCCTATAATTATAAATGGTATTACAAACTTTAAGAATGCTGAGAATAATGTACTAACTGTTACTAGTATTTGTACTATTATTTCTGGTGCATAACTTCCGATTAAAATACCGACTATGATACCGATGATTAGCTTGGGCACTAAACCTATTTTCTTCTTCATAATATTTTACCCTCCATAATTTTTTAAATTAAGCATTCTTGTACATTGAATACTTAGTTAAATATTGGATATCCACTTATTATGATAATAGAGTTTTACCTCTCCGTCAACAATTTAGCCATTTTTTGTTAATAAAAAAAAGAATAACATATATAAATTGTTATTCTTCTTCATCTTTTATAGAAAATTCTACATTTTCAATTATATTTGAATGTTTATCTTTTTTTGTTATATTTCTATATCTATTAATTTCTTCATTCACAATACCTATGCTCCAAATTAATACTATAATATCATCTATAAATCCAAATGCTCCAGTAAGCATCTCAGGAATTATATCAACTCCAGATACAAAGTAAGATATAGTAAAAATTAAAACGGAAACTACTTTTACTTTATAGACTATATTGATTCTTTTATCCGTCATAAAATCAGGTAATTTAAGTAAATCAAATATAAAAAGCAAACCAAATTTAGCATTTTTAAATCTCACTAAAATTTTTTTAAAAAAATCTAAAATTATATTAACCATTCTTTTTAGAAATTCCATATTTATCACCTCTTATAATTATAGGTTATTCTACATTATAACCGATATAATTAATTTGATGAGTATATTATATATAAATTTTATCAACTAGTATATATTCAAATTATAACAATTCAATTCCTGCACTACTACAATTTTTAATCATATCTTGTGGCCATACTCCAACCTGTACTTCTCCTATATGAGCCTTTTGTAAGAAATACATACATATTCTTGACTGACCAATACCTCCACCAATTGTATATGGAAGTTCACCATTTAAAAGCATCTTATGATAATCAAACTCTTTTCTATCTTCACATCCAGCAAGTTTAAGTTGTCTATCAAGAGATTCTTCATCAACTCTAATTCCCATTGAAGATAGCTCTAATGCAGAATCTAAAACAGGGTTATAAAATAGTATATCTCCATTTAATTCCCAATCATCATAATCAGGGCTTCTTCCATCATGTTTTTCTCCTGATGTTAGTGTCTTTCCTATTTGAGTTATAAATACAGCTTTCTTATCTTTTACAATTTTATCTTCTCTTTCCTTTGGAGATAATTCTGGATACATATCTTCTAACTCTTGTGATGTTATAAAAGTTATTTCTTCTGGTAAGATTTCTTTTATGCCTTCATACATGCTACATACAAATATCTCTGTATCCTTAAATACTCCATATAGTCTTTCTACAACATCTTTTAAAGTATTTTCATTTCTACTACTTTTATCTATTACCAATTCCCAATCCCATTGGTCTACATAAAGAGAATGTATGTTATCTAATTCTTCATTTTTTCTTATCGCATTCATATCTGTATATAAACCACTGCCAACTTCAAAACCATATTTTTTAAGGGCTAATCTCTTCCATTTTGCAAGTGATTGAACAATTTCTGCATTTTTATTCATAAATGGTATATCAAAACTTACAGCCTTTTCTCCATTTAAATTATCATTTGCACCAGTTTCAGGCAATACAAATAATGGAGAAGAAACTCTTATTAGATTTAGTTCATTACTCAATCTCATTTCAAAAAAATCTTTTAATTTTTTTATAGCTACTTGTGTATCAATTACATTCAAACTACTTTTATAATCCTTTGGTATTATTGTACTCATATTATTCACTCCCTATATTTATATATTTTTCCATTAAAAAAACCTTTCATCCCTATATAAAAGGGACGAAAGGTTGTCTTTCCGCGGTACCACCCTGATTAGTTTAAAATAAATTTAAACCCAGCTCATAATGTACAGATATTACTCGATACATCCCAATATGATAACGGTTTGGTTCCGACTAAGCCTACTATTTTAAAATTTCGGTTAGCAACTCCAGGATGTTCTTCATTATAGACTTCATATTGGTCTCACACCATCACCAACTCGCTTTAACTACATTCTATAACTACTCTTCCTTTCAAAGTCTTTAAGAATTTAATCTAATAAAATTTAACTCTCTTATGTTTTCTATTTATTCATAATAGTATGATAAGTGATTAGTTAAAATTTGTCAAGTTTAATATTTTTTATTTCTATGCATCCTATAAATTTTTACCTATACTTATAAATTTTCAAATGTAGCCTTTAATCTATCCATACATTCTTTTAATAAAGACTGTGGGCATGCTACATTTATTCTTTCAAATCCTATTCCTTGTTTTCCAAATATATGACCTTCATCAAATAATACATTAGCTTTCTTAAACATTAAATCTTCAAGTTCTATTTCATTTAATCCATAGGCAGTAAAATCTAACCATGCTAAATACGTTCCTTCTGGATAAACAAGTTTTACTTTTGGTAAATTTTCTTTTAAGTATTCATCAATAAATCTTATATTATTATCTAAATATTCATTCAATTCATTAACCCAATCTTCACTTTCATTATATGCTGCTATAGTAGCTACAATAGCAAAAGGATTTGGTGAAGTTCCAACTCCAACAGCTGTGACCTCTTCTTGATATTTCTTTTTTAAATCATTGTTATTCACTATTATATTAGATAATTGCATTCCAGCTAGATTAAACGTTTTACTTGGTGCTATACATGTAACTATTTTATCTTTGTACTCTGGGCATAATGATTGTAAAGGAGTATGTTTAAATCCTTTTCTAATTAAATCAGAATGTATTTCATCAGCTATTATCCATAAGTCATATTTTTTACATATTTCTACAACTTTTTTTAATTCATCTTCTCTCCATACTCTACCAACTGGATTGTGAGGGCTACAAAGTATAAGTACTTTATTATTGCTACACTTAGCCTTTTCTTCTAAATCAGCATAATCCATTCTATATGTGCCATTCTCATATATCAGAGGATTGTTTACAACTTCTCTATTATTACTTTTTATCTTTGCTTCAAATGGGTAATACACTGGTTTTTGAACTATTACACCTTCATTAGAATCAGTTAATATTCTTACTAAAATAGCAATAGCTGGTACAACTCCTGGACTAAATACAATATTTTCTCTATTTATTTCCCAATTAAATCTTCTTTTGTACCAGCTACAAACTGCATTAAAGTATTCTTCACTATCATTAGAACTATATCCAAATATTTTGTGGTCAACTTTTTTATGTAATGCTTCTATTATTGGCTCTGCACATTCAAAATCCATATCTGCAATCCAAAAAGGTAAACCATCTTTTTGTGCTTTTGGTGAACAATTCGTTCTAAAATCCCATTTTACACAATCTGTCCCTACTCTATCTATTACTCGGTCAAAATTATATTTACTCATCTTACCCCTCCTAAAAATACAAATTTTATAATTATTGAGTATATAACTGGATGTAATTTGGTGTTATTTTACAATTCTACATATTATAATAGTAACACTTTTTTGTCCAATAGATTTAAAATATACTTATTTTTATCGTTATAGTTTTTTTCAATGTTGTAAAAATAGTTTCAATATATCAAAACAAGATTGCTTATATTAATTATATTTCAACTGACATAAGCAATCTTTTCTATAACTTCTAAATTTGTAAATGTAGAATCATTAGTTTAGATATTACCCAATCTCTTTTCAACTAATCTACACCATATATCAACTCCATATTCCAAAGCTTTTGTATCAAATGTCACATTTGGATTGTGAAATCCTGGTGTAGCATCAGCTCCCAATCCAATATATGTAGTTTTACATTTTAGTTTTTGTGTGTAGTAGTGAAAATCCTCTCCACCAGAATTCTTAAATATACCTATAGACGCATCTTCTCCCAATACATCTTTTATAGTTTCTTCAGCCAATTTCACAAGCCTTTCATCAAACTCTGCTGCTGGCACTCCATCCTTTGAAAGTAACACAGCTTCTGCATTTATAGAATTTGCAGCAGTTTTTACAGCATGTATTGCTTTTTCTTTTAATTCTTCTATTATCTCATTACTTTCTGCTCTTATATCTAAAGCCATAAATGCTTCATCTGGTATATTATTATATGTTTCTCCTTTAACTGATATATTTGTCACTTTTATGGAGTTTGGTACAGCTGGATTTACTCTTATTGCATTTATTGCACTCACTGCCAAACAAACAGCATCTACTGCATTTACTCCTAAGTGTGGTTTAGACCCATGGCAAGTAACACCTTTAATCGTAAACTCCATTATGCAACTAGCACAATGATACATTGCAGGTATTGCCTTTCCAAGTCTACAATCTTGACCAGGTCTTAAATGCATACCTACCATTTCTTCTACATCATCCAATAAGCCAGAATCGATTACTCTTAATGCACCATATAGCTTTTCTTCTCCTGGTTGAAAAAGTATTTTTAAAGTACCTCTCTTTACTAGATTTCTTTCTCTTATTAGTTTTGCAGCTGTTAAAAGCATGGAAGTGTGACCATCATGCCCACAAGCATGTATCATTTTCTTTTCTCCATCTATTATAAATTCCAACGCATCCATGTCTGCCCTTATAGCAAATACTGGTCCTTCTTTTTTAGAATCTATAGTTACTATAATACCAGTTCCTGCAATGCCTTTATTAATATCTTCAAAACCCATTTTTTCAAGTTCTTTTAAAACAAACTCAGATGTCTTATATTCTTCAAACCCTTTTTCTGGTATAGTATGTAAATAATCATACACCCTATGTACGTACTCAATATAATCTTTATTAGTTTCCATAATATAACTCCTCCTTAAAATGTAAACCTTATATTTATATTAAACTTTTATTATACTTACCTATACTACGAAATAATTCATTATAAG
The DNA here is from genome assembly GCF_020657835.1 of Clostridioides sp. ZZV14-6387. Classification (NCBI taxonomy): domain Bacteria; kingdom Bacillati; phylum Bacillota; class Clostridia; order Peptostreptococcales; family Peptostreptococcaceae; genus Clostridioides; species Clostridioides sp. ZZV14-6387. Next base: position 20,747 of record NZ_JAGWCW010000030.1, read on the forward strand.
CATTGCAATACAACCATTTAAAGTTGCTATCACAAACATATGTGGATAATATTTTGTCTTTAATTCAGCAGTTCCTAAAAGTCTACCCATAAATTGTATCTGAGCACCTGAAAGCAATAACATTGGTAAAAGAATTGCAACATGTGCTTGGCTTATCTGACCTGCTGTAAATAGACCTGCTATTACTCCAGATGCTCCTCCCATTGATATAAATATTGTCATTATTGCAGTTGCTGCAACACCTGGAAGTCCAAATATGCTCATTACAGGTGTAAATATTGTTCCTATCACATCCAAAAGACCTGTTAAATTAAATATAGAAATTATAGCAAAACCAAAGATAACATTTGGAGCCATTGAATTTGTGCTTATTTGAAATCCATTTCTAGCTCCTCCAATAAATGCGTCTATCACATTCCCTTTTTTAGCCCTTACTTCTTTTTTTGCTACTTCACTCATATTAAGCTTCCCCCTTGTCAAATTTATTTAAATATAGTCTAAGTAAGTTTGCTCCAACAAATTTCATAATTAATATTAAAGCAAGTGGTATAAAGATTGGAACATCTCCGATAAATGGAAATAATGCTGCTCCAGAAGCAAAGAAGTTTGTGATTGCAGATGCACCTGAAAATTGAAATGCACAAAATACAGCCTTTTGTTTCTCGTCTATATATCCATCATCTTTAAGTTCTTTAGTCATAGATGCAGCTGCATCAGTAGATTGTAAACTAGCTATCAAAGTCAATCCTGCAAATCCAGGTAATCCTAATAACGGTTTTAATAGTGGACTAAGAAGCTTCTGAGCTGCCTTCATCCCATCTAAATGGTCTATAACTCTAACTATTCCAAGTGCAAACATAACAGATGGTATTAGTGTCAATGCATATAGCCATCCATCTCTAGGACCAGTACCTCCATCACCTCTAAAATTTGCAGCTAATGTACCCACACCATCATTAACAGTTCCTAATGTTCCAAAAGAACCCAGTACATTATTAAAATCCAATACTTTTAATGGCCCTGACGCATCCTTAAATATTCCTGAAAAGAATAATGCACCCAAAATTAATGCTACATACCCATACCATTTTACTTCTACTTTTTCTGTTGCTGATTCCAATTTGCTCATTTAAATTCTCCCTCCTGTTTAATTAAGATTTATTAGTATATCTCTTTAATAAGCAAAATTTGTGCCAATAATTTAATGATAAGGGTTTTATATCCATTTTTTATTGTAAATTTATCCCATATAATAAATTGCTTATAATTACTAACTTCTAAAGTATTTAAATACATTATTTTTTTATTACTTATTAAAATACACTTCTTAATATAAAAATATGCCTTAGTTATTTATCAAAAAATATTTATAAATAGGTTTTTATAGGATAAAAACCTATAAAAACCTTTTTTAAATCGAATTTCTAAATTTATCATATTATTTGATGTATAATATAACTTACCTTGTACTTAAAAAAATAAAATAAATATTACTTTGTTAGGAGAAATAGCATGGATAAAAAGAAATTAATCCTTATAACATACGATAAATTGAATAGTAATCATTACAAAGAAGAGTTAATAAACTTTTTTGGAGATGAGATAATCATAGAAACACAAAATATACTCGATGGCATAAAAGAAAATTTAGAAGGAGATGTTGTACTTTCTTTATCACCTTTAACTAGTAATTTTTTAATAAAACATTTTAAAGAAGATATTGAAATTATTCATGGAACAAAAGCACTTTCAAAGCTTGGTTATGAAAAAATGATGCAACTACCTCCTGGTACAAAATCATTACTTATGACCACTAATAAAACATCAGCGTTTGAAATGGCTACCTACCTATATAAAATCGGGATAAATCATATAGATTTTGTACCAACCTATCCAGATTGTGATGAAATATATGATTTGGATACAGCTATAACACCAGGGCAAATTAGATTTATACCAAAATACATAAAAAACATAGTTGACTTAGGATGGAGAAAAATTTCATTAGATACATATATGTCATTACTAGTGGTATTAAAATTAAAAAATGAAAAATTTATAGAAAAATTATATAAATTATCTAAGGAAACACTCAGTCATGACTTTTTAAATACATCATTGGATAATATATCTAAGCTAAAAACAATACTTTACATGACTATTGATGAAATAGGAGATGGTTTAATATTTTTTAATACCTTCAATAAAGTTACTTTTGTAAATAAATCTTTACTTAGTATGCTTGAACTAGATGAAAAACTCATAAAATCTCCATCTTTAATGGATTATCTACCAAAGAGTTTTTTACATAAAATTACGAAAAATTTAAATATAGACAATATGATTATATACATCGATGAAATAGATAAAAAATTCATACTTTCTAAAAAACCATTTTATCTTTATAAAAATATAGAAGGTTGTTTAATTACATTAAAAGATGTAAATAACATCGAGATATTAGAACAAAAAATAAGAAGTGATTCTGTTAAAAGAGGTTATGTAGCTAAATATAAATTTAATAATATTATTGGAAATAGCTCTGTTATAAAAGATTGTATTGAAAAAGCAAAAAAAATGGCTCTTACAGATAATCCTATATTAATAACAGGTGAGACAGGTACAGGTAAAGAGGCCTTCATTCAATCAATACACAATCATTCAAATAGAAAAAATAAACCTTTTGTAGCTATAAATTGTGCTTCATTACCAAGTGAACTACTTGAAAGTGAACTATTTGGATATGAAGATGGTTCTTTTACTGGTGCTAAAAAAGGTGGAAAAAAAGGATTATTTGAATTAGCTCATACTGGAACTATATTTTTAGATGAAATAGGAGATATGCCACACAACTTACAAGTTAAACTTCTGAGAGTTTTACAAGAAAAAGAAATTAGAAAAATTGGTGGTACAAGCATCATTCCAATTGATGTAAGAATATTAGCTGCCACAAATAAAGACTTAGAAAAATTAATTATAGAAAATAAATTTAGGATGGACTTATTTTATAGAATAAGTATGTTTACTTTAGACTTACCTCCTCTTAGAAATAGATTAGAAGATATTCCACTTCTTTTAGAGTCATTTTTAAAAGAGCTTCCCTATAAAAATGTTAAACTGGATAAATATCTTTTAGAGACTCTAAATTCCTACACTTGGATGGGTAATATTAGAGAATTGAGAAACTGTATTGAATATATGGCTTACATGGGTTCTAATTATCTTACAATAAATGATTTACCTCAAAATATATCTTCAAAATTAAATAATCATCCTGTATCAAATAATGTCTCTATATTTCATGATTTAAGTCAATATGACAAAAACATATGTATTTCTATTTTAAAGTCATTATATATAAAACCTATGGGTAGAACAAAACTAATGAAATTTATGGAATATAATGTCACAGAATATGAAGTAAGAAGTATGCTAGAATATTTAACACTCAATGGATACTTATTTTCTGGCAAAGGAAGAAAAGGTTCCACTTTAACTGAGAAAGGCACAAAAATAATAGAAAATAATATAATTTAAATCTATAGTAATTCATATTTACTTTATCATGTTTTATATAATCCTAAGATTTTATTTTTATATAAAGTTTTATATAAAATAATAAAACTTATTTATTATCAGAAAAAGCTATGAAATTAGTATTTTATTACTAATAACATAGCTTTTAATATTAATAGATTAATTGATTTAAGACTACTAATTGATAATTATAAAGTACCTCTGTTAAAGGTGTAAATTCTGAACCAATACCAAATTTTAATTCTACAAATCCCTCTAAATAATCTTGAGCACTTACATCTTCTTGTGTTAAGTCTCCCTTTACCATTTCAGTAGCAAGATGGATTGCTAATGCTGGTATAAAAGCATCCATTGGCATAGGATATCCTCCAAGCCTATTTGACATACCAGCAGCCTTAGCTTTTTCACTTATCATATCATTTATTTTATTATAATTTTGAGCATCTTTTTTAGATATCTTTAGTCCCATAACCTCAGGATATGTTTGTGTTGGTGATGGATTACTTTGTTCTGCAACTATATACTTTAACTCTAAAGCCTTAGTTAATATAACTTCGTCCATAATCTCATTTACACCAAACACATTTATATCTTTTCCATATTTTTTAAGTTGTTTTTCAATGTCTTCATTTAAAAACTGCTTAACCTTATTTTTATCTTCTTCATTATTCATATTTGGTGTATCCACTTGTACAAATTGTAGTCCTATATTTTTACAAGTCTCTTTAATCTTCTCTAGCCTTTTGGCTATATTAGCATCTTTTAAATCATCTTTAGAAGCATAATGAATAAAAGCCTTTGCTCCCATTTCTTTTGAATGTTCTGCTAATAACTTTCCTCTTTCCTCTATATTAGCCCCTAAATTCACATCAACATACTGGCTTAATTGATTCTTGTCATCTCCCATAGGTGCAGAAATAGTTATTATTTCTGAACGCTTTTCCTTTACCTTTTGTAAAGCTGGTAAAAGACCCGCTTGATTTGTAGATACTACAATTGCCTGAATTTCTTTATCATCAGCCAATTTTACTATTTGATTTATAGCGTTATCTATATTAGAAGTAAAGTTTTCTGGTAATACAACATGCTTTATAGTTTGCTTAACTTTAGCTTTACCATCTTTGTCTTTATCAATTTTATTCTCTTCTTCATACTCTTTTGCCAAGCTTTCTACTATATTATACTGTACTTTGTTCTCAGATAATGGTTGAGTTACTACTGCAACTTTAAAGTCATCTATAATTTCCTTTTTATCTTGCTTGCCTGCAATCAAACTACAGCCTGTAAGTCCAATAATTAAACATATGGATAGCATAAATGCTGTTATTTTTCTAAGCATTAGTTAAAACCTCCTAAATTTGTACTTTCTTATCACTATTACTAATTTTATCATACTTCAAAGAAAAATTATATTATAAAAAATTATATACACATTATTGTACTTCAATCTAAAAAGTACTATGGGTAGATTAGGTTTTGATTAAACCTACCCATAGTACTAAAAAAATTATATATTATAAAATTAAATTAATTACAAATTATTATGCTACTTGTTTGTTGCTTTTTATGAAGTTACCAACTATTCCACCCAATATAGCTGGTATTACCCAGTTAAAGCCCAAACCTGCAAGTGGTAAGCTTTGTATAAATGGAACAGCTCCTGTCATTCCATTTACAGCAGATAATACACTAACCACTAATGTAACGTATGCTGCACCTTTAAATGCATTATCATTTTTTATATTTTTACCAGCCAACTCCATGATAACTATTACTAATAAAACAGGATATATAGTTTGTAGGATTGGAACTGATATAGCTATTATAGAGTCAACACCTAAATTTGATATAAGCATACTAGCCACACATATGCCTATAACTAGTTGTTTGTAAGTTGCCTTACTTATTCCTTCAAAATAAGTTGATATTGATGCTGTTAAACCTGTAGAAGTAGTAAGACAGGCAAGTGCTACAATTATACCTAAAATTATCTTTCCTACCTGACCATACAATAGTATACTAGTTATTTCAACTAATAAAGATGCCTGAGGTACACTAGTATCATATATTGTTGAAACTGTTGCACCTAAATAAGTAAGACCACCATATACTAATGCTAAAAATACACAAGCTACAAAACCAGCTTTAATAGTCATTCCAATTTGGTCCTTATCTGATGTATATCCTTTACCCACTATAGACATTAACATTATAGTTGCCATAGAAGCTGCACCTAGAGCATCCATTGTCTGGTAACCTTGTGATATACCTTCACCAAATAGATTTCTATCTATCATATGTTCTGGACTCATAGGTCCTGCTGGTGAAATTATACCTTTTACTATTAAAACAAATAATACTAATAATAACGCTGGAGTTAAATACTTACCTATTATGTCTATAACCTTAGAAGACCTAATTGTAAATGCTAAAGTTAATCCAAAGAAAATCACTGAAAATATCGCTTTAGCTGCTGGTCCATGGTCTCCAAATATAGGTATAATACCCATCTCATATGTTGTTGCACAAGTTCTTGGTATAACAAGAAGTGCTAAACATGCTAGAGCTGCTACACTCATTACTCTTGCTAATCCTTTACCAGCTCTCCTAAGTACATCATCCATGCTTCCCTTACATCTTGCTGTTGCTATAATAACAAGCATTGCTATACCAGCATCTGCAACAACAAAGCCAATAAGAGGAATTAACCAGTCTTTGCCGGATTCCATTCCTAAAAATGGAGGGAACATAAGATTTCCTGCGCCAAAGAACATAGAAAATAAAGCAAAACCAACCACAAAAATATCTCTCATCTGCTTACTCACACCAAACTACCCCCTTTGAAAATATTTTGAATATTAAGATAATCTTACTTTATTTTCAGAAAAATGTCAATCTGGTAAAAATTCACACATTGTTAACGTTTTCCCAATTTATTTTATGAATATTTTTTTCATTTTATTATAATTCCCATCAATTTTGTTAAATCAATTGCTTGTGATACATCAAAAATAGCTCCTCTAATATCGTTTATTCCAACCTCAATTCCTTCAATATTATTAGTAGTAAAATCTACACCAGAAAGTTTACTTCCATTAAAATTGGCTTTTTTAAGATTTGTATACTCGAATACCAGATTATCACTTTTTACTTCTTGAAATACAGAATTCTCAAAATTTGAATCCAAAATAGAAACCACCTTAAATTTAGAGAATGAAAAGTTAGAATACTTACCTAAAACATCTTTGAACAGAACGTTTTTAAGTATACAATCATCAAATCTAACTCCTATCAATTTGCTATCTTTAAATTCAACTCTATATATACTTCCCTCATCAAAAAATGTATTTGATAAATTACAGTTTTCAAATACTACATCCAGCAAATCAATCTTTTTTAGATTACAATTCTCAAAAGATACATTTCTAAATATACAAGACTCAAAACTAACTCTTATAGCATCTAAATCACTTATAATTTCATTTTCTATAATTTTATTAAATATTTTTTCATCGTTAAGTATATCATCAAGCATATTTTCAAGATTTTCAATAGATTCTAATTCCTCTGTAAATTTAGGCTTTTGTACTTTAATAACTTTAGTCATTTTCCCCTCCACTATAAATTATATTCTTTTTATCACCATTTTATTTAATATATTAACTTAATATATATATTTGATATATTAAAAAGTTTTTACGAAATATTCTTGTATTCAGTACATTTATAATTATATCACAAACTTATCTATAATAAACTTCCATTAATAGTATAAGGCATATGAACATGGCTCCTATTATATCCATACATATTTTATTATTAAAAAGAATAATTTCTAATAATAAATAACCTTAATTTTTTATAAAATCGACAAAAAAACGAATAATTTTATTAAATTTATTGTAAATAATACAATATTACGATATAATACAACAGAAAAACAAATAGAAAATGTTCATATAATATTAGTAATATGGTCTAATAGTTTCTACAAACTCACCTTAAATGAGTTTTCTATGAATAGAATGTCAACTTTGAATATATATTCTATTCTATCTATATGAATATATATTTTTTTGTTTATATCTTAAAGTTTTTTGGAGGTAAAAATGGTACCAAATACTAACAATGTACAACCAGATGGAAATAATTCATCATTGAGCTTTTTAGACAAAATGTTTAAATTTAGCGAACGTGGCTCTAACCTTAAAACAGAAGTGATAGGTGGAGTTACTACATTCTTAACAATGGCATATATAGTTTTTGTAAATCCAGCAATATTATCTGAAGCTGGTATGGATAAAGCCGCACTTATAACTGTTACTATATTAGCTACAGCCATTGGTACACTAATATTTGCACTTTTAGGAAATGCGCCATTCGCTCTAGCACCTGGTATGGGATTAAATGCATTTTTCACATACTCTTTGGTTATAGGAGCAGGAATCCCGTGGCAAACAGGTCTTGGAGTAGTCTTTTTATCTGGCTGTGTATTCTTTACACTCGCAGTAACGGGTCTTCGAAAGACCATTGCAGACGCTATTCCTAGAGAATTAGCAGTAGCTTCTTCAGCAGGTATAGGTCTTTTCCTTGCTTTTGTTGGTTTAAAAAACATGGGTGTTATAATAGCAAACCCAGATACTATAGTTTCACTTGCCGATTTTACACCAACAGTTTTAATAGCTCTTTTTGCTCTTATATTAATGGCAATATTAGAATATAAGAAGGTTAAAGGTGGGATATTAATAAGTATAGTTGTTGCAACAATAATATCTATTATATTTGGATTTGTAGAATTACCAACAGCAATAATTTCAAAACCACCTAGTATAGCACCAATTGCTTTTAAATTAGATATTATAGGAGCATTGAAATTCTCATTAATTGGACCTATATTCTCTTTCATGTTTATAGATATGTTTGATTCATTAGCATTTCTTATTACTTGTTGTAAACAAATGGGTCTTGAAGATGAGAATGGTGAAATAAAAGATTTAGGAAAAATGTTATATGCAGATGTTTCTTCTACTTTAATAGGTTCATTCTTAGGAACTAGTACAGTTACAACATTTGGAGAATCTGCTTCTGGTATAGCAGCAGGTGCAAGAACTGGACTTGCTTCTGTAGTAACAGCAGCTTTATTCTTAGCCACACTTATATTTACACCATTACTTGGTATAGTTCCTACTTACGCCGCAGCACCTGCACTTGTTATGGTTGGTGTGTTCATGTTCGAAAGTATAAAGCAAATTGATTTTGCTGATAGCAAAATAGCAGTACCTGCTTTTGTTACAGTTTTATTGATGCCTCTAACTTATAGTATAAGTATTGGTTTATGCTTTGGATTTATTTCATACATAATAATGCATGTTGTAGCTAAAGAAACTAATAAAATCAGTATTACACTTTGGGTTATAGGTTTACTTGCAGTTGTAAATTTAGTTCTAAGTTAATATTTTAAAATATATAAAATAAAATCTTATTTATTTTTAATTTATGAATAGCAAAATCAATTTTACATATAAAAGTGATTTTGCTATTAACTTTGTATAGAAAATTTATTATCATAATATGTGGATACAAAAATATATAAAAAAGGAAGGATACTTATGTCACAATTACTTATAAAAAATGCATATCTAATTACTATGAATGCGGATAGAGAAGTATACGAGAATGGAAGTATACTTATTGAAAACAACATTATAAAAAATGTTGGCAAATTTGATAGCAATATTGCTGATAAAGATGCTGAGATATACGATGCTAAAGGAAAAATATTAATGCCAGGATTAGTAAATACACACGTTCATTTATCTCAACAATTAGAACGTGGTCTTGCAGACGATGTTGTACTTTTAACTTGGCTTAGAGAAAGAATCTGGCCATTTGAAAGTAGCTTTAATTATGAAGATTCATTAATCTCATCCACTGCATGTTGTATTGAGTTGATAAAATCTGGTGTTACTACATTTTTGGAATCTGGTGGTCAATATGTAGATGCTATGGTTGAAGCTGTTGACAAAACTGGACTTAGAGCATGTTTAGCTAAATCAGTTATGGATACAGGAGATGGACTTCCTGAAGCATGGCAAAAAACTACTGATGAAGAAATCAATACTCAATTAGACCTATTCCATAAATTTAATAATACATCTAATGAGAGAATCAAAATATGGTTTGCATTAAGAACTATTTTTAATACAACAGACGAATTACTTATTAAGACTAAACAACTAGCTGACAAGTATGATACAGGTATACATATGCATATTGCTGAAATAGCTGATGAGATTTCATTTGTAAAACAGAAGAATGGAGTTGGAACAGTTGAGTATCTTGATAAATTAGGTATATTAGGTCCAAATCTTTTAGCTGCTCACACAGTTTGGCTTACTCATAAAGAAATTGATTTATTTAGATTACACGATGTAAAAGTTTCTCATAATCCAGCTGCAGCTATGAAAGTAGTTCTAGGATTTGCATCAATTCCTGAAATGTTAGAAAAAGGAATACCAGTTTCAATTGGTACTGATGGAGCACCTTCAAATAATAGAATGGACCTTATGAGGGATATGTACTTAACTTCATTAATACATAAAGGTAGAACTTTAAATCCAACAGTCATTCCTGCTGAAGAAGTATTAGAAATGGCTACTATAAATGGAGCAAAATGTGCTCTATTGGAAAAAGAAATTGGTAGCCTTGAAGTAGGAAAAAAAGCAGATATGATTATTCTAAATCCAGATACAATTCATTCTTTACCAATGCATAATCCAATTGGAAATATAGTTTATTCTATGACTAGCGAAAATGTAGATTCTACAATTTGTGATGGTAAATGGCTAATGAAAGAAAGAAATGTATTGGTTGTAAATGAGTCTGAATTGTTAAATAAGGTTAAAGAACAAGCTTCTAAAATAAAAGAAAAAGCAGAAGTTAAAATTCCTTCTAAATTTAAAATTATAAAATAATACAAATTTCAATTGTTTTGTAAATATGAATATATAACTTTGATTATACATCATATATACAAAACAATTGTTTTTTATCTGCTTCAAAAATAATTTAGCTATATATTTTTCTTACATAGCAACAAGAAAAGATTATATATTAAACCTTATATTCATTGACTTTATACTTAGTTATATCATTACAACACATTAGACAAGCACCTTTTTCTTCATTCCATTCTATATATGAAGCATTTGCACTACTCCAGACATTAAGATTATCATTATACATATCAATTGTACAGGACCTTTTTTCTTCATTAAGTCCATTCATTGGACAAATATCACATGGCTCATCTCTCCCCCAAAATGCCTTGTAACACAATTGATTTATCTTTGCATTTGGGGCAATACTCAATGTCTTTTGATTTATGAATAATAGTTCATAAGTATTTTTATTTATTACATAAGTCCATGAATTCAAATTGTCCATAATTACCTTTGTAGTCTCATAAGATTTTATTAATTTATCTTGTTTATGTTTGTTAATCAAAAATACACTTAATATTTCTGATATAAAGGTCAAGGATTCTATTTCATCCTTTGTCCAAAATCTATTTCCATTACAGTCATCAAACCCTACATATCCACTGAATTCTCCTTCATCTAAGATTGCACACTGCAACATAGAAACAATCCCTTGTGCTTCCAATATTTCATATAATCCACCATTAAGTGTAGATATATCTTTACAATAAAAAATTCCTCTCTCATTAAAATATTGCTTATAATCTCCAATTAGACTATATGACACTTCTTTGAGATTCTCTATTTCTGGTTCAATACCATCATTACACCATTCAAATGTATTGCTACAATAAGTATTGTCATCCGAATTTTCAAACACATATGCACGACTTACATTATATGACCTACCAACCAGCTCCAAGATAAAATTTACTGCAGTATCAACATCTTTGGATTCATATAAAATTCTAAATATATACTCAGAAAGATTTTGTTTAGATGTAGATTTTGTTTTATATGCCTCATCAATATCTTCTTCTCCACCTAATACAGAAGTAAAGTTTTTAGTTCTTATTATTTCACTATCCATAGTTTGACTATTACTTTCACATATCCAATAGCAATCCTTACCTTTGTCTTTTGCTACATATAATGAATTGTCTGCACTTCTAAAAAGTTCATTAAAATTTTTACCATGCTGAGGATAAATAGCAATCCCTATACTTCCAGAAATTTTATAATCTTTATTTTTACCCGTAAATGAACGTCTAAATAAACTCATTAATTCATCTGCTTTTTGCTTTAGTATTTCTTCTGAATTCAAGTTTTTTAGAAGAATTAAAAATTCATCTCCTCCTATACGTCCGATAATATCACTGTCTCTAAAAATATTTACAAATTTAGATGCTATATCATTTAAAACTGCATCTCCAAATAAATGCCCTAGATTATCATTAATCCCCTTGAAGTCATCAATGTCTATTATAAACAATGCACTACGACATTCCTTACCTTCATTTTCTAAATAAGTTCTAACTAAATCTTCTGTTGTAATTTTATTATATAATCCTGTAAGTAAATCTCTCTGTGCTTTATTTTTAAATTCATCGTTTTTCCTTTTTTCTTTATCTATATCTGCAACAACACCTATAACACGTGTACATTGATTATACTTATCAATAATACTAGATAATCTAACTTTACACCAAATATATTCATTTTTTCCTTTTCTAAACCTAAGTTCTGTTTCATTATATGAATTGTCACCATCCATAGCTCTAGTAAAAAGTTCTATACACTTTTCTATATCATCTTTGTATATCATTTCCTTTTCTAGCATATTCTCAATTAGATTATTTCTTACTGGTTTGTATCCAAATTTCTTTTCCCATTTGTCAGAAATATTTACTGTATCTGTATTTAAGTTCCACTCAAATACAATGTTATTCTCTTGGTCCATAACAATTCTATAGCACTCTTCACTTACATCTAATCGTTCTTGTGCCGACTTACTTGATGTAATATCAATCACAACACAATATACCCACGAATGTTCATGCTTATCTTTTACTATTTGTCCTTTATCTAATAACCAGCGTATCTCTCCATCTGAATGAACTACTCTATACTCAACTTCAAGTATATTACCACTTTTTAGTTGCCTTTCTAATTTATCTTTCACTATTTCACGGTCATCTTCATATATTACATTTAACAACTTGTTTTCAAAAAATAATTCAAGCTCTTCTTTTGTATATCCTAATAGGTTTTGATATCCTTCATTAACAAAATTAAATCTGTAGTTTCCATCACAACTGTATTTATATACTCCTCCAGGAATATTTGCAGTAAGCACCTTTAAATCATCATTTATTCTTTTTAGTTCTTCAGAATTATTGACCATAGTATCAATCAGACTATTGAAAGCAGTAGTAATTTTAGCATACTCGTTATTTGTATCAAGATTAAATCTTATACTCATATCCCCATCTTTTATTTTTTCTATCCCCTCAAGTAATTTACCCATAGGATTTAAAAAGTGTTTTTTTACATATACAGAAATTATACATATAAAAAATATAATTAAAATCATAAAAAGTAATACAGCAATTATTGCCTTGTCAATTGGCTTCATTATCTCTGATGCCTCTACAGTACTTAATATAAACCATCCATCTGATACCTCAGAATAATATCCAATATTTTTGATATGGTCTTCAGAGTAACTTATAAATCCATCTGGATTATTTTTAAAATTTTTAGAATCCCATTCTTTAAAAAAATTTTCATCATCTATTATATTTTCATATTTATATTTACCATCATTAGCCACTACATTTCCTATAGAGTCGATTACAATCATTTTACCAGTATTAAAAGAAGGTATATCATTTATTATATTTTTAATATAGTCTGTATCTACAATAAAGGATACAAAACCTTGATATTCATTATTAATCCAAATGGGATACCCTATTACAAAGTTTCTTTTACTTATATAAAAACTCTTCTTATTATTTATGTTAGAAATCTTTAAACTATCTTGTGGCAAACCTTTAAATTCTGAACCTGACATTAGTGCTTTTTTATTAATAATATTTTCATCACTGGATGCTACTACTACATCATTTTTATTAATAAGTGACATTCTAAGCAAAAATTTTTCTTTATTATTAATATCTTTTAGTATACTATTTATATTTTCTTGTTTTACTCCATCAACTATAATTTTCTTATTTTCATTGGATAAATACTCTTGAATTTCAGCAATTTGAGAAGTCGTTTTTAATGTAATCCCTTTTTGACTAAAAAAACTCTTTAAACGTTTTGATTGTATTATTGTAGCTGTTTTAATGTTATTTTTCATCAATTCATTAGAATTTTTAGTAAACTTGTGTATACAAATTCCAGCAATAATTATTGATGGAATTATTGAAACCAATATAAGAATAATAAATATTTTTTTTTGTATCTTCATAAGTTCTCCCCCTATTTTTAATAAACAATATAAATATAAAATTCTTTAAATATTTACTATTCATTTATTTTACTTATAAAACTTATGTATTTATTCCCCCAGATTAAAACCATATTTACAGATTGCAAATTAAAATTATTTATATATTCATTGTATTTTAAATTTTTCTATATTTCAACTAGATAATATCAAATGTTACTGTTTATAATATAATTCTTAAGCAATATATAAGATTATTAGTTTATAACTTTTACTTTTCTCTTATCTAATACCATTTTCAGAGAATTTTCAACTGTTTCAATTACATCCTTATAACTTAAATACACATTTGCATAGATATAATCTTCATATAAATTGTATTCAGTTACTCTACAATACAATAACTTGCCTCCATCTATTAAGTTACTTAAAATATAATTATCTTTTCTTGGAACATAGCCTATTACATACCCAGTTTCCCCAACTATTTTAATAGCATTTTCATCATACAAATTATCTTTCTCTCTATTTAGATAATATATCTTACTCTTTTCTAATTCTTTTTCAAGACATTCTCTATTTCTAAACCTTGAACCAGCAACGGCTACTGAAGTTAAGTATATATCCTTGCCATGTTCATCCACTTTTATTTTTTCAATATTTACAAATTCTTTCTTCAAATTATTGCTTTCATATAATAATCTTCTAAGTTCATCCTTCAGCCTTATATTTCTTTCTTTTTCGTAAGCTTCCTTAACTATTTTCAACTCTTCAAGAGATAATTTTTCTCTGTATCTTTTTAAAATATTTATAGATTCTTTTCTTACTTCATTTATATTTCCAAATATACCTTTTAAAGATATATTTTTCCCTTGTGGATATAGTGAATTACTACCTTTAATTACAATAAAAAATAACATATCATCATAATATTCTTGTGTTAATCTATCTTTTTCTATATCTTCCATTTTCCCAGTTAAATCATCTAGGTTAAATTTCTTTTCAAAAAAGTTTAATAATTTTAATTTAGAACTCGTCTCTCCTTTTTTAGATATATACCAATATACTTCAAAATCTCTAATATCTCTATCCAAATACGGCAACAAATCATCAAAGGATAGATTTACAGCATAAATTTCTGACATTTTTATCATATCTTCTGTTTTTCCATTTGCATTTTTTAATGCTTCAAAATATATGTCCTTCCACTTTTTACTAAGTAAGACAGCATTCATTTCTTTCTCGAATTCGACTTTATCACATTCTATATTTTCATCTTTCAAGACATTTATAGCTATTAAAAAAATTGAATATAAACTTTTAAAGGTAGTTCCATACGTCACTACAATTGGTAAAAATTGATTTACTAATATGACTTTATTTCCTATGTATTTAAACTCTACGCTTAATAGATAGTTACATATCAGATGTGCTAAGTTATTTATTTTTTCTCTATCTAAATCTCTTCTTTCAAGATATTCATATAAATCAATAATAGAAACAATATAATTAATCAATAATCGTTCATATTTTGTATCTTTGTAACCTTCCTCAATCAAATAGGAATTTATTTTAGAATCCAAAATCTCCATGTTAACAATAGCAAATACTTTTATTGAGCCTGTAGCTTTTTTAGATAAATTAAATAAATATGTATTGTAGAATTCTAGTTTCTTAATAGTATTACTCAAATAAAATACATATTCTCCAGATTTAGAGAATGTATCTACAACTTCTCTTATATTTTCCACTTCTAAATATTTCTCACTTAAAACTAATCCAAGTTTTACATACTCAGCCTTTTCACTTTTATATATTAATTCTTTAGTTAGCTTACATAACCATTTCTTATCAATCAGCATTTCTTTTACCAAAGTGTTTATCTTTTTTATAAAAATTTCAAAATAGCAAATTAGAGGTTTAAAATTATTATTCTCCAATAAATAGATTTCATTAGATTCACTTTTATACATACTTAAAATTCCATCTACTAGATTATTTGCAAGCTCTACTTGTTCTCTTAAAGGTATATTTTCATATATACATAAGTAATTCATTTCAAAGGATTCTTTGTATCCATCATAACCCTCAACTTCTTGCAATTGTTTAAAAATACTGCCCATTAAATTATCCTCCTTTACATGATGTAATTTATATTGATTATACTACTTATTTCAACAAGTTTACATTTCTACACAAAAAAATATTACTAGAATTTGAAATTCTAGTAATATTAGTAAGATTTATTATGTAAATACCTTATATTCTAGCAGTAAATAATACCCTTATTTGTTTAAATGCTAATTTTTTTAATATAAGACTATTATAATGTTAAATTTATCTATCAAATTCAGTTAACTTTACAATCATCTCTTCACAAATCTCTTTTATTGTCTTATTATCTGTATTGATAATAATATCTGCAGATGCCATATATTTTGATTCTCGTTTTTTCATTAGGTCAGATATAAATTCTACATTCATATTATTATTAAGTATCGGTCTTTCATCACTATGTTTAACACGTTGAAGAATAGTTTCTGGGCTTGCTGTCAATAAGACAACCCTTCCATTTTTTTTCATATATTCTACATTTTTATCTCGAAGTACAATCCCTCCCCCACAGGAAACAACAAGACCTTTCTTTTGTTGCAAATTTATTAGAGTTTGGCTTTCAAGATTTCTAAAATACTCCTCCCCTAGCTTCTCAAATATTTCAGAAATACTCATACCTTGTTGCTCTACTATATATAAATCGGTTTCTACTCTTTCCATCTCTAATAAATGACTCAAGTATGATGATATAGTGCTCTTACCTACACCCATAAATCCAACAAGCATTATATTATAAGAAAATAAATTTTTAGCCTGTATCCTCTTACTTGTTTTAACCATATATCTAAAAACATCTATAATTTCATTTTCAAATTTATTACCCTTTAATTTATTAATTAATGCCACTTCTTTTTTATTTTCATACTCTGATTGTAAAATAGGCAGACCGTTTTCTTTTTTAATATCTATAATATCCTTTATACATTCCATTCTTTTCTCAAGCAAATTTATAAACTCATCATCATATAAATCTATTTTTTCTCTTATCTTTTCTATATTTTCCATAGTGACACCTCAGCTTTCAAACTGGATAAAATTAAAAATCCTTACAATTATATTATACTAATATTAAACATCATAATCATACACTTTTTCTTTTCCATATCTCATATTTACAAATAAGGCAAGTAAAATTCCAACAAAAGTTATAGCCACATTAAATAATACAACATATTTTGGTCCATTTACTCCACCTGATTTTGTAATAATACCTGCTATGTTTAATATAACATAGTTTGCTATACTCGATGCAATCATAACTATAGACGTTATTTTTCCTTTATTAGTTGGAAACATTTCATTTGCTGTTGATGTGGTTAATTGAAGAACACCACCTGCTGCTGAATAACCAATTACAAATCCTCCTAGCATACAAATAGTTGGAGTTTGAACAAAATATACTATTAATAACATAAATAAGGCTATTATAGGATATATAACTAGTATTCTTATTGGCTTAATATATTTTTTAATAAGTACAGAAGTTATTAATACTGCACATATTACTCCCATTGAGTAGAAAGACTGAATTTTTGTAGGGTCAGCCATGCCATATAATTTTCCCAATTCCTGATTGCAATTTAACCATAGTACAAATGTTGATGTACATGTAAAACCAATGCAAACAAGAGCTATACTTGTTGGTGTAAATTTCATCTTTTCTGATTTAACTGTTTTTCCTTTATTATCAGTAACATTATTAGCTGGTGGAAATGGTAATATCGCTATCAAAATTGCATCTATAACAATAAGAATCGCTGTCACTATAAAAATAACTTTAAATGATATTGAATTTGCTGCGACAAATCCAATTATAAAAGGAAGTAAAAATTGTGCTAAAGCTATTGTAAATTTAGTAAACATATTAGCTATTGTTCCCAAACTAGCAAATATCTCCATACAAGAAGGAGTTACACAAGTATCTAAAAATGAATTTGCTGCTCCCCCAATTATTGCAAATACATATGCTACATAAAAATTTGGTGAAAATACAATTCCAACAAAGAAAATTGCATGTAGAAAATTTCCTATAAGTCCACTTACTTTTCTTCCATACTTATCTGAAATAGGCCCTGCAAATGGATATGATATAAGTCTACCCAATCCTAATGCGGCAATAACAGCTAAAACAATACTTACATCTAATGTACCATCTGATAATGTTTTAGCCCCCCACATTGATGAAAATTCTGGTTTATATTGTCCTAAAATTGAAATTCCGATACCAAGTAAAAAATATGAAAAATACAATGCTATGGCAGTAGGATAATACTTTTTATTGTTCATAGTTCTTCTCCTATTCTTGTTAATTTATTAACATTTTTGTGTACAATAAACTCATCACCATAATGGGTTTAAAGTATAGTCAAACCTTTAAACCTGACTAGACTATGATATATAACCCACTATGACAATTTGTAAATTACTATTTAAAACACAATTCCTTAATCTCTTCTACAGGCATTTCTAATCCAGTGTATAGATTAAAGGCTTCTGCTCCTTGATATAATAACATTCCTAATCCGCCAATAGCTTTACATCCATTAGCTTCTGCATCTTCAATCATTTTTGTTTTCTTTGGATTATAAACAACATCTGTTACTACCAATTCTTTTCTTAAAACACTAACATCTTTTATATTAGTTTCATTATCATAAGGTTTCATACCAATAAGAGTTGCATTTGTCAATATATCACTTGATTCTATCTCTTCATAAAGCTTTTCTATATCATCTAAGTCATATAGGTTAACAACACATTCTTGTACTTCTTTTTTTATATTCTCAACTGTTTTTTCTGCTCTTTTATAAAAATCATCCTTAGCATTGAAAATAGATATTTCTCTTGCACCATCTAATGCACATTGTACCTGTATAGCAGTTGCTGCACCACCAGCACCCATAATTGTAATCTT
The DNA here is from genome assembly GCF_020657835.1 of Clostridioides sp. ZZV14-6387. Taxonomy (NCBI): domain Bacteria; kingdom Bacillati; phylum Bacillota; class Clostridia; order Peptostreptococcales; family Peptostreptococcaceae; genus Clostridioides; species Clostridioides sp. ZZV14-6387. The sequence continues at coordinate 39,750 of NZ_JAGWCW010000030.1, forward strand.
TTTATCTTTAACTTCTACTCCATTTTCTTTTAAATTACGAACATAACCTACCCCATCTGTTATATGACCAACTAACTTTCCATCTTCATTTACAATTGTATTACATGCTCCAATTATACGAGCTGCTGGAGAAAGTTCGTCCATATATTCTGTAACAGCAGATTTACATGGCATAGTTACATTAGCACCCTTTATATTAAAAGTTTTTATTGCCGAAAGTGCATCTTTTACCTTATCTACTGTAATATCAAAAGCTAAATATCTATAATCTAAATCTAATTTTTCAAAACTATAGTTATACATCACTGGTGATTTAGAATGACCAACTGGTGTACCTATTAATGCAAACAATCCTGTTCTACCTGAAATTTCCATAACTATCTTTTCCTCCCAATATTATCATTTTCTTTGCAAATAATCTATTCAACTATTTGCAAAGAAAAATTTATTTATTATTTATATATTTAATGCTACCTCAAATGCTTCTTTTGTTGCATCTAATGCTCTACGTGCTTTTACTGCATCTCCAACAACATGAGTTTCTTTTACAAATTGTTTTACAACCTCGCTTAATGGGTCATAATTACGAGAACCCATAGCAAGTACTACTGAGTCAAATCCTTTTAAATCATGTTCTGTACTATCTGCAAGTAAATAATCAACACCATCATCATAGAATTTAGCGACTTTTGCTCCAGTAACAGTATGTATATTATAATTTTCAAAATCATTCATAAGGAACTTGCGGTGCTCTGAAATTACATCTGCACCAACTTCTTCTCTAAGCTCAATGACAGTAACCTCATGCTCTTGTTCTCCAAGGAAAGCTGCTACTTCGCAACCAACCATTCCACCACCGACAACAAGTACTTTTTTCCCACAAGTTTTCTTACCATCAAGAAGATCTACAGCATGTATTAATCCTGAGTCATTAATTCCTGGTATAGGAAGTACAAGTGGAGTTGCTCCAGTAGCTATAATAACTGCATCAGGTGATTTTTCTTTTATAAGTTCTACTGTAACTTCTGTGTTAGTACATATTTTTACACCATATTGATTACATTTTGAAATGTAACTTCTAACTAAATTAGTGATATCTCCCTTACCTGGAGGATATGCAGCTAAACGCATTTGACCACCAAGCATTTCAGATTTTTCAACCAAAGTTACATTATGTCCTCTTTTAGCACATATCCATGCTGCAAGCATACCTCCAACGCCTCCACCAACAACAAGTACTTCTTTACTAATCTCAGCTGGTTTAAGTTCTGCTTCATGACCTAATATAGGATTTGCAAGACAGGCTATAGGTTTCCCTTGGAACATATTTGGTACACATCCTTGCAAGCATGCTATACATGGTATCATTTCATCTAGCTTTCCATTTTTAGCCTTATTAGGCATTCCTGGGTCAGCTAAACTTTGTCTACCAAATGCTACTAAATCACATCTACCTTGTCTAACCATTAATTCAGCAAATTGTGGTTCTGTATAACGTCCAACTGTTATTACAGGTATACTAACAGCTTTTTTTATTTCTGTGACTAATTCTGCACTGAATCCAGCATGTAAAACTGTAGGAGCCCACATATATTCATCATGTATATGTATACTACGAGATACATGAAGTCCATCTACTCCACAATCTTCTAGATATGCTGCTATTACTGAACTGTCATGTACATCAATTCCACCTAAGATATCATCTGTACTATTTATACGGCATAATATTGCTAGAGAATCTCCTACCTTTTTACGTATATTTTCAATAATAAGACGAGCTAATCTCATTCTATTTTCAAAACATCCCCCAAACTCATCTACACGCTTATTTGTTCTTGGTGATATAAAGCTACTAACTAAATATCCATGAGCGCAGTGAACCTCAACAGCATCTGCACCAGCTTTTTGTGCACGTAATGCAGCATTTCCATAAGATTCTATAAGTTCATATATTTCTTCAGTCGTTATTGCTAATGGTGTGTTACGACCATTCGATGCAGGTATTGCAGATGCAGCTTTTAATGGATGACCTGCTATTTTTTCATTTCCCTCAGAACCAGCATGTTGTAATTGTATAGATACCTTTGAACCTGCATTATGGCAAGCCTCTATTACATTTTTAAAACTATCTATTGTACTATCATCATATAAGCAAGGTTTACGAGGACCTCCTTTTGCTTTTTTGTCTACAACACTGGATTCTATTGTTATCAATCCAAAACCACCTAAAGCACGTTCAAGATAATAAGCCTTAGAGATTTCACTTAAAGTCCCATCTGTATTTGCAAAATTATTTCCCATCGGAGGAACTACAAAACGATTTGGAACTGTCATCGAACCAATTTTTATAGGTGTAAACATAGAACTAATCTTCATAAGGTTTTCCTTCCTTTCAAGTTTCAATTTAAAATTTTCATATTATAATACTTGTATATTTTTCTATTGTATAGATTTATTTTGGAGATACTTCAGGCCATGCTTTATCTAAAACGTTCTTAGTTGCATTAAACACAGTTTCAGCAGCAGTTGATAATCCTTTAGATATTAAAGAATCAGATATTACTTCTACCCCTATAACTCTTGGTGATATATTGTGTTCTTTTATTATTTTCACAAATTCTTCTGTGTTTCCATATCCCTCACCTGGAGCCAAACGGTCATGTAGTGATTCATCTCTAAGTTTTTCATAAGGAGTTTCTAAAACATCACATACTTGAATTGATACTATCTTGTCTGCTGGAACAGGTGCAAGGTCTTTTGCTGTCTGTTTTGCTCTAGCCCAGTGCCAAGTATCTAATATAAGCATTGCATTTTCACGATTACATCCCTTAACAACACGCCATGCAGTAGCTAAGTCTGGTACACCACTATATGGCATAAACTCAAGACCTATAATAAGCTCTCCTGCTCTATCACATAATTCTCCTAGTGCTTTTATAATTTGTTCTTCTGGTATCATTTCTAATAAACCACAATTTATATGTTTAACATTAAATAAACGAGCCATATGATAAACATTTTGTTCTTTTTCTCTTTGAGCCTCTGTTCTATCTTCTTCTGTTCCCCATTGAGTTATATATTCTACTTCTGTAACCTTCATATTATATTCATCAAGAATCGCAAGCATTTCTTCATCTGTAACGCCAGCGTGTTTTGCATCTACATAATTTTCAGCTCGTAATCCAATACCATCAAAACCAGCTTCTTTCGCAATACGTACTCTATCACGGAATGAAACTTCTGTACCTAATGTATAAGAACTAATTGTAATTGGAATATTAAGATTTTTTTGATTATTCATGAGTTAAATTTGCCCCCTTTATTTTCTTTAAAAACAATAGTATTTTTGATTTTATATTTTTAATTATCCTACTAGTAGTATTATTTAACTTTAAAAACAAAAGTGTTTTTTGATTTATCTTTATCTAGATTTTATAAATTTATTGTACCATGAGACTTTATTAATAACAAATTGATAATTTCCTATCAATTCATAGATTTTGTTTATAGATTTTATTTACAGGATAATTATTTTACTTTTCTAGCGCATGATATAAATATCTTTATCATATATTTCAGACAAAAAACGATAAATTTCTTTAAAAGCTTTTATTCTTACTACATAATCATATATAATAAAAATGTGAAAATATCTTAAAGGTCAACTTCTCCAAATATATAAATAAAAATACTCAGGAAAGGATGAACAAAAATTGAATTTATACCACCTACGCTATTTTGTTACACTGGCACATTTAGAACATTATACAAAAGCAGCAGAAAATTTATCTATAACACAACCAAGCTTAAGTCATGCTATATCTTTGCTAGAAAGTGAACTTGGAGTGGCTCTATTTGAAAAGGAAGGTAGAAATATAGTCCTTACTAAATATGGAAAAATATTTTTAAAAGATGTGGAAAAATCATTAGAAATTTTAGATTCAAGTGTAAAATCATTAAAAATAACTGGTACTGGTGAAGGGCAAATCGACTTAGCCTTCCTTAGAACACTTGGTACTGACTTTATCCCTGATATAGTACATAAGTTTTTAAAATCTAATCCTGATAAATCAATAGATTTTAAATTCCATACTGGTGTAACTACAGACATTATTCAAGGTCTTAAAGAAAGAAAATATGATATTGCATTTTGTTCTAAACTTGAAAAAGAAAAGGGAATTGAATTTATACCTGTTGCTAAACAAGATTTAGTATTAATTGTACCATATAGCCACCCATTAGCTGCAAAGGATACTATAGACTTAAAAGAAACCATACCTTATCCTCAAATAGTATTTAATCAGAGAAGTGGGCTTAGATATATAATTGATGATATGTTTAAAAAAATAAATCAACAACCTAACATAGTCTATGAAGTGGAAGAAGACCAAGTCATTGCTGGATTAGTTGCAAAAAATTTTGGAATTGCAGTAGTCCCAAATATGAATATGCTCAGCTTTACAAAAGTGAAAGTAATTCAGATTGTTCACCCAAGTTGGGAAAGAAATTTCTATTTAGCAGTTATAAAAGATAGATATTTACCTCCTGCAATTAAAAACTTTAAAAATTTTGTCATTAAAAACGCTCAACTATAATTTATTGATAAAGGGGTTATTTTCAAATATCCTCTTTTATTATTTTTATAAAATAAAAAAATCTATACTTTTAAAAGTATAGATTCCTAACTGACAGTCGGCATCCGAGTCTCAGTAATTATCGTTATACAACAGCAACTGAGTTCCAGTTCCTGAATAACTAAGTTATTTACATTATAACAGACTTTGTAATACTTGTCAATACTGTCTATCTCATTTTTTCAAGCCATGGTCCAACAGGCTCTATAATAGGAACCTCTTTGAATCCCCAATTTCTTATGTCATTCACACTAGTCGGAGTATATATCTTATTTCTTACAGATTTAAATATTTTATTTTTTTCTCCATATTGCATACACTTTGGATTAGCTTCTATTAATCCTCTTCTTGCTCTACTAAGAGGATTACATAAAATATCTGCTATCTCCAAACCTTCTCTATAATCTACATCTTCCTTTTTAGCAATTATAAACCCTTTAACCTTATCTCTTAATTCTTCATCTATGTCTAAATATATTGTTCCATTATTAAAAACATCGAAAAATGCCTTTTGTACTTTTAAATTTGATACATCATCCCTTGATTCGATAACTATTCTTGCAGATTCCACAGTTTCATTATTTACAAACGAATAAAAGTTCTGAAGTACATGTATAAAAGCCACTACATAAGGTTCTTTTGAAGGCGCATAATATTTTTTTAATCTAGCTTTATCTACTGTTACTGATATTATAGTACAATCTAATCTAGATAGAAATAAGGGCAACTCATCATAAAAAAACTTAATCTGTGAATCATCAAACTTCTCAAAAGCTCTTGATTTTCTCGATATATCCGTCAAATGTATTCCTATATTACTAGTCCCAAAGCACTGTTCTTTAAATACATCCATTTCCTTCCTTAAGGAACAGACATAATCTCCTTGACTCACTGCATATTTATATTCAAAAATTACTCCTGTTAATGTAAATGGGTCTTCATGATTTATATCTGCCCTTCCACTTTCATCGATAAACATTATATATTTTTTCTTTGTAATCTTACTCACCCTCTTAACATATGATGATAGCATCTATATCCATTTTATATGAGTTTTAAAAATATTCCAAGATTTTTATATAACTTAAATTTAAATTTAAACTAAAAAATTGAGATGTAAAAACAATCAACGCTTTTGGCGATTGGATTTCACATCTCAATTATAGTTATTTCTCAATGTATAGTTCTATTATTTTCCAATAATATCCATTAATTTATCCATTACTATATAAGATACTCCTCCTCCAATTTGATAAGGAGTTTCAACTTTTTTATTTGCAAATACTCTTTGTTGTTCTGATGATAATCCTGAATTATCCATTAAAACTATCGGTGAATGTAGTTTTACAGCTAATGGTCCAGCTGATAAAGCATCAACTAAAGTATCTGATTTACTAACTAATATAGCCTGTAAATCAACATCTCCATAAAATTTCTCTATTACTTTCGCATTAGTATCTACTCTGCTATTTCCATATATTCTATTTCCTGAAACATCTTCAGTAGTTATCTCGTTCATTTTTGCTATTGTTGAATCATTAATTGCACTTGGTCCACCTATAAAGTATGCATTTTCTAATTTTCTTTCTGTTAGCCATGCATAAGATTCTTCAGTTATTCCATCTTTTTTAACTAATATTATAGGTTGCTTTTCTTCTCCAGCTTTAGAAGCTATAGATAGCGCGTCTGCTTCTCCACTTCCAGAAACCATATAAGCTGTTTTTATTTCTTCCCTACTTCCAAGTTCTGTAGCTATTTTTGTAGCAGTCTGGTATCTATCTTGACCTGCTATTCTCTTTGTTTCTGTATTAAAAGTAGTTTTTATTTCTTGTTCTAATTTAGAGCTTATTGCATTTTCTCCACCTATCAATATTACTGTTTTAGGTGCTAATAACTTCATTTGTTCAATAGTCTCAGATGGTAATTTATCTGTATTAGTAAGAAGTATTGTTGAGTTATAACTACTTGCCAAAGGAGTAGCTGTTATACCATCAGCTATTGCATTACCATTTACTAATACAACAGTATCTGAACTCTCAGCATTCCAATTTCCAACTGAACTTATCTTCTTAGCTGTATCAAATCTATTTGCTCCTATAACTGTGTCCCATGTAGGATTTATAGTTCCATCTTCATTGAAAGTATAATCTTTTCCATCTATTTTTTGAGTGCCAGTTAGCATTTTACCATCTTTATCTAAATAGTAAGATTTTCCTTCTATTTGTTGCCATCCGGTCTGCATTACTCCTGTTTTGTCAAAGTAATATTTGTTACCATCTATTTCTTGCCATCCTATAACTGCTAATCCATCAGCATCTAGGTAGTATTTCTTTCCATCTTTTTCTTGCCATCCTGTTTGCATTACTCCATCTGCATTAAAGTAATAAGTCTTTCCATCAATTACTTTCCATCCAGATACTCTTACTCCATCAGTTCCCAAGTAATATTTTTTGTTGTTAATTGTTTTCCATCCTGTTTGCATTACTCCTGAAGCATCAAAATAATACATTTTTCCATTTATTTTTAACCAACTATTTTTTTGGTATGTTCCATCAGATTTTACATAATACTTCTTACCATTCTCTGTTTTCCATCCTGTTTGGTTTAAATTTATCTTATATTTTGCTGCTATTTTTATATAACTATCATTACTATAATCTATAATTACATCTGAACCCACTGGAACTTGGTCAAATAACCATCTAACTTCTTTATTATGCATTCTTATACATCCACCAGAAATATGCTTTCCTATAGAACTCTCATCATTATTTCCATGTATTCCATATGTATCTCCATAAGTTCCTTTTAACGCTAGTCCCATCCATCTATCTCCTAATGGATTTCTTGGACTTCCTCCAGGTATATTACCTTTATAATATGGTCTATTTTTTATCTTATTAACTACTTTTGTCTTCCCTGTTGGTGTCTCTGAACCTTTTTTCCCTGTTGCAATTTTAAACTCTTTTACAAGTTTACTATTTACAAAGTATCCTAGAGTATTTTTTCTTGAGTTTACTATAATTACATGCTTACTAGCTGCACTTGATTCTGGTACACCACATGCAAATACTAAAACTAAAGTCAGTGCTAGTACTAAATACTTTTTTAGACTTTTTTTCACTATAACTTCCCCCTCTTTTAGAAACATTACTACATGTGTCTAATTATAACATAAAATTACCAATCCCTTATATTTACAAATTTGTTACATTTATACATTTAATAATATTCTATTCCTCATATCCATTTGGATTCATGCTTTGCCATCTCCACGAATCTTGACACATTTCTTCAAGTTCATATTTAGCTTTCCATCCAAGCTCTTTTTCTGCCTTAGAAGAATCTGCATAACACATAGCTACATCTCCAGCTCTTCTTCCTACAATCTTGTATGGTATTTCTTTTCCACTTGCTTTAGAAAATGCTTTGACTAAATCGAGAACACTATAGCCCTTCCCAGTTCCTAAATTATAAACAACAAGACCTGGATTTTCTTCTAATTTTTGTAATGCTTTTACATGACCAGCAGCTAAGTCTAATACATGTATATAATCTCTAACCCCTGTCCCATCATGTGTTGGATAATCATTCCCATACACACTTAATTCTTTTAATTTACCTACTGCTATTTTTGTTATATAAGGCATTAAATTACTTGGAACTCCATTTGGCTCTTCACCTATTCTACCACTCTTATGAGCACCTACTGGATTAAAGTATCTTAGAAGTGCTATATCTAATGAATCGTCTGCCTTCGATATATCTACTAACATCTGCTCTATCATAAGCTTAGTTCTTCCATATGGATTAGTTACAGAAAGTGGGAAATCCTCTAATATAGGACAAGTATGTGGGTCTCCATATACAGTGGCTGAAGAACTAAATACAAATTTTTTAACATCATATTCTCTCATTAATTCAAATAGATTTAAAGTACTTATTAGATTATTGCTATAATATTCAATTGGTTTTTCTACTGATTCACCAACAGCCTTTAAAGCTGCAAAATGTATAATTGACTCAATATTATTTTCTTTAAATACAACATGCATTTCATTTTTATTTCTGATATCAATATTATAAAATTTTATTGGTTTTCCAGATAACTCTTTAATTCTATCAACGACTATTGAATTGCTATTGCTTAAGTTATCAACTATAACAACTTCATAACCTGATTCTAAAAGTTCTATTGCTGTGTGGCTTCCTATATACCCTGCTCCCCCAGCTACTAAAACTGCCATAGTAATTACCTCTTTTCTAATATTTATTTTTCACTTACTTTTTTTCTCATATAATCCATTAAATCATCTTTTAGATTTTCTCTTTTTAATGCAAAGTCTATTGTCGCCTCTAAAAAACCAATCTTATCTCCTACATCATATCTTTTTCCTTCAAAGTTATATGCGTAAATAGCCTCTTGCTTCCCTAGAGTCTGAAGCGCATCTGTCAGTTGTATTTCTCCACCTTTACCAGGTGCTTGCTTCTCTAATATATCAAAGATTGCAGGCGTTATTATATATCTTCCAAGTATAGCTATATCTGATGGTGCTTCTTCAATTGCAGGTTTTTCAACCATATCCTTAACTTTGTATACTCTCTCTTCTATATGTTTCACATCTAATATACCATATTTATTAGTATCTTCTTTAGCTATCTTTTGTACACCTAGAACAGTTGTTTTATACTCATTATAAGTATCTATTAATTGTTTTAGGCAAGGAACTTTTGAGTCTACTATATCATCACCTAATAATACAGCAAATGGTTCATCACCTATAAAGCTTTTTGCACAGTAGATTGCATGTCCAAGACCTTTTGGCTCTTTTTGTCTTATATAATGAATATTTACCATATTTGATATATCTCTTACCATTTCTAACATCTCAGTCTTACCTTTTTGTTCTAATTCTAACTCTAATTCAACTGATTTATCAAAATGGTCTTCTATAGATTTTTTATTTCTACCTGTTATTATAAGAATTTCTTCAATCCCTGATTCTATAGCTTCTTCTATTATATACTGTAAAGTTGGCTTATCTACTATAGGAAGCATTTCTTTGGGCTGTGATTTTGTTGCTGGTAAAAACCTAGTCCCTAGCCCTGCTGCTGGTATTATCGCTTTTTTAACTGTCATCTGCATTTTTTCACCCTTCTTCGTAAATTTTCTCTTGTACCAAATTAATATACCATATTTATACTTTTTCTTCAAATTCTATATTATCCCAATAATTAATATCTTAAGACCATATAAGGTAGATGAAATTTCATCTACCTTTAATTTTATGAGTTAATATATTATTGTTTATATTTTTATCTAAAACTTATATAGGCACTAAATTTCATCTAAGATACCTTTAATATCACTATCTATATCATCATCCAAATAAGAATCTAAATCTTCTAAATCAACTTCTAGTTCTTGATATGTCATATCAACACTTACATCTTCATCTATATCCATTTCAGATATCAATTCTCCTAAAATACTATTTCCATCAGTATCTAAATCTCCATCTATATCTTCACCTATATAATTTTCATTTAAAATTTCATCTAAATCAATCTCATAATAAACTTCATTATTTTTTTCATCTCCTGAGTTTAATCCTAAAAACTCATAGTTAAAATTCCAAACATTGTATTTACTTGACATACTTTATTCCTCCTGTGAAAAACATATTTTCATCTAGTTTATTTGCTCCATAATCAACAGAATTATATATTTTTTCAATTATGTCTTTTCTTCTTTCATTTGTTCCATTATTTAATGTCAATTGTCTAAATACATATGTATTTGTTATTCTTTCGAATAATATTTCTTTTATACTGTCATCATTGATATTTTTGTAGCTTTTCCATAAAACTTCAAATAACTTAAACATTTCCCTACTAGTTTCATCCACATAATAAGGATACATATTTTCCACCAAATGATTTAATCTAGATATAGCTTGTTTTAAAAATACATCAAGACTTGCACTTTCACTTTCCTTTAGCATTCTATAATTATATTTCTTCTTATCCTCTCCTGATATTACAAATATAATGTTGTCTAAGCTTTTCTCAACTTCATCTAAATAACTACTGATGTTGTATGATAAATCAAATAATAAATTTTTAATCTGCTTAAATACCTGCATATCAAGCTTAACATTATATTTTTCAAATAACTCTATTTCTTGATTTTCTAACATCCTTGGCATATAAGCTGATAATAAGTCTAAATTGTTTCTTTGTTCTTGTACTTGCTTATAAAGTTCATTTATAACATCTATTCTTATTTCATCATTTAATTCTTTTTTGAGAACTTTATCAAACTCATACTTCATATAATAAATATTTCCAAAGAAATTAAATATTATCATATCATTCATAGCTTTAGACCAGTTTTTATATAACACTTCAATGGATGTATCTTTAAGTAGAGGTTGTTTTGCGTATATAAATACATCTTGCATAAGTTTTTGAACCATATTTTTACTTAGATTCAAAGTTAGTTTTTGATTATTAAATTTTATTTCTGTTTCTACAAAATTAGAATTTTCACTTTCAAGCTCTTTATTAATTACAATATCTTTTACATCACTATTTTTTATAGATATGATTTCTTTTTGAAAAGACTTTAGAATAGTCAGGCTATCGAAATCTTCTTGAATAAAAAATGGAGCATGTTTTAATGTATATCCTACTATTTCATTTTCTATATCATTTAAATCATCTATTTCCATAAGTTCTTTATTTTTATCATTTATGTGTAAGTTGAAGACATTCTTATTGTCGTATAATATAATATCTTCTCCAAGATTCAACTTTGAACAGTTATCTCTTGCTGACTTTACAATAGTCTTTTTAGACTTCTTATTTATAAAAATTAATTGTTCTTGATATTTTACTAAAAGCATATTTGTGTTTTTGTAATCAAATCCATCTATATTTCCTGATATCTTACAAAATACTATATCACAATCTTTAGGTAGGTTTCCTATTTTTTTATTATCTCTAACCTTTTCATTTAAATCAGATGGAACTATATTCTCTATATTGTTATTGAATATAGATACAGACCTTACTATAAGTCCTTCTCTTTCCATATGAAAATAGCCTTTTAAAGATACCCTTTTATCTTCTAAAATATATCTTTCTATATCATCAAAGTTTATTTCAAATCTATTTTTGCCACTAATAAATATGAACTTCTCATTATCCTTATTTATTCCACCCATATAAAACTTATTGTCATCTAAACTTAATATAGTCATATTATCCTTTAGATAAAATATAAATTCTCTTTGACTCTTACAAATTAAATCGTATTCATCCACAGTTATTTTCATAGTCAGATTTGCTGTAACATTCTTACTTGAATTTTCACTTTTTATATAAAAAGGTAAGTTATTTCCATAAACAATTATGTTAGAACCTTCTAAAACTGCTTCTAATTTTTCTTTATTATCTGAAAAACTATATATGTATTTTACTCCTGTATCATCATTAACTTCATCTGCTTTGCTAATTATTATATTACCTAAATTTGTTATATGAAGTTTTTTATATTCTTTTGAGTATCTACTGATACCATTAAGCTCAAAGCCATCTGAAAGCTCATATATGATTTTTTCTCCTAATTTCAACATACCTTCACCACCTAAACAAAATTATAAGTATTCTTTAAAGGTGAACAAAATGCCTCAAAATAAATAATATCCTTTAATACTCTTTATTTTGAGACATAATTTCTCCTTATTTTTTATAATATCCTAAGCACCTTCAACTATTTCTTCATAAAGTTTATCTAAATGTTTAACATATTCACGATATCCAGATTTATTTCTTAACTCACTTCTTAAATCTTCATATTTTTGTCTAAGTTCTTCAGCACTCAATGAAGGAGCTGATTCTTTCAAATCTTCTAATTTATAATCATAATACTTATCATACATCGCTATATATGTATCAATAGATTTCTTAGCTAACTCATTACATTTTTCTTGTGCTTCTCCATATTGAGAATAATCACCTATTTTTATTTTATAATATCCATTTTCTTGAATTATTGTTGAAGAGATACCTTTAGCTTCATATTCTTTTGCTGTTTCTTTTGCTGTTTTCTCAACTTTAAGTGAACCAGCATAAACAGTATAATACACACCTTTACCATCTTTATATGCTTCCATTTCTGCTGCTTTCTTTTCAGCTTTTGCCTTCTCTTCTGCTTCTTTCTCAGCCTTTGCTTTTTCTTCTGCTTCCTTTTTCTCTTGCTCAGCTTTTGCTTTTTTCTCTTCCTCTGTTAGTTTGTTGTTAGCCTGTTGCTGAGTTGATGTTTTTGGAGTAACAGCTTTCTCATTTTTCTTGTTATTACCTACTGTTATAAAGTAACCCACACCAACAATCGCTACTATAACTACTGCTATAATAGTTTCTTTCACTCTGCTCTTCTTAGAACCTACTTCTTCTTCATCTACAAAATCATCTTTATTTGATTCATGATTTTTAATTTCTACCTTATTATCTTTAGATTTATTATTAGAGGAATGTTTTGATTTTTTATTACCTCTTTCTTTCTTATTAATAGGTATTATTACTGACTTTTCACTCTCTGACTTTTCATTTTCTAATTTTTCTTCTTTTACTATTTTCTCTTCTGAGTCTTTACTTTCTTTTTCAAGTTTAGATTCACCAATTAAAGATACTTTTTCATCTAAGTCATTATCTATCGGTTTTTCTATTTTTACACTACGTTCTTCTTCTAGTTTTTGTTTTACTTCTTCTAATTCTTCTTGCTTCATTTCTTTTGACTCTTCTTGATTATTTTCAATAGGTTTATCTAAAATTACATCAGAAGAAATGTTATCTAAATTATTTTCTTCCTGCTCAACTTCTTGTTCAATTTTTTCTTCTTTATTTTCTTTTTTCATGAATCCAAATAATTTAGATTTCTTTTTGCTCTTTTTATTTTCTGATTCAGTTATATCTTCTTTATCAATATTATCTTCTTTATCTGCATTTTCTTTTTCTTCTACAACATCAATTATATTTTCATCACGATTATCTACTTCTTCTTTAGTCTCATCTTTAACATCATCTTCTATAGAAATACTACTTCTAAAACAAATATCTTTATCTGCATTTTTTATCATATAAATATATTCTTCAATGTCGATATCTTTATTTTTTCTAGTCCTTTTTGATGCAATCTCATGATTTTCTAATTCATTGTAGCTGTCTTTTATTAGATTATGGGCTTCATTCCATACATCGTCACTAATTTCTGTTTTATTTTTAATTACATAGTCTACAAATTGCTTAAAATTCTCAGCACCAAATTCTCCAATTATAGTTAATCTCATTGCACCTTCTATAAGGTCTCTATTTCTTCTCTTTAAAAATTCTAACGCAATTGTTGCACAAACAAAATCTTTAATAGTATCTTTACCAAAGCCATATCCTTCAACAGAATGAAGCTCTTCTAAGCCACACAACTTCTTATATTCATTGTTTATAGTTTGAGATATACTCTCATTATTTAAACTATTTAACTTATCCATAAACTTTAAGTTTATATCATTTGTATTTGATTCCTGTTCTACACTTGATTTTTCAACTTCATTTAATAATGTATCATTTTCTGAATTATCTTTACCTAATTGTAAATCTTCAATTTCTGTTGCTTTTATTTCCACTCTATCTTGTCCACTATTTTCTTGCTCATTCTTAGATACTACATCTTTATTACTAGCTAATATCTTATTTACACAGAATATAATCTCTCTTTTTAATTCTCTTTTGGCATCAGCTTGATTTTTAAGAAATAAACTTCCACATTCTTTCTTTTCTAAACTTATCTTCCTAAGTGATATGTTAAGAAGGTCTTTATATAAGTTTAAAACCTTATAATCCTTTTCTAAACGTCTTCTTCTCTCTGATAGTTCCATTTTATCATATGCTAAAAAACTATTTAAATCATTGGCTTTTAGAGAGTCTAAACCTTCTTTCATCGCCTTATTTACATACTTTCTACATTTAGCTGTAGTTAATTCTAAATCTTTTTCTAATTCATCTATCTCAGGTATGTACTTATCTACTATCCATTTTCCAATAAGTGGTTCTGTATTTCTTGCTAATGTCTTATAAAACAATATATTAAATTTTAAAAGCTCAGCATATTTTGCTTCATTAAATTCTACTTTTTCAAATTTCTTTTCCAAAACACCATCTAATTTTTCATTTATCTTAGACTCTTGTTTTAAAAAACTTGCTGTGACATTTAAAACAGTGTTTCTTATTATATTATTTTCACTCAAAACCTTCACTCCTTAAATCAATTATTTTATTGTAATATTCACATTGTACAAAGTCGCTAATTTGATTATGATATTTAAATAATTATCTATTAAATTTGCTACATCTTATATCATATCATATTATTTACATCATTTTACTTTTTCTTTTTACATCTATCTTATATTATACCATTTTTAATATCTGTACTAACTTATATTACAATATTCCTCAAAATTTTAAAAGTAGATTAGACAAATTTACAAATAAAAAAACATCAGTTTAAACTGATGTTTTGACTATCAAAAGAATTAAGCAAGTCTATAAGCGGAGTTCTGTATTAGATAATCATCTTTCTAGGCTTATTGTCACCAATAAGCTCAAGCGACCTACCTACCGGAGAGTACGAGCAGCACTCTTCATTCCTATCTTGGTCTTGCTCCAGGTGGGGTTTACATAGCCAACTAGTCTCCTAGCTGCTGGTGAGCTCTTACCTCGCCTTTCCATCCTTACCACATAAAAGTGGCGGTTTATTTCTGTTGCACTATCCTTAGGATCGCTCCCACTAGGCGTTACCTAGCACCCTGCTCTATGGAGCTCCGACTTTCCTCATGTAAGACTACATGCGATTATCTGGCTTACTTAATATTCATTTTACTTAGTTATGTTAACATAAATTTTTCAATATGTCAAAGACATATTATACTAAAAATTTAAATTTCTTCAAAAATAGTGTAATATAAGTATATAAACTATTTTGACTTGAGGTGAAATATTGAAAAAATCATATAAAATAATAATTAACATCATACTAATATTAGTAATAATTTACAGCGGATTTAATATATACTCAAAACTTACCAAATATAATCATGACACTAAAATATCCTCTGAACTTCAAAAAAAAGAAGATAAAAAAGAGGATTTATCAAAAATAAACAGTGATTTTAAGTTTTGGCTTTCTGTTAAGAATACAAATATAAATTATCCAGTTGTACAATCTAAAGATAATTCTTATTATCTAGATAAAGATTTTTATAAAAAAGATTCTATTTCAGGTACATTATTTATGGATTATAGAAATAAATCTCTTGAGGACCAAAATGTCATAATATATGGACATAATATGAAAAATAAAACTATGTTTAATAATCTAAATAATTTTAAAGATGAAACATTTTTTAAAGAAAATAATCAAATAAAAATTATCATTAATGGAAAAGAATTTTTATATGATGTCTTTTCTGCTTACATTGTAGAATCAGATTATGACTATTTAAAAACAAGTTTTAACAGTGAATCAGATTACCAAAATTACATAAAAGATATTACTTCTAAATCATTGCATAAATCACCTATTAAAGTTAATGTTAATGATAAAATAGTCACACTTTCTACTTGTACTTACGAATTTGACGATGCTAGAATGGTGATTCATGGTAAATTAGTTTCAAATTAGAGATATTTCAAAACTTCTAGACACAGTCTAAAATACTTATTTTAGACTGTGTTATTTTCTATGTAAATAACTCATAAATTACTAAAAATATGTACTATAAAATAATATATATTAGACAATAAAAAAAGACTATGTCAAAAACATAGTCTTTACTGGAGCTGGTGATAGGAATCGAACCTACAACCTGCTGATTACAAGTCAGCTGCTCTACCGTTGAGCCACACCAGCAAACTTATTTTTTTAAATTAACACTCTAAAAACTACACATATATTTTACTGAATGGACATCAAATAATTTGGTCAAGTCCTCGACCTATTAGTATCGATAAGCTAAATACATTGCTGCACTTACACCTTCGAC
>NZ_JAGWCW010000031.1:0-53208 GCF_020657835.1 Clostridioides sp. ZZV14-6387
AAATCATAGAGTAAGATTATTTATTCTATGAAACAGAATAAATAATCTTAATAGATAAATATCAGTATTTTCTGTTTTATTAGAATCTAGTAAATTCAATTGTTTACAAGCTATGAATATATATACTTTCGCTTTTATGTGTTTTGATGACAATTTTTATTTTTCTAGTATAAGAAACTGACAATCATGTTATCCAATTAGATTTATACTTCTTTTATCATATAAAGAAAACAGCCAATCATTTTGATTGACTGAATTACTTTAAGTATATTAAATATATGCACTCTAAAAAATCTTTTTGTTTTGCATATTTAAACTCTTTAGTATTTGTATTTTTTAGATACTTTTTTATTAATCAAATCTAATATTTGAAACTTTATTCCAATTAATCTCTCTTGAATAATCTTCTGGATGTGACAATTTAACTATATGTGTTGAATCATTATAATTATAATAAATTGTAGTAGTACCATTGATTGGGTTCTGCTTATATCCTTGATATACTGCACTTTTTGGAACCTTTTTTTCAACAAAATTATATGCAGATGAAGTGTCAATCGATTTTACTTCACTAGGAAATATTAGCATCCAAAAAGCTACAAATATAAAAATACATATACATGTAATACTATACCATTTAATCCATTTCATAGAATCCCTCCTATTTTACCAAAATATACTATTATTATTTCCATATATTTATAATATTTATGCATATGATAAAATTTTTTAAACATCCATATATAAGTATAGGAACTTTGGTTTTCTATGCTTTATTAAGATTAATAAGATATTTTTATAAATTAATAAATTTGTAAGATTTTATTAAAAGATTTTTAAAACTTAAAGCTTAATATAAATATAGTAGTTATATAGCTAAAACATAAATTTTGAAAGGAGATAAAATACAATTATGTGGATACTTTATTCATTTCTTTGCGCTATACTACCATGCTTGATATATCAAATAATTGTTATCAAAAGAAAAAACTTGAAATGTGAAAAGAATGTAGTAATACATTTAGTATGGGTATATATTTTTTTACTATATATTTACTTAGCACTTAGTAAAGCTGGTATTGGTAGCATCTGGCATATAGGAAGGTATAGAGAAATTATTAGATTTAATGAAATAAATCTAATACCATTTAGCTCAGTTGGTGCTTTAACATATATTTTAAATATAATTATGTTTATGCCTTTAGGATTTTTACTTCCTTTAATTTGGAAGGAATTTAGAAATATTATTAATGTGTCAATAACTGGATTAGGTTTCTCATTATCAATTGAATTTTGTCAATTATTTAATCTTAGAACTACAGATATTGACGATTTAATGATGAATACATTAGGAGCTATTTTAGGATATTTAATATGGATATGTGTAAATAAGTTATTTAATTTGATGAAGAAAAATACTATTTTAGCACCGATATGTAAAAATATCATTCAAGATGAAATTGCTATTACAATCGATGATGAAATAAATAAAAAAACTACCCCTCTTTATAAAAATGAAGCTATCATATATTTAATATTGACTGTTTTAGGAGAATTCTTGTTATTTAATTGGTCCTTAATATACTATTGAATAATCTAAATAAAAAAACAAAAATATTTCAATATTCATAAAGATGTAAAGCCTTCTTTTCTATATTCTATATAAGGAAAGAAGGCTTTCATTCTTAAACATAAAATACACATTCACTATTTAATTGGCATCTGAAATATTTTATTAATATTATATCTAACTTTGTTAGATGTTATATAATCATATTTTGTTCCATTCTCAATAAAACTTTGTATATTATCCAACACTTGTATAGCTCTTGCATTGCTTTCATAAGTTCCTATTTTTTTAGTATTAAGGTTTTCAAATACTACATAAATTCGACTATCATTTATTTTAATTTGATTAACTTGCATTAAATCAGTTTTATCTTGACTTCTAATTATTATCACATTAATTCCTCCATCTACTCAACTTATTTTAATTTATAAGAAACAATATCATATAATTTATTTCTAGTATATTTAAACATTTAAATTTATTGAAACATCAAACTATTTATACTATAGCATCGTTTTATACATTTGGTAATTTCATTGTTAAAATATTTATTTATATTTAAATAAAATGTATCTAGATAGTATATATTTATTACTTATTTATGTTCTATTTTCAGAATATCACCTCTTTATCAATTACCATTTGTATAATTCATATTATACATATACAAATGGTAATTTTCAATATATTTTATTATTTTAATCTTTTTTTTTTATATTTTTGGTAATTTTATTTTACTTTTTATAAAAATAACTTATAATTTCGGTAAGGAGTGATGTACATATGGAAAGTTTAGGAGATAGAATAGCAAATTTACGAAAAGAATTGGATATAAATCAAAAAGAACTTGCTACTAAAGTCGGTATAACTGAGGCGAGTTTATCACGTTATGAAAATAATTTACGAGAACCTAAAAGTGAAATTATAGTAAGATTGGCAAAAGAACTGAAAACATCCACTGATTATTTACTGGGTGTAAATGAAAGTACAAAGATGAGTAAAGAAGATAAATTAATCATAGAAAACTTATCAGTCAGTGAAAAAACAAAAAAACTATTAGAAAAAATATATTCACTTGAAAAAGAAGATAGAGAAGCTATAGAAAAAATGATTGATAATGCTTATCTAAAAAGATTTCTCAAAGAAGAGAATTAATTCTCTTCTTTTTCTTTATTCAAAACCTCAAGTAATAATTCATAAAAAGTAATATCTTCACTCAATAAATAATCTAATTTCATTCCTGTATCTTCAATTTTTTCTTTTCTTGTAACAGTAGTATTTGATTTTTCCACATACACCATCCCCCAGCAAACTTACGTTCTTAATGTTAGTCAGAAATTCCAACAATTTTTTAATAAAGTTTATGTATTTATATTTTATAAAATATGTTATAATCATCCAAAATTTTCCTAGATAATTATCTTAACTATATAATAATACTTTTATTCTACAGATGCAATAAAAAACTCGTAATAATAACAAAAAAATCTATTATTGTAGAATCTTGTATATTTTTTACATTTTTATATATTTTTTAAGATAATTTTTATTATAAAACTTTTTATAAATATATAAAATTTTTATATTCATTTAACTTATTGTAGTTTTTTAGATAGAATTTAACTTTTCTCTAATAGTCATTGTCTTTAAACTTTTACTTTGCATGTATTATTTATTATCTTTTTCAAGTTTCAACAAATATTCCTTTACCTTTATTCCTCCTAGATAACCTCTTAAACTGCCATTAGAACCTATTAGTCTATGACAAGGTATAAAGATAGAAATAGGATTTTTGCTATTTGCCATCCCTACTGCTCTGTATGCTTTAGGATTATTAATTATGTTTGCTAGTTCTATATAAGTCATTGTTTCTCCATATGGAATTTTACAAAGTTCATTCCAAACTTTTCTCATAAACTCACTTCCAGACAACTCTAAAGGTAAATCAAACTCTTTTCTATTTCCATCTAAATATTCTTTTAGTTGTTTATTTGCTTCTATTATAATTTTGGTTTCTTTGACTAAATATTCTTTAGAATCTAAGCTAGATGTGTCAAAAAACAGATTTGTAATACAACTATTTTTTTCTGCTATTCCTATTTTACCAATTTTAGTTTCATAATAAAAAATATTTTTCATTAGGTACAATATCCTTTCATATTCATTTATAACTTTAATTTTATTAATAATTTTACTCTTTTATATCATATATTTTATCAATCTTTATAAAAACTCAAAAACTTGAAATACTATACTTTCTATAAAGTATATTTATAAGTTATTCGTTATTATTTTTTAAGAGAATACTGCAAGCATCTCTATGTTCATGTCTATATTTAGTTGGAGATATATCATAATTCTTTTTAAATAAACGACTAAAATAATTTATACTATCAAAACCACATCTCATAGCAATTTCTGTCATATTTAAATCTGTTTGTTTTAAATAATATATAGCCTTATCAAGTCTTACTCCATTTATATAATCAGTTGTAGTCTTACCAGTTATTTGTTTGAATGTTCTACAAAAATGATGTGTGCTCAAATTCATATTGTCAGCAAGTTCTTTTAATGTGATTTTATCCATGTATTTTTCTTCTATCAAATCAAATACACTTTCAAATTTTTCTAAAGAATATTTTCTTTCTATAAATTCTTCTTCAGAAAAGATTTTGTCAACATGATTTCTTAACAAAAATACTATAAATTGATAAATATTAGCTTTTATAGATAACTCATATCCAATTTCTTTATTGTCATATTCATCAAGTATATCTTTAATATATTTTAAAATAAAAGAATCATTTTGAATTAAATTCTTAAATACAATACGATTTAGAGTTATTGGTGCTAAGTACTTAGTTTGTAACAAATCAACTTGATTACTAAAAAGAAAACTAGGTTCAATACGAATAGTATAAAATTTCAGATTATCTGATAGACTTTCTAAATAATGTAATTCATTACTATTTGCTATTGCAATATTTCCAGATACTACTTTAAAATTACTCAAGCCACATTCTAAGTATGCTATACCATCAACAAAATAATATATTTGTAGATGCTCATGCCAATGTCTTTTAAAATTTTCTCCCTTTTTAATATCCTCTTTTAAAAAAATATCTATGAAACTTTCTTGACTTTTTCTGTCAAAATATTTGTTTTTATCATTCATTATTTACCTCTTATCAAAATAGTGCTAATTATAAGCAATATCGTTGTTGTATTCATTATTTCATATCGATATTATATAAAATGTAATTATTATTGTAAACATTAAAATAATACTAGTCATTATAATAAGGAGGTAATAAAAATGACAAAATTTTTTAAAGAAAGTGAAAATAAAAAAAGTATAACAGTTTTATTTGTAGTTATTGCAATGACTTTTATGGCAACATTAGATTCTAGTATTATAAATGTAGCACTTCCTGTTCTTGCAAGTGAATTAAATGTCTCTCTATCATCCATTGAATGGATAGTAGCAAGTTATTCAATTATTATTTGTTCAACACTATTATTTTTCGGAAGACTTGGAGATATCATTGGTAAACCTAGAATATTTCAAGCAGGCACTATTCTTTTTACAACAGCTTCATTATTGTGTGGATTAAGTAATTCTTTAACTTTACTTATAATTTGCCGTTTTATTCAAGGAATAGGTGCTTCTGCTTACATGGCAAACAATCATGGAATCATTACAGAGTTATTTCCAAAGGAAAGTAGAGGTAAAGCTCTAGGAATTTTGGTTACTGCTGTTGCTATTGGCAATATGGTCGGACCATCTATAGGAGGATTTATTTTATCAATGTTTAATTGGAACTTTATATTCTTTATAAACATTCCAATAGGTATTATTGTAATATTTTTAAATACAAAATTTCTCCCAGACAGTAAAATAACTTCAGAAAAAATGGATAAGGCTGGTGCTATACTTCAATTCTTAGGAACAACATTATTTTTTAGTGCTCTAATTATTGCTCAACAAACGGGATTACTAAATCCATATATATTAATTACACTATTACTATCAATTATTTTTATTATATTATTTTTGATATTAGAAAAAAATCATCCTCAACCACTTCTTGACCTTGAAATTTTTAGAAACTTAAAATTTTCATTGAATTTAGTTTGTACTCTTACATCATTCATTTGTATTGCATCATCTAGTGTTTTAATTCCATTTTATTTACAAAATACTATGAAACTTTCCCCAATTCAAGCAGGTTTATTTATGATATTATCCCCTTTGATTTTAGCCATTTTTTCACCGATATTTGGGAATATATCAGATAAAATTAAGTCAGAAAAAATTATTTTAATTGGTCTTATTGTTATGAGCTTTGGATTTTTCTTAATGTCAAGATTAAAAGAGAGTTCTATCCTTATTTTATTCGTGATTTCTGTATCAATAATATCAATAGGACAATCTGTGTTTCAACCTGCCAATAATGCTTTGATAATGTCAAATTGTCCCAAAAGTAAGTTGGGAGTTGTCGGAAGTATAAATTCTCTTGTAAGAAATTTAGGTCAAGTTATAGGTATTACCATTTCTACAACACTTTTATATAATTTTATGAGTATTAAGGCTGGGTATAGGGTTAACGACTATATAATTGATAATGATAAAATATTTGTATTTGGAATGAGAAATGTTTATATTATTATTACACTTCTTTGCCTAATAGGGGCACTATTAATTGGCTTTTATTTATTTAAGTATAATAAAAATGAATAATAGTTTTTTACAATTATTTTAAAGTTATAAGTATCTTAGAACTATGAATATATCATGGAGAACTTATTAAAATACTGACTTTGAATCAGATTAGTTTTAATATATTGATTTAAAAGTATTTTTATTAGTTTGACAAAACATATATTTTATTATAGTTTATAAATCAAAAAGAAACAGGGTAAAATCTTTAACATAATTATACCCTGCTTCTTTTTTAATTATTTAACTAAAACTTCAATATTTTCATCTTTTCCATCTATAACTATAGTACATCCATCATATACTTCTCCAGCAATAAGTTTCTTTGCAATTACAGTTTCTAATGTATTTCCTATATATCTCTTAAGTGGTCTTGCTCCATATACAGGGTCATAACCCTCTCTCACCATAACATCTTTAGCTGAATCTGTAACCTCAATAGTAATATCTTTTTCTTTTAATCTATTTTTTAAATCTGTCATAAATATATCTATAATTTTCTTGATATTTTCTTGGTCTAGAGGCTTGAACATTATAATGTCATCTACTCTATTTAAAAACTCAGGTTTAAATCTGTGTTTCATTTCATTCATTACTAAGCTGTTAGTAGTCTCTGTTATATTTCCTCCTGCTTCTAATAGATAATTGCTTCCTATATTAGAAGTCATTATTATAAGAGTATTTTTGAAGTCCACAGTTTTACCCTTATTATCAGTAAGTCTACCATCATCCAATATTTGTAAAAACATATTAAATACATCCTCATGTGCTTTTTCTATCTCATCAAATAGTATTACAGAATAAGGAGCACGTCTAACTGCTTCTGTAAGTTGTCCTCCTTCCTCATATCCTACATATCCTGGAGGAGGTCCAACTAATCTCGATACAGCATGTTTTTCCATGTATTCAGACATATCAATTCTAATTATATTATCTTCACTATCAAATAAATTTCTAGCAAGAGTTTTTGCAAGCTCAGTTTTACCAACACCTGTAGGTCCTAAGAAAATAAATGAACCAATTGGCTTTCTTTCATCTTTTAGACCAGCTCTTGCACGTATTACTGCATTTGAAACCGCTGTAACTGCTTCATCTTGCCCTATAACCCTTTTGTGAAGCTCTTCTTCTAGTTTAAGTAATTTTTCTCTTTCACCTTCAACTAGTTTAGTTACTGGTATACCTGTCCATTTTGATACAATACTAGATATTTCTTCTTCAGTAACTTCTTCCTTTAAAAGTGAATTTTCAGAACCATCTTTCATACTTTCTTCATAGTTCTTTATTTGTTCTTCTAATTTAGGTATTTCACCATACTTAACCTCTGCTGCTTTATTGAAATCATATTCTCTCTCATATTTTTCAGCTTTACCTTTAGCTTCATCCAATCGAGATTTTAAGTTTTTAATATCTAATATTTGACTCTTTTCTTTTTCGTATTTAGCAGTCATTTCATCATTTTTAGATTTTAATTCCGCTATTTCCTTTTGAATATCATCCAATCTTGATTTACTCTTATCATCATTTTCTTTAAGTAATGCTTCTCTTTCAGTTTCTAGCATAAATAACTTTCTTCTTACAACATCCAATTCTGTTGGTAACGAATCTATTTCACTACGAATCATAGCTCCTGCTTCATCAATTAAATCAATTGCTTTGTCTGGTAAAAATCTATCTTGTATATATCTATGAGAAAGTTTTGCTGCTGCTACAATAGCATTATCATGTATTCTTACTCCATGGTGTATCTCAAATCTTTCTTTTAAACCTCTAAGTATAGATATTGTATCTTCAACAGTAGGTTCTTCTGCAATTACAGGCTGAAAACGTCTTTCAAGTGCCTTATCTTTTTCTATATATTTTCTATATTCATCAAAAGTAGTTGCACCAATACAATTTAATTCACCTCTTGCAAGCATAGGCTTAATAAGATTACCTGCATCCATTGAACCTTCTGTTTTACCAGCTCCAACTATAGTATGAATTTCATCTATAAATAATATAATCTTTCCATCAGAACTTTGAACTTCTTTTAAAACTGCCTTTAATCTTTCTTCAAATTCACCTCTATACTTTGCACCAGCAATTAATGCTCCCATATCAAGGGAAAATACAATTTTGTCTTTTAATCCTTCTGGTACATCGCCTCTTACAATTCGCTCTGCTAATCCTTCAACAATTGCAGTCTTACCTACACCTGGCTCACCAATTAATACAGGATTATTTTTAGTTCTTCTTGATAAAATTCTTATAATTCTTCTTATTTCTTCATCTCTTCCAATTACAGGGTCTAATTTATTTTTCTTAGCTAAATCTACTAAGTTTGTTCCATATCTAGCAAGTGCATCATATGTCCCTTCTGGGTCTTGTGTTTCTACTCTTTGGCTCCCTCTAACTTGTGATAAAACATTTAAAAAGTCATTTTTATTTATATTATATTGTTTTAATATTTTACCAACAATTGATTTTGATTCTGTTTCCATCATTGCAAGCATGACATGCTCTACACTTATATATGAATCTTTAAATTCTTTAGAAATACCCTCTGCCTTTATAAGTACTTCATTTATTTTTCTAGTAGCTGATACTCCTTGTGAGTCAGCGCCTTCTCCATATACTTTTGGAAGCTTATCCAGTTCAGAATTTACAGTATTTCTCAAAGAATCAATTGATATATTCATTTTTTCGATTATATTTGGTATTAATCCATCTTCTTGGTTAATAAGTGCTGAGAAAAGATGAATTACATCTACTTGTTGGTTGTGATTTTTTACTGCTTCATTATAAGCCTCATTTAAACTTTTTTGAACTCTTAAAGTCATTTTTTCTACGTCCATATAAATCCCTCCATTTTAATATTATATCCAAATAAATTAAATTCTCTCATTTATGATTATTGATTTCCTAAGCTCCAAAAGACTATCGAGTAAATTCTCATTTTTTTGCATGTCAAAACTTAACGTTAGATTAAAAGTTTCATCTGAATTAAAAAAATCAAATACTTCTTTTGATTTTGCCCTTAAGTATAAATCTTCATCTATAAGTCTTTTTTCACCAATTAATAAATATTGACATTTATCTATAAAACTCTTTCTAAAATCAATAGTATATAGATTTTCTAAAATATTATATTGATAAATAGCAATATTGTTAAACACTTTTAATATGTTTGAATTTACAAAATTGTAAATTTGATTATCGTTATACAGTGATATTTGTTCATATATATACTCCCTAAATAAAGGATGAATGTTTTGTTTAAGTTTTAAAGTGACTTCGGCTGGTATTTCAAAATAAAGCTTCCAGTACCTAGAATTATTTTTTTCTAATATAAAAGCTACTCTATTTAAACTAGCACGACTAATCTCTTTTAGTGTACAATCAAAATTGTAGTGTCTTAAACTAGTTTTTTCATTCTCAAATACATAATCAAACCACTGTAGAACATTTCTATCAAGTTTTAAACTCATATAAAAACCTTCTTCCTTATTTACTAACCTTACTAGGTCTTTTTATCTCATTATATTCTGCTAATAAACTTTCTTTATCAGCTCTACTACCTTTATAAGCTATATGTGGATTTATCATATACTCCCCATTTTTCACTCTCTGTAAAAAATCCATTTTTTTCAATTCTGTAAACAATGAAGATAAAGAAGTTTTTGGATATTCAAGTTCACAAGATAATTCATGTAGTGTTTTTCTAATCTTATTATTTTTATCCATAGAGTTTATTAATTTTAATGGAATTAAATCTCTTTTAGTATACATTCCTTCTACTACTTTAATATAATTCTTAAAGCAAATATTCATATATTTACTTTTATTCATAACTAAATCTTTACTCTCTGTATATTCCTGATTTAGGTCTTTTTTTAATGTCTTATCTAAATTAAATATCTCTTATCACTCTCCTTACCTCTAATTGATAATATAAATATATTACAAAAAAATATGTATGTCAAAAGTAAGAATGCAAGAAGTTTAGCTCTAGACTAAACTTTTGTTTACCTATAAGCTAAACTTTATTACGTTTTTAAATTAGCATTTCCAATTTATTGGTAACATTTTAGAACAATATTTATAAATTTTTTTTAAAATTTTAATACATCAAAAAAAACTAGTATCTTATAAAATACTTTTTTCAAATATATATATTTCAAATTCCTTTTTTTCTAAAAACAGTTGACATATTATATATATATTTATATAATGTATATATACTATATATACACTTTAAGGAGGTGTTTTGTTGAATATAGTTATTAGTAATTCAAGTGGAAAGCCAATATATGAACAAATTACTACACAAATTAAAAGTATGATTATAAGTGGAGAATTACCAGAAGGGTCAGCTCTTCCAAGTATGAGACTATTGGCAAAGGAACTTAGAATAAGCGTGATTACTACAAAACGAGCATATAGTGATTTAGAACGTGATGGATTTATTGAGACAGTTACTGGTAAAGGTAGCTTTGTATCTAGTAAAAACATGGATTTTGTGAAAGAAGAGCAATTTCGTTTAATTGAAGAGTATCTACAAAAAGCAGTTGATACAGCTAAAAGTAGTGGTATTACATATGACGAACTAAAAGATATTTTACTTTTATTATATAAGGGAGAATGATAATTATGGATGCAATAACTATAAAAAACTTAAATAAAACTTATAAAGATTTTAGTCTACAAAATGTATCTTTTTCAGTACCAAAAGGAAGCATAATGGGATTTGTAGGTGAAAATGGTGCAGGAAAAACTACTACATTAAAAGCAATTTTAAATTTAATTTCTTATGATAGTGGAAATATAGAAATATTTGGTCTTGATAACAAAAAAAATGAAAAAGAAATTAAAGAACAAATTGGTGTCGTATTTGAAGGAAGTAATTTTCATGAAAATTTAAATCTAGATAATGTATCAAAAATTATGAGTAAAATCTATAAAAATTGGAATCATGCATTATTCAAAGACTATTTAAAAAAGTTGAGAGTTCCAGAGAATAAGCTAATTAAGGAGTTTTCAAAGGGTAACAAAATGAAACTTAGTATTGCTGTAGCTTTATCACATAATCCAAAATTATTAATACTAGATGAAGCAACTAGTTCACTTGACCCTATTGTTCGTGAAGAAATATTGGATATATTTTTAGATTTTATACAAGATGAAGAGCACTCTATTATTTTATCTTCACATATTACAAGTGATTTAGATAAAATAGCAGACTATATTACATTTATACATAAAGGTAAAATAGTCTTTAGTGAAAATAAGGATGAATTAATTAATAATATGGGAATTTTAAAATGCAAACCTAGTGATTTTAATAATATTTCAAAAGAAGATTACTCATATTATCGTAAAAGCCAATTTGGATATGAAGTACTTCTTAATGATAAATATAGATTTATAGCAAAACATCCAAACTTTGTAGTTGATAATACGTCTATAGAAGAAATTATGTTATTTTATGTGAGAGGTGATAAATAATGAAAGGCTTAATTTTAAAAGATTTAATTAATTTAAAAGGAAATATAAAATTTCTACTTTTATTTGTAATTATGTTTGGGCTTATATCTTCTTTTGGAGGAGGAGATGCTAATAATCTTGTGGGTATTATTGTAGTCCTGTGTACAACAATGATTGTTTCAACATTCTCATATGATGATTTAAATAAATGGGATAGTTATGTACTTACAATGCCTATTAAGCGTAATGATATTGTACTAAGTAAATATTTGACTATGTTAATATTTAGCTTTGTAGGTGTATTGGTTTCACTTATACTTAGTATCATTATTGGTTATTTTAAACATAATTTTATATTAAGTGAAACTCTACTTATTAATGCATTAGTCTTATCTATTTCAATATGTTTTGGTAGTCTTATCTTACCACTTGTTTATAAATTTGGTACAGAAAAAGCTCGTGTATTAATGATTTTATGTTTTTTAGTTCCAACATTACTTTTATTAGTTTCTAAAAATATTCTAGAAACTATTAGTTCACCTCTTTCACTAGAAATTATATTTAATACACTATTATATTCTCTTCCATTTATTGCTATATTGCTATTTGTAATTTCATATTTTATATCATCAAAAATTTATAGCAAAAAAGAAATATAAAATATTTTATATGGGTTTTTATTTAAACTGTTTAAGTAAGATTTTATTAAAAATACTATCAATTTTGTTTTGATAGTATTTTATTTTTATGTCTTATATCTACTCGGTATTATATTTTGAATATTTATCTTTAATAATACTTTACTCTTTTATCAGTATATTCATTCAACATGATGTTCATATAAATTTAATTATTAATTACATTCTTGAATCTAAAAACAAGACTCTGTTTAAAAATAATTCTTATACACAGTAAATTAAATTATTTTAATACTTAATGCCAAAATTACTAAATTTATTAATCATTATTAATAGAATTAAAGCTCTATTTTATTTTTAAAAATTTTAATCTTGATAATATAAAGTTAAAAATAAATTTTCTTAATTTGACATCAGCATAAATGACTATTAGAATAATGTTAAACTAGAGTATTTCAATTGTTCTAGATAAAAAATGAAAATAAATAAAAGATTGTATAAGGAGACAATTCAAACACGGAATTAGAAATTACAGAAAAAGTAGAAAAGCAAGATGAGGATGTTATTTTTCAAGGATTATTATAATATAACCTTACTAATCTTGAAAATAAAAAAATACATATTTAGGAGGTACACATGCTAGGTCAAAAATGTATGAATTATCTGCAAACATTAGGAAAAATAAGTTCAACAACAAATGGTCTTACAAGACTTATATTAACTGATGAACATAAAAAATCTATTGATTTAATAAGTTCATGGATGAAAGATTTGAATCTTGATATTGAAATTGATGATATTGGAAATGTCATAGGTACATATAAATCTAATATTCCAAATGCCCCTACATTAGTAGTTGCATCTCATCAAGATAGTGTAAAATGTGGAGGTATATTTGATGGTATGCTAGGAATAATAGTCCCTTTAATTGGACTTGAAGAGTCAAAAAACAAGAATAAATCTTATCCTTTCAACATTAAGCTAGTTGCCTTCGCCGAAGAGGAAGGAACTAGATTTGAAACATCTTTAATGGGAAGTAAAGTTTTTGCTGGCACTTTTAAAGAGAATCTTCTTAAATCTGTTGATGAAAATGGAATTACACTTGAAGAAGCTGTAACAAAGTTTGGATTTAATACTAAAAACTTAATAAATTTACATCCTAGAAAAGATATAGATGCGTATTTAGAATTTCATATTGAACAAGGACCTGTCTTAGAAAATGAATCTCTTCCTGCTGGAATTGTATCAAGTATTACAGGATTTAAAAGTTTTAAGATATCAGTAAATGGTAAATCTGGACATGCTGGTACACTACCAATGGATATGAGATTTGATGCTGGATGTTGTGCTTGTGAATGTGTGTTAGCCATTGAAAATATAGCTAGAATGACTACTAATTTAGTTGCTACTGTTGGAAAGATGAATTTCTATCCATCTTCATCAAATGTAGTACCTGAAAGGGTTGAATTTACCCTTGATGTACGTTCTTGTTCTCAAGAAGTTCTTGATAGTTCAGTAGAAAAGATATTCAACGAAATATCTCATATATGTGAGGATAGAAAGCTTAATTATACAAGTGAACTTTCTTTTGAAAATGTTCCTGTACCATGTTCTGATAAAATAACTAAAACTATAGAAAAAAGTTTTATAGACTTAAATCTTAATCCTTTTTATATTTACAGTGGAGCTGGTCATGATGCTCAAGAAATGGACAATATAACTGATATTGGTATGGTATTTATAAGATGCGCTGGAGGAATAAGTCATAATCCTGACGAAAGTGTTTCTGTAGATGATTTAGATATTGCTGTAAAAATATTTTTAAAAATATTAGATAATCTCGATTTAAAATAATTTTATACCAGAAAAAATACACAATTAAAGCATATTATCATTACTTACCTTATGCTATATAATTGTATTATATTATCTATTATAAAAGCAGACTTTTATACTATTATATAACCAGTTTTGATATTTTATACCTAAGATAAATTTGTACATTAAGGAGATAATTTTTATGGATGAAAAATTAATTGGAATTTTAGCTGGAATGGGCCCAAGGTCAACTGCACCATTTGTGGATTTAGTTATTGATGAATGTCAATCACAATATGGAGCAAAATATGATGATGAGTTCCCAAAGATGATGATATATTCCTTACCTACGCCATTTTACATTGACTGTTCAATAAACCATGAACTTATGAAACAAACTATTATTGATGGTTTGCAAAAACTTGAATCAATTGGAGTAAATTTTATTGCTATGCCATGTAATTCAGCACATATATACTTTAAAGAATTAAAAGAATCAATTAATATACCACTGTTAAACATTGTAGAAGAAACCATTAAGAAACTTCCTACTGTCTCACAAAAAGTAACCCTTTTTTCAACTAAATCAACGTTTGAATCTACAATTTATCAAGATGGCATACTACATAATGGGCATGAGTTTATATTTAAAGATGAATGGCAGAAAAAATTAAATACTCTTATTCAAAATATAAAAACAGATAAAGGAAACCCATATAATATTGATATTTGGAATGAACTTATTGAAGATGTGAAAAAAGAATCTATTAAAAATATAATAATTGCTTGTACTGATTTAAATGTAGTTTTAGAAAAATCTCATTCTTCAATTAATATTATCGATTCATCAAAATGTTTAGCTGAAGCAGTTATCAATAAATATCTAAAACTAGCTAAATAAATTTTTAGATACTATATTTTAGAAAAGATACAAGTTGTTTGTTTAGTTAAAAAAATATAAACCTATAGTTTTATATTTTAGTTCTTTGATGATATAAAATTTAACTATATATTATAGTATTTTAATAGAAAAGGATACCAAGATTGGTATCCTTTTTAAATATTTTTCTATTTATTACATTTAAGATTATACTATTGAATAGTACCCATAGAATTAGATAACTCTTGTCCTGCTGTAACAAGATTAGATAATAATACATCAGCTACTGCATCATTAACTGAACTTATTATCCATTTGTTATCTTTTTTAGAACACTCAAACTCTACAGTTTTTGTTACATAAGTCTCTTTAACACTTTTTTGTTTTTCTTTCATAATTGATACTAGCATTTCAGTTGTTTTTTCATCAGTTAAGTCTTGTCCTGAAAAACTCATACCAAGCATCTTTGTAAATGCTTCAGCTACTATCTCTTTAAGTAATGGTGTTGAATCTACAAACTTACACTCTACTTTTACTGTCGCCTTATTATCTTTAATCTCACTATCTTTTATTGTATATGTGATTTTAGATGCATTCTGTTTTAGATAATCTAAAGCATACTGTGCATTTGGGTCTTTTGTATCTAGTTCTTTTAATACATCTTTATATTTTTCGTCATTATTCTCCATTACCTTATTCATGCCTTCAAAGTCAAACTTCTTTGCACTGTTAAAAAAACTATCGATTGTATCTTCTGGTTTTGCACTTGAACATGCTGTTAAAGATATTGCTAATAAAAAAGTTGTTAAAACTAATATGCTTTTTTTCATATCTCAAATCCTCCCTCTTAATTTGTTGATACATAAGTTATTTTAACATATAATAAGAGTTTTTGAATAATATATTTAGAATATTTATGCATTTTCCTTAAAATAAGGCTTAGGATAAAGGATATCTATACTAAACTGTTATTCATGTCTACATCAGTCATAGTAGAAACCATAACCGCTTTTATAGTATGCATTCTATTTTCAGCTTCTTCAAATACCTTTGAATATTTTGAATTAAATACCTCATCTGTAACCTCTAGCTCTGATAATCCAAATTTTTCATAAATTTCTTGAGCAACTTTAGTTTCTAAGTCATGGAATGCTGGAAGGCAGTGTAAAAATATAACATTTTCATTTTCAGTTTTCTTTATCATTTCCATATTTACTTGATAATCCTTAAGTTGATTTATTCTTGTTTCATATTGTTCTTCTTCTCCCATAGAAACCCATACATCTGTATATATAACATCTGCACCTTTTACATCATCAATATTCTCAGTCAATATTATATCTCCCTTAGATTTCTTAGCTATCTCCTTCATATCATTCACTAACTCTTCATTTGGCCAAAGTTCTTTAGGTGCAAGTGCTACAAAATGGATTCCCATTTTAGCACATCCTATCATTAATGAATTTCCCATATTATTTCTAGCATCACCAACATACACGAATTTGACTTTATTCAAATCCTTATCTACATTTTCAATCACTGTTAAAAAATCTGCAAGTATTTGCGTTGGATGATATTCATCTGTAAGTCCATTCCAAACAGGTACACCAGAATATTTAGCCAAGCTTTCAACTGTTTCCTGTTTAAAGCCTCTAAACTCTATTCCATCATAAAATCTGCCTAAGACTTTTGCTGTATCAGATACAGACTCTTTTTTTCCCATATGGCAATCATTAGGGCCTAGATAAGTTACATGTGCTCCTTCATCATGGGCAGCTACTTCAAATGAACATCTAGTTCTTGTTGACGTTTTCTCAAATAATAAAGCTATATTTTTCCCTTGTAGTAAATCTCCTTTTATGCCGACCTTTTTCTTAGTTTTTAAATAACTAGATAAAGTTAATAAGTATCTGATTTCCTCTTTTGTAAAATCCTTTAATGTTAAAAAACTCTTTCCCTTTAAGCTTATATTATTCATATTCATTCTCCCCTTTTTGTAAACTTTTTAAATTCAGTTAAATTTGCGAGTTATTTATTTTATATATCTTAATTCTTTATTTTAATTATTTTTTTTGAATATTTAGTTAATTTCTAGTAGTATGTCTTTTAAAATTTTAAGAGCCTCATCTATTTCTTTGTAACTGACTGTTAATGGTGGTAAAAATCTTAATACATTTTTACCAGCAGTCAAAATAAGCAACCCTTTTTTTCTAGCTTTCTCTTCTATAATGCTAGATTCAACACTAGTTTCAATTCCTATCATCAAACCAAGACCTTTTGTGTTTAGTACTACTTCACTATTAAAATCCTCAATAGATTTTCTTATATAAGCACCTTTTTCTGTTATATCATTATAAAAACCTTCTTTAGATATCTCATCTAATACAACTGTAGCTGCCACCATAGCCAATAAATTACCTCCAAAGGTTGTACCTTGGTCTCCTTTTCCTAGTACTTTTGAAAGCTTTTCATTTACTAGTACTCCACCTATTGGTATGCCTGCTCCTAATCCTTTTGCTACTGTAACTATGTCTGGTTTTACATCAAAGTATTCATATCCAAAAAGCTTACCAGTTCTTGCTATACCACATTGGACTTCATCAAAAATCAACACTATATCTTTTTCTTTGCATATTTTTGCTAGTTCTAAAACATAATCTTTTTCAAGTACATTAACTCCACCTTCACCTTGGATTGCTTCGAGTATTATTGCACAAACACTTGAATCTATGTTACTTTTTAAATCTTCAATATTATTTCTTTCTATATACTTAAAACCTTCAGGAAGTGGATAAAAGTACTTATGATATTTATCCATACCAGTTGCCATTAAAGACATCATTGTTCTACCATGAAAAGAGTCTTTTAAACTTATAATAGTTCCTCTACCTTCACCATATTTATCACTACTATACTTTCTTGCTATTTTAAATGCTGTCTCATTTGCCTCTGTTCCAGAATTACAAAAATATACTTTATCCATTCCACTTATATTAATTATTTTCTCTCCAGCATATAATACTGGTTCATTAAAATATAGATTTGAAGTATGAAGTAGTTTATCCACTTGTTCTTTTAAAGCATTTTTTAGACTGTTATTACTATATCCAAGAGAAGATACTCCATATCCACTTGTAAAATCTATATACTTATTACCATCAATATCAAAAAAGCAACTTCCTTTACCATAATCTATAACAAAATTAGGTTGATTATATGTATCTATAAAATATTCATTCCATTTTGAGATTGTACTGTTCTTATTCATTCTTATCATCCCCTCTTAAATTCATAATTTTCTTATATATTATTTTCGTTTCTATTCATTTTCTTTTCTTATTAATGTTCCTATACCACTATCAGTAAATAACTCTGTTATTATAGAATGAGGAACTCTTCCATCCAAAATATGCACTCTATTTACTCCATTATTTAAGGCATCTACACAACCACGTATTTTAGGTATCATACCTCCAGTAATTATTCCTTCTGCAAATAATTTATCAACATTCTCTAATATAACTTCTGTTATTAATGATTTTTCTTCATCTGGATCTCTTAATAAGCCAGGTACATCTGTAAGAAGTATCAATTTATCTGCATTTAATTCCTTGGCTATAGCAGAAGCTGCTGTATCTCCATTTATATTATAAGTTTCGCCATCCTCTCCAACACCTATAGTGGCAATTACTGAAATATAACCTGACTTTAAACAAGATTCTATAAGCTCCACATTTACTTTTTTGATTTCACCTACAAATCCTAGTTCATAATTTTTATATGGGTCGCATAAAAGCATATTATTATCTATTCCACAAAGACCCACTGCTTTTCCACCTTTCGTATGTATTTTATTCACTAAGTCTTTATTTACTTTACCAGCAAGCACCATTTTTACAATTTCCATAGTCTCTTCATCTGTATATCTAAGTCCATTTACAAATTTACTTTCTATATCTACTTTTGCGAGCAACTTATTAATTTCTGCCCCTCCACCATGTACTAGAACTATATTGATTCCAACATAACTCATTAGTACAAGGTCTTCCATAACAGATTCTTTTAGACCATCTTTTTTCATTGCACTTCCACCATACTTAACCACAATAGTCTTACCTTGATGTTTTTCTATATAAGGTAAAGCTTCTATAAGTGTATTTGCTTTTTCTATATTAATCATTAAAATATTTCCTCCTAATTTCTATAGCTTCCATTTATTCTTACATAATCATAGCTTAAGTCACATCCCCATGCATTTCCTCGAGCATTTCCCATATTTAAATTTACTAATATACTTATTTCATCATCTTCAAGAATTTTTTTTGCTTTTTCTTCATTAAAATCTAATCCATTTCCATTTTTACATACTTCAATATATCCCTTCATACTCTCAAAAATAATATCCACTTTTTCCATATCTATATCTTCACCTGCATATCCTAAAGCACACAGTATTCTTCCCCAGTTTGCATCAGCTCCAAATACAGCTGTCTTTACTAGTGAAGAAGATATAACTGTTTTTGCTAATTTTACTGCATGTTCTTCACTTAATGCTCCATTTATATAACATTCAATTAATTTTGTGCATCCTTCTCCATCTTTGGCAACTAATTTAGCAAGTTCTATACAAACATATGTAAGTGCACTCAAGAATACTTGATAATGTTCATCCTTTTTACTCATCTTCTCATTCTTTGCTTTTCCATTTGCTAGAATCATTACCATATCATTAGTACTTGTGTCTCCATCTACACTAACTCTATTGAAACTTTTATCAACAGCCACCTTCAAAGCTTCTTTTAGCAAAACTCCATCAATATTTGCATCAGTAGTTATAAATCCTAAAGTTGTAGCCATATTAGGGTGTATCATACCTGAACCTTTTGCCATACCTCCAATAGTTATCTTTTTATCCCCATACATTATTGCTACTGCTATTTCTTTTTTTATAATGTCAGTCGTCATAATTGCTTCTCTTGCTCCAATATGACCTTGCTTGCTTAGATTATTCACTAATTCATCCATATTTTCTTCTATTAAGTCTATATTTAATGGCTTTCCTATAACACCTGTAGATGCAACTAAAACATCATTTTCCTTAATATTTAATTTATCACTAGTGAATTTAGCCATTTTATAAGCATTTATAAGTCCTTCTTTTCCATTAAATGTGTTAGCATTGGCACTGTTTACTATAATAGCCTGTGCTTTTCCATTTTTAATATGTTCCTGTGTTACATAAACAGGATTTCCTTTTACCTTATTTTGAGTAACTACCGCTGCTGCATCACATAAAACATCTGAATAAACCAAGGCTAAATCTCTTTTTTCTTTATTTTTTCTCAAGCCACAGTGAATTCCAGAAGCAAAGAATCCTTCTGAAACTGTAACTCCACCCTTTATAATTTCCATCTTTATCCTCCTACCTATATGAGTTTAGTATTTTTTATTCCTAAAATGATGGTGCTATATTTTTTAAACCTGTAGTTTCATCAATACCGAACATTATATTCATATTCTGTATAGCTTGCCCTGCTGCTCCCTTAATCATATTGTCTATAGCTGAGCAAATTATCAATGTATCTCCATTTTCATGTAATGATATTGCACATTTATTTGATAACTTAACATTCTTTAAAGAGGCTACTTTTCCCAATGGAAGAACTTCTATAAATTCTTTATATTCATAATAATCAGTCAATTTTTCATATATCTGATTTATAGAGATATTATCCTCTTTTGCACAATATATAGTTGATAATATCCCTCTATTTACTGGAATTAGATTCGGTGTAAAAACTACATTTATTTTTTCTTTATATGCTTCACTTAAATTTTGTTCTATCTCTGGAGTATGTCTATGTTTGCCTATTTTATATGCAGTTATATTTTCATTAACCTCAGTAAAATGGCTACTAAATGACAATTCTCTACCAGCCCCTGTAAGACCTGATTTAGAGTCAATGATTATATTATTGCATTTTATTAACTTAGAACTCAATAATGGTATTAATGGTAAAGAAATACTAGTAGGATAACATCCTGGATTTGCAATTATATCTGCATCTTTTATATCATCCTCATATATTTCACTTAATCCATAAACAGCTTTTTTATGTAAAGTCTCATCTATAAATGATACTCCATACCACTTGCTATATATTTCTTCATCTTTTATTCTAAAATCAGCACCTAAATCTATAACTTTCTTTTTAGATTCAATTGCTTTTATTGCAAACTTTTCACTAACCCCATGTGGGAGAGCAGTGAACACAACATCACACATATCAATAACTTTTTCGTTTTCTATACATATCATGCTATTTTTATAGCCTATACTCGGGTATAGTTCAACTATATCTTTTCCTACATACGAATTTGAACCTATTGCTGTCACTTCAACTTTATCATGGTTTATTAATAATCTTAGTAATTCTACTCCCACATATCCAGTTGCGCCAATAATCCCAGCTTTTATTTTACTCATTTTATTCCCTCCATTTTATATTAAAGCAATATTAGAATTCTATTTTTATTTCTTATCATATAATAATCATTTGATAATACATAGATTAAAACCTTCTAACTAAAATAAAAGCCCCTTAGTATTATAAATACTAAGAGGCGAATTTCCGCGGTACCACTCTTATTGGTAAAATTATAACAATCTCTACAAATCAAATTAAAAAGTATCTGCAAATGAATTCTTAAAATTAAAAAAGCCTCTTGGTCAAAGACCAAGAGACGAATATACACCCGCGTTACCACTCTAATTGATAAGATAATCTTACCCACTCTAATCTCTTAAGGCGAGACTCACCAATTACCATACTATTAATTCTGGTAATCTTCTCCAAAGCTCTATTCACAATAAAATTCATTACTAGGCTTCCACCATCCCCAGCTCTCTATCAATTATTTTTATGCTACTCTCTTTTTCATAGAATTTCAATTTATTTTCTTATTGTTTTATATGATAGTTTATTTTTTTAACTTTGTCAATATAATTTATAAAATTTTGGATTTTTTTTCTATATGCTTAATTTCCACCATTTTGTATTCGAATTTCGATACAATTTAAATCCACATCGTAATAAAACATTTTGTGAAGCGATATTTTCAATATCAGTTTCAGCTATTACAAAAGATACATTTGGTTGATTTAATCCCCAGTCACATATTTTTTCAACTGCTTCTGTCATATATCCTTTTTTTCTGTAATTATCACCTAAACCATAACCAATCTCAATTTCACCATGAAAATTTGGTACATCTTTAAAATCAACTAGGCCTATAACTTTACGATTTTCATTTAACATAATAAACCAAAATGTATAAAATAATATATTTTTTTTATCTTTATTAGCAATATTTATTTGTCCTTTTACAATATCATAGAAAAATCCAGTTACTGGTTGTGCACAATAAGTACAATTTAATTCTCCTTCTAATTTTGAGTTATCGAAAATCCAAAGCTCAAGTTGACGAAGTGATAGTGGAATTAAAGTTAATCTTTTTGTTTTTAATATCATTTTTTCTCCTTTTTAAGAGAAAGATTATAATTGTTATCAAAAAAACACCTAAACAGATACAATAACAATCCTTCTATTATTGTTTATATATATTTTAATCTGTTTAAAGAGTCTTTTCATATTCATCACCTCCTAATACTATTCTTTTATATTATCATATATCAATTTAAGAGACATCTAAAATATATTAAATTATAGAATACTGCAATTTCAGATTGCAATATTTATATCATTTTTTAGTTATATATTTTGAACCTTACTATCTAAAAATTTTTCAATCTTTTTCTCAGAAAGTATCTCATTAGTCATAAATTCACCATTTAAAAAAAGACTGTATGTAGTAAATGGTGCAGGAGCATTTTGAGCTTCTTTTGCTGTTTCAAATTTTATGAGATTTACATCTATACTTCTAGAATCTGCAATTTTCTTCAAAATAGAAGCATATTTTTCTGTGTGTGGACACTGGTTACTATAATATAAAACGATGCTATTTCCATTTAATTTTCTTTGCTTCACACAATCCTTAAAACATGGAATAGGAGCATTATCAGTAAATGGAAGATATAATAACTCATAATTTGGTTCTGATGTATCTGCTAAACAAAATCCCTTATATTTTAGATATTTAGCATCAGATAAAAACGGCATTTTTTTACTGGATGAAAGCACAACTAATCCATATTTTCCTTTTGATTTTGCATCATCAATACATTCCTGTAGCAATAAATTAGAATATCCTTGACCTTTGAATTTTCCAGATAACCAAAAACAGTTAATAAACATATAATTATCTGCAATAATAGGAGACCATGCATTTTCTGCTGGAATATATTCTATAAAAGCTTTACCTCTTACATCAAGTCGTTTAAAAACAAGACCTTTATCAAAATGATTTTTCATCCAAAGTTTTTTAGAAAGAGCACAATTTTCTCCTTTTTTTTCAGAAATTGAACAGCATATATGTTCATTGTCAATATTATTTATATTTATATCAATAATTTTCATACTTTTCTCCTTTTCTAATTATATAATAGTTTATAAATATCATTTATATATTTTTATTTTAACATTTTAAATACGACAATATTATGTCATATTTATATTTTTTAAATAATGCCATTTTAGACTTATTTAAACTACTAAATTGTATATATTTAAGTAAATTTTATAGTATATCTCTATTGTATATAAATTACATATTATCATAATATTCTAAATTTATAAAATAAATCGTATTGACTTAAATATATTTAAGATATATACTTATAATAAAATTTTTTAATAATAGAGGTGTTGCTTGTGATAAGTAAAGAATATTTAATAAGAGAATTAAAAGAACAGGACATTATGAATGCATTAGATTTAATATGGAATGTATTTGAAGAATTTGAGTCTCCAGATTATTGTGATGATGGAATCAAATCATTTCATGAATTTATAGAATATAACTCTATTATTGAAAAAGTCCAAGAAAAAACACTCTTCTTTTGGGGTTGTTTTGATTGTAAAAAATTAATAGGAGTCTTATCTATTAGAGATTTAAATCATATATGTATGCTATTTGTAGATAAAAATTATCATAAACGTGGTATTGCAAGAAAATTAATGAATACAGGTATAGAATATTGTACTAATAACAAAACCAATCTAACAGAAATCACTGTAAATTCATCACCTTATGCAGTTGAAGTTTACCACAAATTAGGATTTAAAGATGTTGATATTGAGCAAACTGTTGATGGTATACGTTTTACACCTATGAAATTGACAATATAATAACTTAAATAAAAAGCAAAGTCTCTTAAATATTTTATAGTAGCTTTGCTTTTTATTAATGCTTAAAAGTAATTATACCTTTTTTATTTTTGATAACACACTTTAAAAATCTTACTAATATGGAGCTTTGATTTATTTTTTATATCTTTTTTGTTAATGTATCAATCAAATTAATTATTAAACTATTAACTTTATATAAACAAGAGATATTTTTTATTATTGTATTTTTACAATTTACCCACTAGATATATAATATCAAGCATCTATTGTATTAACATACAGCCCTAATAGTTTCCTACTAATCATACTTTTTATGAATACCTAATAGAACAGTATCAATGGAATCAGCTAGACCTTTTATAGCTTCTTCTTGACTTACAAGTGCTTTTCCAAGTTGTAAAGTCGAATAACCATGCAGTACACTCATTATCAAATTTAACACTTCATCTGTGTTTTTTATTTCTAAATTACAAGAAACAATAAGTTTTTCTAATAAGGTTTTATATTCACCAAATACCTCTAATGTTTCATTATTTCCATGCCAAGTAGCCCATTGTATTGTTTCATAGACACCAGGATGAGAAATTACAAAATTAAAATATTCTATACTTATACATTTTATAGCTGTGTCTCCAGACTTACCAATAGCAACCTTTTCCATCTGATTATTCATTTTTCGCATTCCATTATGTGCCACTTCAAGTAGCAGGTCATCTAAACTTTCTATATGATTGTATAAAGATGGTGTACGTATACCTAGCTTTGCTGCAACAACTTTTAAAGAAACCTTATTAAGACCATCTTTATCAGCTATATCTGATGCAGTTTGTATAACTATTTCTCTACTAACACGCATAATTCTCCTTCTTTCATTTTAAATTAATTACCTTATTAGTTTAACTAATCTAATTAGTTACGTCAATAATTGAAACTTAGAAAATATTTTATACTGTTATAAAGTATTGACAATTTGATTTCAATTCAATATAATACTAATTGCATTAGTTTTTAAGCTAATATAATTAGTATTATACTAATTTGTTTCATTGCAATATTATTTTATAATTTGCTTAATTATAGAAATAACTACTATGTCAAACTGAGAGGAGACTTTTATGCAAAAAAAATATTTTAAAATTCATGGGATTCCTTCAATTCTTTGGGGAAATCCTTCAAATCAATTGTATATTTACATACATGGACAATCAGGTTATAAAGAGGAGGCTGAAGCTTTTGCCAATATCGCTGTTTATCATGGATATCAGGTTTTAAGTATAGATTTACCTGAACATGGAGAGCGTGAAAAAGAAAATAATTCATTTGACCCCTGGCATGTTGTCCCAGAGTTATCAACCATTATGGAATATGTAAAATGTCATTGGAATCAAATTTCTTTATATGCAAATAGTATTGGAGCATGGTATAGTATGTTGAGCTTTGAAAGAGATACATTAAAAGAATGTATTTTTGTTTCTCCAATTCTTGATATGCAACAGCTCATTTCAAATATGATGCTTTGGGCAAATGTATCAGAAGAACAACTTAAACATGAACTAGTTATTCCAACTTCATTTGGGCATACTCTTTCTTGGGAATATCTATTATATGCAAAAAAACATCCTATTACTAAATGGAATGTACCAACAAAAATATTATATGGCAGATATGATGAACTTACTGAAATCAGTGTGGTAGAAAAATTCGTACAAAAATTTGGTTGTAGTCTAACTATTCTTGAAAATAGCAAACATTGGTTTAACACGCCAGAAGAACTAAACGCATTAGATGAATGGATAAATGCCTCATTTAAATAAAAAATAACAATATTATTTTCATGATTACATTGTCTATAAGCCTTTAATTAATTTTGATGTTATTTAAGGTAATTAAATAGACAATAAATTAATTGTTATTTAAAAACTTTAAAAGTATACAAAATCTTAAACAAGCACTAATAATTAATTGACATAGAGAGAAGAAAGATAAATATTATCTTTCCCTCTCTCTTCTATACAGTGTACAGTTTTTACTTGTTGTTATCAATAAACTGTATTTATGTACAAAACTCAATCTTTTATCTCTTACTAATATATGCATATTTATTGTGACATTAAGGTTAT
The DNA here is from genome assembly GCF_020657835.1 of Clostridioides sp. ZZV14-6387. Lineage (NCBI taxonomy): Bacteria > Bacillati > Bacillota > Clostridia > Peptostreptococcales > Peptostreptococcaceae > Clostridioides > Clostridioides sp. ZZV14-6387. The sequence goes on from NZ_JAGWCW010000031.1 coordinate 26,518, forward strand.
GATATTAAATAAATCTAATAAAATTAATTATAAAAAAATAATAATAAAATATTATCACTCAAATTTTAAGTCTACTATATAGTTTTATCATTTTCTTCTTTTATTTCAATAATCTTCTTAAATAAAATTGATAAAACTAAAGTCAAAAACCCTATAGATAATGAAACAAATGACACTATAACTGAAGGTATTATAGTAATTGCATATAAATATACATCATAAAAATAATATAATATTATCACTACAAAATTAAATATAAAAATCTCACTAAATGCACATACAGATATTTTTTTTAAGTCTTTAGGTATTTCTTTTGAAAATGGTTTATTGATTGCTAATAATTTGCATAATTTTTTTAATATAAACAATGACACAATATATGGGATAGCACATATATATATAGCTACTGATATCACAGTTGGCATGTTCGTATCTGTAATACCCACACCACTTTTAAAATATGCAGTCAATACTAATGGCACTAAAATAAGTGATAATAAGGTCAAAATTATTCCGACCAATACAATATTATTTAATATTTTAGAACTTAAATTCTTTTTCATATAAACTTACCACCTTATACATTCTTATTTTTAATATATATTATAATAGTTTTATATGTTATGTCAATAATTTATTATTGAAAAACAATAAATTATATATTATAATCAATAATATAGTCTATGTTAAGGAGAGAATATTTTTTATGATTACAAAATTTTTTAGTAACATTTTATCAATCTTTCTATATTTTATATTATTAATTTTGGGAGTTGCTGGTATAACATTTTTGTGTATGATACCTATGTTTTTGTATGATTTTAGTTCTGATAAATTAATTACTTTAATTGCAAGAATACTATATTTTTCTGACTACTTTATAGTCATTTTATTCTTAATATTTATAATTAATAGCACTAAATACTCACCTTTTATACTTGAAAATGTAAAGAGATTTAAAATAATGGGATATTGCTTGTTAGTCAATACCATGATTGAATGTATCAATGGTTACAGTTTGAATACAAACAATCTAATAATTTTTGGAAGCGACAATGGTGGTATTTCACCACTTATGATTATTTCTTTTATATTCGCACTAATGTGTTTTGTAATTGCTGAAACATTTGATAAAGCTATAAAAATAAAAGAAGATAATGACTTGACAATATAGAGGTGATGTTATGGCAATTATAGTTAATCTAGATGTAATGATGGCAAAAAGAAAAATATCACTTAAAGATTTGGCTGAAAAAATAGATATTACAAATGCTAATTTATCAATATTAAAAACTGGAAAAGCAAAAGCCATTAGATTCACTACTTTAAATGAAATTTGTAAAGCTTTAGAATGTCAGCCAGGAGATATACTTGAGTATGTAGAAGATGAAGATGATTAAAAAAGAGTGTTTAAAACACTCTTTTTTGATTATAATCTAAAATTTTTATTACTTTGCTGGGATATTTAAGCATGTTGCCAAGTCCTTTTCAGGAGTACTAATAGGTATTAAATTAAATGTATCAACTAAATACTGTAGTACATTTGGACTTATAAATGCTGGTAAACTTGGTCCTAAATATATATTTTTTATATCTAATGATAATAATGCCAACAAATCTGCTACTGCTTTTTGTTCATACCATGACAATATTATTGAAAGAGGAAGGCTATTCACATCTGTGTCAAATGCATCAGCTAAAGCTAAGGCTATTCTTACTGCTGAGTAAGCATCATTACATTGACCAACATCTAACAGTCTAGGTAATCCTGCTACTTCCCCAAAATTCAACTTATTAAATCTATATTTCCCACATGCAAGAGTTAGAATTATACAATCTTCTGGTACTTGTTTAGCAAATTCTGTATAATAGTTTCTACCAGGTCTTGCACCATCACATCCTCCAATCAGGAAAAAATGTCTTATCTTTCCAGATTTAACTGAATCTATTATTGCAGGTGCATTACTTAATGTAGCTTTATGCCCAAAACCAACTAATATTTCGTGCGGCTCTTCACTTTCCTTAAATCCACCTAATTCTAGTGCTTTATTTATTATTTCACTAAAATCTTTTTCTCCATTTTCATTTTTACCTATATACTTTACTCCATCCCATCCAACAACACTAGTCGTAAAAATTCTATCTTTATAAGAATCTCTAGGTTTCATCAAACAATTTGTTGTCATTAATATACATCCTGGTATAGAATCAAACTCTTTTTGCTGGTCTTGCCACGCTCCACCAAAATTACCTACTAAATGAGAGTATTTATTTAATTCTGGATATCCATGACAAGGAATCATTTCTCCATGAGTATATATATTTATTCCTTTTCCTTCTGTCTGTTTGAGTAACATTTCTAAATCTTTTAAATCATGCCCCGATACTATTATAAAAGGTCCTTTTTTTATTTTGACATTTACCTTATGAGGTTCTGGATTTTTATAAACAGTAGTATTAGCTTCATCTAGTTTTTGCATTACAGCGACACTCATATCTCCAGTCTTAAGAGTCAATGTTATTAAATTTTCTAAAGAAATATCATCATCTGTAATTGCTGATAGTGCTCTAAAATAAAATTCATCTACTTGATTATTATAATATCCAAGTTCTCTAGCTTGATGTCCATAGGCACTTATACCTTTTAACCCATAAAGTATTGTCATTCTAAGTGAACGTATGTCAGGATTTAAACTTTCATCAAACATTATTCCAGCTCTCTTAGCATCTTCTAACATTTGACTTCTTGTATCACTCAAATTATATTCAGTATATTCATTACTTTTAATAGATTCTTTAATTCTTTCTCTTAATCTCTGCTTTATTTCTTGTGATTTTCTAAGCATTTCTTCATGAGCATCACCATCAAAATTAACATTAGTTAGAGTCGTAAACAGACTATTTTCTACAAAAGAAACTATTTCTTTATCTATTTCTTCTCCATTATCTATAAGAACTTTAGCATAACAACTTATACCTTTTAATTGATAAATTAATAAATCTTGAAGTGCTGCTATTTCTGGTGTCTTACCACAAACCCCTATCTTTGTACATCCTTTTCCACCTACTGTCTGTTCACATTGGTAGCAAAACATAGAATTTTCCATTTGCTTATACCTCCTTTTATCTCATTACATAGTTTATCCAAATATGTTATAGAGTATAAAATTATATTAAAGTTTTTAAACAATATAGGTATTCTTTTACAAAACATGCAGTACCAAAGAAGTATATAGTAATTTGAGCAATATAAAAAATAACTGATTTTCAATATATGACAATCAGTTATTTTATATCCAGAATATCCATCAAGTATATTATGTTTATTGTATGTCATATTTACAACTAATTTTTTTGAAATGTATTATATCATTATTAATTTTCACTGTATATATTTGTAATATTTTAGACTCTTTTTATCTATATACTACTGCTATACTTTAATTAAGAAAAACAAATCTTATACAAGCTGGTGATTATATGAAAAGAAAACTTTTAATTTTTTTCCTATACTACATATTAGGCATACTTATTTCATATTTTATACTTATTTCTATATTTAAAAAGAAAATAGAAATTCACACTATAGTTGGAATGCTAACAGGTGCTTGTATATTTTATTTTTTGGCACATTTATTTACTAAAAAAAATAAAATTTAACTCAGCTCTATTTTATTAAATTTTAAAGGAGGTACCTACTATGAGTTTTAATAATATCAATCTTATACTTATTGGAATAGGTATTATAATAGGGACTACAATAAGGTATTTAATTAAACGGAAAACTAATTTTTGTAGTGAAAGATATTTCAATAAATTAGAATTAAAATATGGGAATATAGATAGAAAAAAAACTGTTAAACTAGATATATTTTATAGCTATTTAATAAGCTTTGAATATATAACAATGGGTTTATTCATAAAAAAATCAGAGAGTACAATAATAGTAATAATAGTAGTAGCAATTATAACAGCCGTATTGTATTATTTAATTAGAAAAAGATATATCGTTCTATAAACTTTGAATTTATTAAAAAAGAAGGTAACAACTAACTCTAGCTGATACCTTCTAATCATATATATTAAATAAAAACTTCTAATTTAATTTTCAAAATTTCTCCCATATAACTATTTCATGCAAGCGACTCCTAAACAATCTAAATATCTTTTGCTATATTCTGGTTTAAATTTATGCACTGAATAAGAACCTTGAAGTACAAATATTTGCTTACCTAACTCTGGCTCTAAAGTAAAACTTTCATATTTTTTTAATGTTAATTTTTTTCCCGTTGTTATAGTGTTCCCTTTTCTAGTTAAAAATGTAATCTTACCTATTATTCTTGCTGGTATTGTCAAACCAGTAAATCACTCGATAGACCAACTACTAAATTATTCTCTTTTGTCATTTTTATAATATAAATCCTAATATGTATACTTATAATCACCACTGTACATTATAGTGCCTTTAAGCATATTTTTTACTTATACATTATCATTTATATTTTTATTTAATGCTCCTTCTGCTATTAATTTTGTAAATATGTCTTTATGCTTTACTACATAGTAATTATTTTATATATTACCATAATATATAAAATAGACCATCGATTAAAGTGACCCTTTGAATTAATCTATATTTCATTATAAAGTTTTTACAGCTGTTCCATACGCAAATATTTCAACAACTTGTTTTTTGCTTGCAAATCCATCTGCCACAGCAATACGATATTCAAATTGGCAATTAATTACAGCATTTCCACCTAATTGTTCACATTTTTTCTTTAATTGTTCTTTTACTCCTTTAAATGCTGAATTTGGGTCTGCACCTCTAAAAATTCCTTCCTTATGAGAGTCTATTGCAAATATAGCATCTATAACCCCATATTCTTCTTTAATATCTCCAGTACTTATAATCATATCTATATCCTCCAATACCTTTTCTTTAATAGTAGTCTAAATTATGTAGTATTTCAACAAAAACAATTATACTTTTATAATACTTTCAAAACTACATTAGTTGGTATAAGTTCATAAATAACAACCATCAATTTATAAAATATCTCTAAATTTAAATCCATATACTTATTTTCTGAATATATCAATCGCATGACTTGTAACCCCCAATAAATCTTCACGTTCACAAGTAGCAAAATGATATTTCAGATATAATTCAAATGTGTCATTGTCCATTGTATCTACTGCTTCACGCATAAATAATGCACATCCATCTGATGCTACATAATGCAATCGGGTTACAGGAAATATGGACATTAAATTATCAATATCTTCTTTACATACAAGTTCAAATAAATCCTTTGACTCGGATTTGGTGTCAAATGTCAGAGAATCGATTAATCCTTTTTCAACATATTCAGCAACATTAATATTACTGCGTTTAAACCCTTCATCAAGAAGACATCCATCAGATATGACATATGCAGCGAAAATCACTCCTCCTTGTTTTGTTACACGAATTGCTTCACGAAGAGCTTGTTGTTTATCTTCTATGCTATAAAGATGGTATAGTGGACCTAATAGCAAAGTCATATCATATTTATTGTCAGGAAAAATAGATAAGTCCTTGGCATTACCTTGAGTGATGGTTATATCTTCATCAGATTGTGTATTTTGATTGAAAATCTCTATATTATGCTCTACTAACTCCACTGCATCAACTGTATATCCTTGACGTGCCAACGTATGAGAATATCGTCCAGTTCCAGCCCCAACTTCAAGAACATGGTCGTTAGGTTTTATATATTTCTCAATATAACGCATAGTTGTAAAAAACTCAACTAATCCATGCTTTAATCTCAGTCTACTATCTTCATCATAATTATTATAAAAATCAATTAAATATTTGTTTGTTTTCATATTATACTCCTTCTATATTAATTATTAAACATCAAATAGATAAATTCCAATCTGGTTTTTCTTGTATTATAAAAGCTGACAATATCTTTCTTACCATTTTTTCAGCACTATTTCTATCTAATGTTAATTTTTTCGTTGCCACTAAGACTGCTATACCATGTGTATAAAGGAATAAATCCAAGAATATTACTTTTGCACGTTCTAATTCTATTCCAATGATTTCTGAAAAATCTCTTGCCCTTTTTTCATTGTCAATCTCATTGTAAAAATCCTTTGCCTCTGTCATATTCAAATCCATATCATTTATAAATAATAACTTAAATAAATGTATTTCTTCTTGAGCAAATTCAATATATGAAAGAGGAAGAATTAAGTAAGGGCTAACATTTACAGAATTACTGTAATTAGTGACATACTGCTTGTAGTATTCATATGCAAAAGCAAGAAATTCGTTTTTTAATTCATCCATATTTTCATAGCAAGTAAAAATCGGTCTAGTAGAACATTGTAGTTTGTTTGCTATACTCCTTGCATTTACAGTCTCAAATCCTGTTTCCCTTGTAATTTCCAATACAATATTCAAAATCATTTTTTTTGTTATTTTTGCTTTAGGTGGCATTAAATTTCACTTCCTTATTAGATTTTCAGATTACTAACGTTGTATAACTATTGTTACATATCAAATTAACTATGTCAAGGGAGAGTTTTTAATTTTTTACACTCTTACTTTTTCTGTAACTTAAAATGTTCCACTTATTATAGTCTAGACTAATTTCTATGAAATTTCTAATAGCTTGACTTTAAGTTTTATTGCTTTTTCCTATCTTTAAGAAGTTATAAGATTATTATTCGTATACACAATAAGTACAGTTTTAACCTTTATTAATATTAATTACACCTATAATATAATCACTAAGAATATTTTTTACTCTTTTAAGCAAATTATTTCCTACTCCCCAATCAATTTGAAGAAGTCCTATCGAACTTCCAGTTGAAGCAATTTTAACAAGAGTTTTTCCAGTTGTATTTTCACAAATCACCACTAACCCTGAATTACTATTACTTCTTGCATAATATTTGTCGAAAGTTGTAATTAGTATAAGTTTACCATTCCCTAAGCTATACATATCAGAAAAAACTATATCTGCATCCAAATTCTTTTCTACCATTCTCTGTGCTTCTACTGGTGTAATTTTTACAGTAAACACTTCTCTTGACATATCATTCATCACATCCTTAATAAAGATTAATTTTTATCTTAATAAAAACGTACTTTTTTAGTATTTTCTAACACTTTTATCACACAGTATTCCTATTCCTCCTAATAAAGCCAATATAGAACCAAAATTTCTATACTGTGAAATAGATTGTTCTAAATATATATTGTATTGGTTGGTATCCATTGTTCCACCATTTTGTCGCATAATACATTCTATATTAAATTGCCCTAAACCTATACAGCAAAATAACACTATTATTCCAATTACAAAAGCAAATATACATATTGTAAGTTTAATATCCTTATTTTCCATAAATACACCTCTAATAATTTAGATTTCTTTGTTATTTTTTACTTAGTGATATATTATCTACATTATACTATACAACATATATATCCATCTATTTCCAAGATTGTAACATTTTCATATATTAGTAATGTGACTATGCCAATTTAATCTCTAGTTTTAAGTTCTACATTCTTCTCCATCTCGAATTAGTTTTTGCTTTTCCTATGTTATCTTTAAATGAAGTGTCAAATCCATTAACCTCATTCACTTTTACTGTGTAATTTATATATTCTCCTGTTGTAAGCATTATTTTAATAGCTGAAATTCTCACATTCCTCCATAACTATTTTGTAAATCATCATTCTTTAAATCAAGAAATACTGTTGATGCTACACATAATTCAGCTACATAGCTATTGTAGTCAATTTCACTTGTATATTGCCTACAACTTTTAACCCTTTTAGGACACTTTCTTCTTAAGGTTTCATATTCCTCAGAAGATAAAACTCTTAATTTCCATTCGACTGGTTTTCCTTCTTCATCTAAGAATCTATCATCTGCTACATATTTTACATTGTCAATCTTTGTCGTATTTCAGACTAAAAAGCACTTGAATTACTCATATTATTTTAATCTCTTCTTATTTTATATTGTACTTGATATTAAATTGAACTTTTTAACTAATTTCCAATGCTCACATGTAAAGCCCATATCTTCATCCAAATACTCACCATTCCGTTATCCAATATTCATATTTAGCCATATAACCACCTCGTTTTTGTTTGTTTTGAGAATAAAAAAAGAGCCCTTTTTAGGACTCATACCTTTCATATATAGATGTTTATTTAATCATAAAGCTATTTTCTTCTTCTATTCCTTTGCTTAAATTCTTAAGCTCTTTTCCATTTTTTCATAACAAATACATCATAAGAAGCAAAACTATTATTGTTATAAGTATGGAAAATGAAGCTTTGTTTAAAACTTGTATGGATAAACTATCTATTTCAATAAACAAAGTCAATTCTGTATAAAACCATATCAACATATTATTTCTAGCATTTAAATCTACTACAGTTATATTGTCCTATATATTTATTTTTTCTATTATTATTAAATTATAGTTTCTTCTTTACTCTTCTTACCTTTTAATTTCTCATAATAAAATAAATATTCTTTTAAATACTCTTCATCCATATTAATTTCTTCCAAAGTATAAAATTCAACTTCAAAGGTCAATATCCTTCAAAAACTATTCGACAATTACAAAATACTCAAATTTTCGCTTTTAAGAATTATTTTTTATAGAGTTTATTCCATCCAATAGTACTTTAGAATCTATTTTTAAATATCTAGAATACATCCAAACAACTGGACTACGAATCCTACCTTTAGAACAAGCAATTATTATCTTTTTACTATTGTTATCACTAATAGATAGGAGTTTATCTTTTATATTTTTGCGATTTTTTATTAAACCATATAAAACAATAATTCCTGCAATAGGTTTATTCCTGTGCAGAAAGTCATATTCTTTTTCATCAATAACAGAGATATTATGTTGTAATTTAGTTATACTACCATATTCTGTTGGTGTACGTACATCAACAGTTACTTCATCAACGATTTCACTATGTTTTATTAGATACTGTGGACATAATTTTTTCATGTATACATCTAAGGTTTGCATAAGTATCTCTCCTTAATTTTCTGAATAATATATTAATTTATTATACTATAAAACAAGTGTACTCTTACAGTTATTTATTAATATAAATTTATAATTATTCTAAAAATAATTTAAATATATAATAATATTTATATAGAGATTTTACTTGAATTTAATTGAATCTTTAAAGCATTATTTTCATAAGGTTTTATATCTTCTAAATTTAAATACACAACTTCTCTTTTATTCATTTGATGCCTCCAATTCATTAAATAAAAAAAGAACACTTACTAGTGTTCTTTAATATACTTTTATTGGTATTCTAAATTCCTTTGTCTCCATATTATCAGCTGATAATACTACCTCTATATAAACGTCTTTTTTAAGCATAACACAGTTTCTAAAATTAAATTGCTCTATTCTAAAATTTATTCCTTTATGGATTGTAGTATTATCTTTGGGATGCCATCTAAGCTCACTATTTATTTGTTCAAAGTTATTATTTTCTTCAATCTCTACTTCCATATTAATAAATTTCAAACTTAATATAGGGCTTTTTGCAACAATTGTACTTTTGTTTTCTATTACAAAATCAACTAAGTTATTACTACGAATCTTAGTATAGATACCAGGTTTATCATCTATCTTATTAGAATCAAGTCTAATATATCCATTACCATTTTCATAATAATCACCAGCTATATTATTCTCATTATTTCTTCTATATTTTAATATCAATTTGGCTTGTTTATTAGATTCCATAAAAGCTATAATTGATATAATCAAGGCTGCTATTGACGCAAATGATGCAATTACAGAAATTATATTTATATAGTTACCAAGAAATTCATTAAACTGATTAAACATATCTTTTTCTCCTTAAAAACATTACTTTATCTTATTATAGTTGTATAATATTTTTTACATTTATTTTTAATTTATTACACAAACTTCTTACATAAAAAAAGACCATCTATAAAGATGATTCTCTAGACTAAGTATCTATGTTTTTGTTTATACTCTGTAACAGCATCATTTCATGCTTCTTGCTCTCTTATTCCTTTTTCTCTAGCAATTCTTTGTGCTATCTTTCTAACTAATTCAGCACTTTTTAATATTCCTATACTAACCACTTCCTTATCTCTATTTTACATTATATCATATAATAAAGAATAAAGCTAATTATTAGCCAACAGGTACTAATATTAGTTTAGATAATTTCTATTAATTCCTTAATCTTTTTATATACTTCTTTAAATTTAATAACTTCATTGTCCTCTTAATTTATTGTATAAAAAAAGAGCATCTATAAAGATAGTCTAAATCCTATATATTTTTATTTCTCATCTTTACACCAATTCCTGTCAGTCTTACCATTTATATAAGTTCTCACTATTTCACCACAATCTAAGCATAAGTCAAAATATGTTTTAGATACCTTAGAGGAAAATTTTGTATTGTATTCCAAACATCTTTTCCTAGAGTATTAAATTCCTATTCTAAATATGAAAGTGGTTTCTGAAAGGTTGGGTCATACATATATAAAAATAACTATGAATAGATATTCTATTGTTTTAGAGGAAATGGCCAAAGAAGTCTCTAACAATTTAAGCAAAACATTATTCAGATAAACAAAAAACTGACTGTCAGTTAAATGTCAGTTAGACCTAAAAAAGGAATTTGTCAGTTAAGTGTCAGTCAGTTTTTTTATAATATCTTTGTTTAAATAGGGCTAGATTTGAACGTTTTAACCCTTGAAACTATTTATTAATATACAAAATTTACTCATATACAGAATATCTTTTCCAAATTTGTTCTAAATCATCAAAGTGTTGTTTAATATCTTCTTTCTCTTTCATTCCAACAGATATAGCAAGAGCATTTGAAATACTAAGTGCTGGGACTAAAGAATCTACAAATGAAGCCATATTACTTTTAACTAAAAGAGTATTATCTGCAAGTGATGCTACTGGTGCAAACAAACTATCTGTTAATGATATTACATGTGCTCCCTTTTCCTTAGCATAATCGACAATTTGATAAGATTTTTTTGAATAACGAGGGAAACTAATTGCAACTATAACATCTTCTTCATTTATTCTTACAATTTGCTCAAAAGCATCTCCCATATCCATTCTAATTATATGAACATTGTCAAGTATTATATCTAAGTAAAAACCTAAATATTGAGCTACTACAAAAGAACTTCTCATACCAAGTATATATATCTTTCTGGCTCTTAAAAGTTTATTAGAAGCTTCTTTAAATGCTCTTTCATCAATTTCTTCTAATGTGGACCTTATATTATCTATATCACTCTTTAAAACTTTGTTTAATATTGCAAAATCATCGGAATAATCATGTGCCATTTCAACTCTTTGTACTGTAGTTAGCTTATTTTTTATGAGTTCTTGAAGTGCTGCTTGTAATTTAGGATATCCACTATAACCTAAGGCATTTGCAAATCTTACAACAGTAGACTCACTTACACCTACAGTTTCACCTAATTTACATGCAGTCATAAATGCAACTTTATCATAATTATTTAAAATATATTGTGCTATAAGTTTTTGACCTTTACTCAATCTCGTATACTGAGATTGTATATTTGATATCAAATGTTTACTGTCCTTCATTTCATTTGTTTCTTCCATTTTTTTCTCCTTTTAGTTATACAAACTATTTTGTTTTTGTTAATATTGTCTTTTTCTGTAAAAATTCTATTATTTTGTTTTTATCTCAACTTCATATTAATTTTTATTATAACTTCTTAAACTCATAAAATTCTAACTTTTCTGTACCTTATACATCACATAGTATTTTCGATTAAATTTATTATACCATCTTTCCTTGCATTTTTTAATATTTATCCAATATTTCTTTTAAATTTTTCAATTTTTACTCATTTAAAAGTTTCCTATCTTATTTTGCATATTTAAGTATATATTTTATTTTAAAAGCAAACTATCGTATGCTTATTATTTAAAGTATTTTTAAGAGGTCACAATATATATATTAACTCTTAATAGAATCTTGTCAAGTTTTTTTTAGTATTTATTGTGATTTTTTCTTTTCAATTAAAATCAATTGTGGTGGGTTATTGACTTGATTTAAAAATTTAGATTCTAAAACATTAAATTCATCCTGACTTAAATTATTGATAAGATTATATATACAATCTCTTTCCTCTTGACCTCCATCATGCCCTGTATATATAGCGATACTTATTACTCCATTTTCTTTTAACATTTTTAAACTCAACTTTATAGCTTTTAAAGTTGTATCTGGTTTGGTTATAATTGAATGTTTTGCTCTTGGAAGATATCCTAAATTAAATAAAACACATGAAACTTCTTCTTTTATATATTTATTCATATTTTCATGACCATCTAATATTAGTTTTACTCTGTCTACATAGCCTTCTTTTTCTATTTTTTTACTTGTAGACTTTATTGCTTCTTCTTGTACATCAAAGGCATATACAAACCCTTTTTCTCCAACCTTTTCAGCCAGATACATTGTATCATATCCATTTCCCATAGTAGCATCAATTACTATATCACCTTTACTTATAACCTTTTCTAAATAAAATTTATTTATATCTGTAATTTTAGTTAAATATTTTGCATATGCCATAATACTATCTCTCCCTACTGTTAACCTTATTTCATTGTTATCTTATTTTATTGACTTTAAATATTTTATTTCATCTTCTGTTAAGTATCTATATTCTCCGACTTTTATATCTTTTAATTCTATCTTACCTACAGAAATTCTTCTTAAATTTAAAACTGGATGATTTATAGCCTTACACATTTTTCTCACTTGTCTATTTCTTCCCTCATGTATAGTTATTTCACATACAGAATAATTCTTTTCTTTATTTTCTTTAGTTACTCTTATTTTAGCAGGTGCTGTTGTGTAATCTTCTATGTTTAATCCTCTTTCAAACTTTCTTATTTCATCATTACTTATAATTCCCTTCACACTTGCTACATATGTTTTGTTAACCTCATGTTTTGGGTGAGTAAGTTTATATGTTAAGTCTCCATCATTAGTAAGTATCAATAATCCACTAGTTTCATAATCTAGTCTACCTATTGGATACACTCTTTCTTTCACATCTTTAAGTATATCTATTACACTTGGTCTATTAAACTGGTCTTTTACTGTAGTTATATATCCTTCTGGCTTATTTAACACTATATATACATGCTTTTCACTTGGCTTTACTTTTTTATTATCAAATTCCACTATATCCTTATCTTCCTCAATATTAAATGATAACTCTTTTACTACATTTCCATTTACCTTTATTCTTCCTTCAAGAATAATTTCTTCTGCTTTTCTTCTAGATGCAATCCCACAAGAAGCTATATACTTATTAATTCTCATACATAATCCTTTCTTATCTTAAATTATATGTTATTTGATATTTTTATCAATGTTAATTTTGTTACATTATTATACTATACTAGACCTTGATTAAAAACAAGCTAAAAAATTATTTAATTTTCCTAAATAATTGTAATTTCTTTTCACATACTATTAATATGTAATAGCTGACTAAACACTATTTTAAGGAAGTGATTATTATTTCAAAAGAAAATGTAAAATACTATTTAATAGTCGTGTTTATTGGAATTTTATTTTTTAAATTTGTTAATACTCCATCAGATTTTATATCTAGTATTGAAGGATTCTTAAAGTTTTTTGGCCCATTTTTTCTAGCTATTTTGCTTGCTTTACTTTTAAATCCATTAGTAATGCTTTTTGAAATAAGATTTAAAGCACATAGGCTTTTAGCTATTTTTATAGCTTATATATTTATAGGTCTTATTTTAGCTTTTGGAATTAGATTGTTAATTCCATCAATCGCCAATACATTAAACAGGTTAATAAGTGAAATGCCTATGTACACTGATTATATAAACAATTTTATAGAAAAAAATATGTCAAACATAGATTTTTTAAAGACTTTAGTTCCTCACATACAACATAGCTTAGATAATGTGTTAAAAGAGGCAAATGATTCCATTAGTAGAATTCCTAAAAACTTATTAGTCTATGCACTTAGTATATCTTCTATGTTATTTAATATGACAATGGGATTTATACTGTCTATATATATTATATATGACAAAGAAAAAATTGCATTGGGGTTTAAAAAATTACTATACTCTTCTACTGATAGAAACAAAGCAGATGATATTATAGAATTCTTTAGAACTACTCATGACATTTTCTATGATTATTTGATTGGTAGAATATTAGACTCTCTTATTATTGGTATAATTGCATTCTTAGGATTTCAATTTGTTATCAGAATAGAAAATGCTTTATTTTTAGCTTCAATAATATTCTTAGGTAATATAATACCGTATTTTGGTCCTTTTATTGGTGCAATACCTCCAATAGCCATGACAATCTTATATAGCCCACAAAAAACTATCTGGGTTGTTATATTCATATTTATATTACAACAACTAGATGGAAACTTTATAGAACCAAAAGTTATGGGTAATCAAGTTGGTATAGGAGCTATATGGGTAATTTCTGCAATTTTAATAGGTCAATCTCTATTTGGTTTTATAGGTGTTTTCCTTTCAGTGCCAATAGCAGCTGTTGTAAAAACTTATGTTGATAAATATATAGATAATCGGCTACAATAACTTATATTTATTGTATATACTTTTAAATTTTTAATTTCAAATTTAGTTGCTTTTTATTGAACTATTTTATAAAAAATTAGCCCTTAGCAAAAACAATTTGCTAAGAGCTAATTTTTTATAATGCATATTTTATTTATTAAAAATATATGCACATTTTATATTTATTGATTATTTGAACTTTGAGAATTTTCACCACTCTCTGCTCCACCACTAGTATCTGGAGAAGGTGGTGTTGGTGCTGGATTATTATTTGGTTTTTCTTGATTCTGAGAAGAGCTACTGTTATTATCAGATTTATCATCATCTGATTTTTTACTGTTATTTTTAGAACTAGATTTATTAGTTTTACTATTTCTACTATAAGAAGTTTTTCTTGCGTCTGATTCTACTCTGTACCTATCTTCTCCTGCTGTATCTTTTGCCTTTTTCTTTCTTTGCTCTTCTGCTTCATTTTGTTCTTTTTCTAATTTAGTTAATTCTTCTTTCTTTTTAGTTGCTTCTTCTTTAATAACAGATGAACCATTTTTTATTTTCTCTATAAGCTTAAGTTCCTTAATTGCATCCTCATAATTTTTCGCTTCTTCAAACTCAGTCATATTTGACATTCTCATAGCTTGCATATACATAGCCCTTGCATTCTCATTAGTATTGTCTTCTTCTAATGCAGAGGACAATGATTCCATAGCTTTTTTATAGTCATGTTTTTCTAAGTATGTTTTTCCTTGCTCAGTTAAATTTATTTCATCTTTATTATTAAATGAACATCCTACAAGAAATATAGATAATATCGATATTAATAAAATTACTCTTCCTCTCATTAAACCCCTCCTTGTTATATACTTTAAATTTTATCATAATTAGGAAGTTTTTAAAATATTTTATATTTATTACAAGAAATTTGTTAGTAAAAGAAAAAAATAAGTAGATATGCTATGTATAACTACAACAAACTAAAAATTAATTTAGAGCCATATATACCTTAGTAAATCTACTTATAATAAACTTAATATTTAATTTTCATTCTATACTTCTAAAGCTAATAAATCTTCATAACTTTGTCTCTTACATATTACCTTATCATTTCCATCAAATACTGATACTACTGCTGCTCTTGGTATTTTATTATAATTTGAAGACATTGAATACCCATATGCACCTGTTGATGTCGTTATAAGTATGTCTCCACTTTTAATATCCATTATATCTATATCCCCAATCAATATATCTCCACTTTCACAAC
This sequence comes from Clostridioides sp. ZZV14-6387, assembly GCF_020657835.1. Classification (NCBI taxonomy): domain Bacteria; kingdom Bacillati; phylum Bacillota; class Clostridia; order Peptostreptococcales; family Peptostreptococcaceae; genus Clostridioides; species Clostridioides sp. ZZV14-6387. The sequence goes on from NZ_JAGWCW010000031.1 coordinate 42,478, forward strand.
ATTTTCCAGCTATTGTTACATGATTCATAGTCTCATGGTTAATTTTATTTACAATACTACACTCATAACTAGCTTGATACAGAGAAGGTCTTACATTATCTGTCATACCTCCATCTACACTTACATAAACTCTAACATCTTTTATATCTTTTATTGAACCTACTGTATACAATGTGCTTCCTGCATTTGCAACTATTGATCTTCCTGGTTCTATTACCAATATAGGTACTTCTATCCCAAGCTCTTTACATGAACTTTCCGCTTTAGCAATTATAGTCTCACAGAATTCTTTTATAGTCTTAGGCTTATCTTCTTTACTGTAATAAACCCCTACACCTCCACCTAAGTCAATTTCTGTTAACTGTATATTGAATTTTTCTTTTATCTCTTTTACTAAGTTCATCATTATGTCCACTGTATCTATGTACGGCTCTACATCAAATATTTGTGAGCCTATATGAGCATGAAGACCCACAAGTCTTATATTCTTGTATTCACTCAATTTCTCTATTGCTCTAAATAAATCTCCATTCACTAAGGCAAATCCAAATTTAGAATCTATCTGTCCAGTTTTTATATAATCGTGTGTATGAGCCTCTATTCCAGGTGTTATTCTAAAATATATTTCTTGAACTTTACCTTTTTCTTCACATAACTTTTCAATCAAATCCAATTCATAAAAATTGTCTACTACAAACTTACCTACACCTAAATCTAATCCCATATTTATTTCTTCTTTAGTCTTATTATTTCCATGGAAGAAAACTTTTTCCATAGGGAAATTTGATTTGTAGGCTGTATATAATTCGCCTCCTGAAACTACATCTAGGCACATTTGTTCTTCATTTATAAGATTACACATATAAATAGGTAAAAAAGCTTTACCTGCATAAGCAACCTTGTTTTTTCCATCTTTGGCTTTAAAATATTCTACATATTCTCTACAGTTTTGTCTTACCAAAGCTTCATCAAATACATAAAGTGGAGTTTGATATTTTTCACTAAGCTCTAGACAACTCACTCCTCCAATATATAATTCATTATCATTTACAGTCATAGTTCCATGAAGTTTCATAATATCCTCCCCAAATTTTATATATTAAATACTTCTGCTATTTTTTCTATAGCTATTTGCTTATCATCAGAATTTATAGCACATGTTATACGAATTTCTGATGTAGTTATAAGTTTTATCATTATACCATTTTCATTGAATATCTTAAATACCTTAGCAGCAACTCCAGAAGTATTTTTCATGCCAAGACCTACCAAAGAGAATTTAGTGATATTATTATCAACCACTACATGTTCTTCATCTGTGTACTTAGATACTATCTTCTTACATTCTCCTAATTCTTCTTTTGGAACTGTAAATGATACACTTATTTTATCTAAGATAGGTGCAGTCTGACTTATCATATCTACACTTATCCCTATAGTTGCTATATCTTCAAATAAACTAGATATATTTTCTGCTTTAAAATCTTTGATTGTTATAGAGCTATCGTCATCACTAGTAGCTAATCCTGTTATTACTTTATCCTCTAATTTCATATCTTTTCCCCCTCTTATATATGTTCCTTTTACTGTACCACATGTACGTCCAACATAAATTTCAACACCATATTTTTGTGCAAGTTCTATACTTCTTGAATGCATTACTTGTGCTCCTAAACTTGCTAACTCAAGCATTTCTTCATATTCAATCTCATCAAGTTTACTAGCCTTTGAATATTTTCTTGGGTCTGTAAAATAGATTCCATCAACATCTGTATATATCTCACATTTCCCATTTAATTTAACTGCAAGAGCCACAGCAGATGTGTCTGAACCACCTCTCCCAAGAGTAGTTACATCACCATCTTCATTGATTCCTTGAAATCCAGTTACTATTACGACATTTCCTTCATCTAAACTATTTTTAATTCTATTTACATTTATATCATCAATTTGAGACTTCCCATGAAGACCACTTGTTTTTATATTTAGCTGATAAGCATTATAACTTACAGCCTTACATCCAAGTGCATTTAATGCTATTGATAATAAAGAAGCTGAAATCATTTCTCCAGTAGACATCAAAGCATCCAATTCTCTTTTACTAGGTTCATTACTCAATTCTTTAGCCAACTTTATATATTCATCAGTGGATTTACCCATGGCAGACACAACTATTACCATTTGTGGATTTTCTTTTCTTCGTTCTATTATGTTTTCTGCAATTGATTTTATTTTATCAGTATCTGCCACCGAACTTCCACCATATTTTTGAACAATTATACTCATGCTTTTTCCCCCTCAAGTTAAATTTTGATAAATAAAAACGCCCAAAGGTATACTTTGGACGTGTAAATCTCATAGACCAAGTAACCTTGTAGCTCATCACTTTAAAAGTGACAGCCTTATACATATTCTGCATAAGTCCAGAAAATCCATCCGTCAACAAATTTTCTTCGGCTATAGACCCTTTCATCAATCATCAACACTTACCAGCTCCTATTGAATACTATTGAATATAGCTACCTCTACCCTAGGCTCATTATTTTTAATTAATTTATTAATATAGTTTTATCACATTCTATATAATATTGCAACAATTATTTTACAAAATGTGGCAAATCTATAATTCTCTTTTTTAAAATTAGGTTATATACAATTAAATAGTTTATTTAATCCTAAATCTATAAAATTTATACTATACTCACTATCATATCTCTCTAAATCATTTAATTCAGATAGATTATCTGGTGTAACTACCAAAACGTTTGGCACTTTAAAAAATGGAATTGTAGATTTATCTATCTTTCTAGAAAGATTTTCATATTTAGAAATATCTATTTCATTATTTAAATCAACATCTACTAGAACCTGTTTTATATTACCAAATTGGTCTGTATATTCAATAAATAAATCATATTTCATATCATCCACACTAACATTTCGGTAGAATCTTTTTACATCACAACCTGCAGTATTGATTCTAACAACTAATTCTGACCCTACTAGAGCCTTTATTAAATCATCTCCCTTAAAAAGTTTACTACCATTCAAATAGTATACGTATGAGAGGTCTTTGTAATTATAATAATCTACATCACAAGGATATTTTTTAAGTGTATACTCACTACACATTTTTCTCAAGGTTTTTTTAAAGTTTTTTTTATTATATCTCTTTTGGTCTCCATAAATTTTTCTAAATTGAGCTTCTGTAACACATCTAACCCTGCTAATTAAAAGCAATATCTCTTTTTCCATATTAGTCATAGTACATTCTCCTTGAAGTATTATTTGCAAAGTTGTACTAATATTATATTAATTTTATGACATTAAATTTACAAAGAATTAAAATAAAATAGCTAGTTTTCATAAAAATAAATTTTATAAAAACTAGCTATTAATATATTAAATACTATTTTCGATTTTTTTAAGTTAAACTATACATTATCTTGATTCTCAGAACCTTGAGAGTTTGTATTTTCGTCAGTTCCTGTTCCCTCTTTTGCTTTTTTATCTTCAAAGTTTGCAATATTTAGGTTATCAAATTCTGACATTTCAATTACACCAGATAATTCTTTTGAATATGATATTTTGACTTTATCTCCAACTTGAGTCAATGGCAATTCACTAGATACTTTTGAAGTAGCTTTGAATATTATCTCTTTACTTGAATCTAAAGTCACATAATAATTAGTATTTCCACCTCGTACATCTGGACTTATTCTTGTCACTGTACCTTCTATGACTTCATCTTTTAAATCATTATCCAGTTTTAAATCATTACCCTTAGATTCTAATGAATCTTTATAGTTTCTCAATGCTTCGTTTTTATCTTCACCTAAACCAAGCACATTATAATCTTCAACAGATACAAATGCAACTCTCTTTACAAGACCAGCCTTATCTTTTAACGATGATACATATGTTGGTTGACCTAATATATTGTACATTACAGGGAATGTTGCTTCATAATTCTTTTCTTGAACATTACCTTCAGCTGATTTCATTGCAGCTGTCTCAGTGGCTCCTGGTTGCTTATATAATTTAGCTTCTTTTGTTCTAGAATCAACTAACATAAATCCAATTGTAGATTCATCTCCTCCTGAAGATGTTATACCTGTATACCAATAAGACCTATTATCATTTCCATAAACTAATGATGTTCCTTCTGTTGGCACTAGTACTCCTTTTTCTGATATAACAGAATTTAAAAATCCATTAACATAAACTCCCCAGTCTTTAATCTGGTCTGTTATAAATTCTTGTGGCTGGATTCTATCCACCCATTTAGGTGTATTTTTAACATTGTAAACATTTATTTTTCCAGTTTCTGCATCAACAGTAGCTATTCCTGTAGCATTTGCTCCTCCATAACCAATTTTATGCTCATATAAACTTACAACCCAATAAGGTTTCCCTTCATCATTTATTTCAAGGGTAAAATCTGTCATACCAACATTTACCACACCATGTATGTATAAATGTCTCTGTAAATCTTGATGCAAGTAAGCTTCTGGTTGATATACTATCTTTATTGGTTTTCCATCTATTTCTTGAACTAATTGAACATCTTGAGGGTTACTTGCAGATACTTTTACATAACCACTTGAACCACTTAAAGATGTTACCCACTTAATTATGTCTCTATGAACAAGAGGTGCAACCCAGTACAATTCTCCATCCACATTTTGTATATGGAATTTTCCTAATTTTGACACACTGCCTATAGCTGGAACTTCTCCAAGCTTTTTATCTCCCAATTTCATAGCCATATCTTCATCTACAAGACGAATGTCATTTACACTGACAGGACTAATGTCGTCAGTAAATTTACTTTCAGTTACTTTTCCTAATAATTCTTTATATGCCTTTGCATGAAATACAGGTGTAGAAGTTATAAAAGGTACAACTACAATATACACAAGTAAAGCTATTGCTATTGAAAAATTATATTTAGCAAGTTTAGATGTTCTTTCATTTCTATCTAACATCATATCTAGTATTCCTGCCACAACAAAGAAAATTATTCCTACTGAAAATAAAGATGTGAAATCTAATCTAAGTACAGGTAATTTAATAAATGCATAAATTGCTACAATTATTATTGCAACTCCATATGTTTTAAGATATCGTTTCATTTAATACTCCTCTCTACAAAATGTTATTATTACTATTATATCCATATATTTACAAAAAATAAATATTTATCATATTTATTTATGTGTTAAGATATCTTTATACATTTATATAAATATTTTATTCAATTATATCTTATCTATATACCCCAAAAATACTGTAAAAATACAAATAATCACTAAAATTTAAAAACTGAAGAAAGTGTTCTAACTAAGATTTACGAATTCTTAATCCTCTCGAAGTTAAACTACTATCTTCAGCCTAATTATCTAGCAATAGTTTTTATATGATAAACTCTAAAATAAATTTTTAGATGTTTGCGATTTTTGATACATAAGAATGTTGTCTAGAATTATATTCTGATAATAAACCTTCATATTCTAAGGTTAAACCAGGTAAATTATAAAAATCATTTGGTGTTACTTCAAATGATTGTTTATTTAAAATGTCTATTTCACTTTTTTCTAACATATCAGCAACAAAGTTTGAACATACATATTTATATTCAGATTGTCTATGAATATTCATTGGCAAATATATTAATGCCATTATATCATAATAGTAATCTTCTCTATAATCACTAATTAATTTTATATTTTTAAATAGATTTTCATATTGTAAATTATCTACTTCTAATGAATATACTCTACACACAGTATTTTTTCTTATAGCATATAATCCTTGATTTATATTTTCTTCAACAAATCCCCCAATAAACGGATTTCTCGGATTTAATCTCCCAAAAGAATACATTGGCTTTAAATTTTCATTTAGTGATATTGACACATGTGTATACAGTTTTTTACTTATATTCCTTATTAAGTAAGATAATAAAGTTCCTGTATATGTTGTTACAATATAGACTTTATTCATCATTTCCCCCCAATCTAGTAACTAAATAATATTACGTATTTACAACTTAATATCATAAAACATTCTAACACAATAAATGTTATTTTACAAATTTTGATTTTAAAGTACTCCAATATTGTATGAAATATAATAAAAATATAAATATAAGTTTTCTATATTTTTAACCAACAGCTGTTTTCTTTAAATTAATCAAATGATTTAGTATATCCTGAGCCTTTCCAGAATCCTTCAAATATCCTAATGCCCCATTTATTTGTGACTTCAAATCTATTTCTACTTCCATATCTAAATCAATATTTCCTTTTTTTATAGATATATTTTTAAGAGTTACTGGATAAAGATAACTTTTCTCTAAAGTAACCTTATTTCCATTAACTTCAAATGGAACTTTTTTATTATAGTTACTTAGTATTTTCTCTAACATCTTATCACTTATCTTGAATTTACCAAGTTTTACATTTTCAAGGCTTACAATTAGATTCTCTCCTTTTAAAGTAGGTCTCAATTCAAGTTCATATTGGCTATTTATTAATCCAAATACCTTATATGGCCCTGCTACTTTTATTTTTCCATCTTTCATTTCAACAAAATTATTTTCAAGTTCTTTAATCCCATGTTTATGCATTAATGTATATATTAAATTTCTAAACTCATCCTCTGAAACAGACACTTTCCCAACCATTCTAAGTGGATTTTTTACTACTTCCATGGAATTTATATATGAACCTTTTGATAAGTATTCTTCATCTATAATTTCATTATTTTGTGAACTGACATCATATCTTTCTTTTGGTGTTAAAGTGTATACAACAATTCCTGTAAACACTAGAACAATAACAATTAAACTCAATAAAATTTTTGCAACCTTTCCCATAATCGTCTCCTTTACAAATCTGTCAACAGATTTAAAATAAATTTAGATAACTAACTTCACATAATATTCTTAACAATATACATATTATAATACAGCCTTTTAAGGATTAATTCAACAAATCTCATTTTTTGTAAATAAACTGTAAAAAACATATTTTTAGTATAAAAGTTAATATTTTGCATAATACTCTTAATTACACCTTTATTTTTTTCTAATCTTGGATTAAAATTAATATTATGCAATACAGTGTAGTGTCCTGTATTATAAGCAAATTAAATAGGAGGTATAAAATATGTCAAATGAAACGAACTCATCTAACTTTATAAAAAATATTATTATAAATGACCTAGAAACAGGAAAACACGACAGTATAATAACTCGTTTTCCACCTGAGCCAAACGGATATTTACATATTGGTCATGCAAAAAGTATATGTCTTAACTTTGGACTAGCTAAGGAGTTTAATGGAAAAGCTAATTTAAGATTTGATGATACAAATCCATTAAAAGAAGATGTTGAATATGTAGAATCTATAAAAGAAGATGTTAAGTGGTTAGGGTTTGATTGGAACGAGTTAAATTTTGCATCTAACTACTTTGATGAAATGTACAAGAGAGCCTTAATATTAATAAAAAAAGGTAAGGCTTATGTATGTGACTTGACACAAGAAGAAATGAGAGAATATCGTGGTACTTTAACTGAGCCTGGAAAAGAAAGTCCTTATAGAAATAGGTCTATTGAAGAAAACCTTGATTTATTTGAAAGAATGAAAAATGGTGAATTTAAAGATGGTGAAAAAACATTAAGAGCTAAAATAGATATGTGTTCTCCAAATATAAACCTTAGAGACCCAATTATATATAGAATATCTCATTCAACACATCACAACACAGGAGATAAATGGTGCATATATCCTATGTATGCTTTTGCTCATCCAATTGAAGATGCAATTGAAGGGATAACTCACTCTATATGTACTCTAGAATTTGAAGACCAAAGACCGCTTTATGATTGGTTTGTCAAAGAGTGTGAAATGGAAAATGTACCTAGACAAATAGAATTTGCTAGACTTAATATAAACAATACTGTTATGAGTAAAAGAAAATTAAAACAACTTGTAGATGAAGGTGTTGTTGATGGTTGGGATGACCCTCGTGTTCCTACAATATCTGGTATCAGACGTAAAGGATATACTGCAGAAGCATTACGCAATTTCTGTAGTGAAATAGGGGTATCAAAAGTTAACTCTACAGTAGATAGCCAAATGCTTGATTATTTCCTAAGAGAAAATCTACAACCAAAAGCACCTCTTGCTATGGGAATTTTAAGACCTTTAAAACTAGTTATAACTAATTACCCAGAAGATAAAATTGAAATGCTTGAAATAGAAAATAATGCTAAAGATGAATCTCAAGGAAAGAGATTAGTTCCTTTTTCTAGAGAGCTATATATAGAGCAGGATGATTTTATGGAAGAACCTGTTAAGAAATATTTCAGATTTTTCCCAGGAAATGAAGTTCGTTTAAAAGGTGCTTATTTCGTAAAATGCACTGATGTAATTAAGGATGAAAATGGAAATGTTATTGAAATACATGGAACTTATGACCCTGAAACTAAGAGTGGTTCTGGATTTACAGGTCGTAAGGTAAAATCTACAATACATTGGGTGGATGCTAAATCTGCTATACCATGTGAATTTAGATTATTTGAGCCATTAATTCTTGATGATGTTCCTGAAAATGAAGGCAAACATTTCCTAGAACAAATAAACCCTAATTCATTAGAAATATTACAAGGTTTTGTTGAACCTACACAAGTAAAAAATGCTAAACCTTTTGATAAATTCCAATTTGTTAGAAATGGATTCTTTAGTATAGATAACAAGTATACAACTGATGAAAAACTTGTATTTAATAGAATAGTTCCTCTAAAAAGTTCTTTTAAACCAGCTAAATAATCCTACAATAAAAAAATGAAGACTTAAAATATAAATTACTTCTACTATATATAACTTTAGTTAGAAGTAATTTTTTATTTGAGTCTTCACAATTTACTTTAGATTATTAACTTTTTTCACTACTAATTCCCATCACCTCTATCCCATCTTTTATACATTCTATGCTAAGAGGAAAATCTGGACCCTTTTCTCCATCAATATCCGTTATAAGGGAATCTTCACATTCTATATATACTTTTTTGGTTTTAAAGTACAGTATTTCATTTCCATTATACTGATCTAAGTAATCACCTCTAAGCACACTTATCAAAACTGGTATTGATTTTGGAATTGGCATTCCTTTAAAAATAATTACATCCAAATAACCATCATCTATTTCAGCTTTGTATGCTAGATTTATATTTCCTGCTGTTTTGCCATTAAAAATCAACATAAGATACATATCTCCATCATAATACATTTCTTTAGAAGATACTTTTATCTTAAACTTCCTCATATACAATGCTTCTTCTATTCCCTTTATATAATAAGAAATTCTTCCAAATGAATTTTTTAAGTCTGTGTTTATCCTTTGTGATACATCTGTAAACATACCAGCACTTGCCACATTTATAAAGTACTTATTATTAACTTTCCCTATGTCTATTTTTCTCGGCTTTAAATTTATGATTTTCTTTATAGCTTCTTTTATATCGAATGAAATTTGAAGAGCATTTGAAAAATCATTTGCAGTTCCTGTAGGTAAAATTCCAACTGGGATTCTTATGTCTAATTCTTTCATTGCATTTACCACTAAATCTATGGTACCATCACCGCCTGCTATCAGTATATGGTCATAGGAACTATCCACTTCCTTAAATGCATTCTTTACAGGTTCTTTAATATTCAATCTATAGGGTATCAATAAATAATTTCTCTCCTGATATAATTCTATAATTGTGTCCAAATTTGATAATATCTTTTTTTCACCTGAATTAGGATTGTATATAAGTTTTACTTTTTTCATTATTTCTCCCTACTTATTTTATTCTTTTAATATCCAAAATCTTCGTTTAAGAAAATTACATGTATTCTTTCTGGTGCTAATTGTCTCTTTATAAGTGTATAATTACAACATATTCTTCCTGGGCTTGAACAATCTATACATATGCCAGTAGTCTTACATCCAGTATTTGTATTTAATCTTTTGCAATTAGCTGGAGCAGCTATCGTTTTTGTTCTTTTTATAGCTTCATCTACATCCTTAACTATTTTATTTACTCCTGCTATAACTATTACTTTGTCAGGTCCATATATCATAGCAGCTACTCTATTTCCATTTCCATCTACATTGTAAAGCTCTCCATTCTCTGTTATTGCATTAGTACTTGTAAAATAAGCATCTGCAGAAAAAGATTTTCTATATATTTCCTTCATTTCTTCTGGTTTAATGTCTTTTGCATATCTATCAAGAAAATCATACTTTTCTCTTATAAAATCAATTACCCCTGTTTCAAATAAGGTCATAGATCCTCCACATCCTACTAGAGAACCTGCTTTAACTATTTCTTCAATTTTTTTTAGAAGCTCTTCTTTATTATTTACTAAATGCCCTCTCATATTATTATTTTCTAGAGATTTTATCGTTTTTTCTATTCTTTTTTCATTAAGCCAATTTAGATTTTGATCCATTTTAACTTCCCCCTTGTTTGTAATAGTATCAATTAGTTATAAATTTTATTTTCTTTATAAGTTTATTTTAGTACATCTAAAAAAAAATACAATATAAACTTGAATAAGTTTTACATAAATTTATTCAAATTTATAATCAAAAAAGGAAAGCAGATACATTTCTTCCACTTTCCCTATATTGTATGTAGTCTGTCTCTAATACACATATCACGCTGCAGACGAT
>NZ_JAGWCW010000032.1:0-50611 GCF_020657835.1 Clostridioides sp. ZZV14-6387
GTGTCCTATTGTACCTATATTAACATGAGGTTTTGTTCTTTCGTATTTAGCTTTAGCCATTTTGAATTTCCTCCCTTATCTTTCGATATAAATTAATTTTGCTCACAATAAGCTTATGGTAAGTATTTTACTATTAATCATTTCTGTTTTCAAGATGTTTTTCTAATTTTCTCTTAACCCTTTGTAAAGCGTTATCTATTGACTTTACATCTCTTTTAAGCTTGTCCGCTATAAACTGGTATGACTTTCCATTTAAATATAATTCTAGGACTTCTAATTCCAAGTCACTTAATAATTCGTTCATCTTTGATTCTATATTTTTTAACTCTTCTTTACTAATTATAAGTTCTTCTGGATCTGTTACTATACTTGTAGCTATAATATCTAAAAGTGTTCTGTCTGACTCTTCATCATATATTGGTTTGTTCAAAGAAACATATGAATTTAAAGGTATATGTTTTTGTCTTGTTGCAGTTTTTATAGCAGTTATTATTTGTCTTGTTATACATATCTCTGCAAAACATTTAAACGAATTTGTCTTACTTCCATCAAAATCTCTAACTGCCTTATAAAGGCCTATCATTCCTTCTTGTATTATGTCTTCTTTATCTGCTCCAATTAAAAAATAGGATTTTGCCTTTGCCTTTACAAAATTTCTGTATTTGGTAATAATGTACTCTAGTGCTATTTTATCCCCTTCACTTGCTCTTAATACAATGTTATACTCATCCTGCTGACAATTGTCTATTAACTCATAACTTTTTTCTTTTGCTACCAACATGTAAATCTCCCCCATATATAAAACAAATTTATAGGTATATTATAGTCTAAAGAAGCTAGTAATTTCAACGCTTTCTACGAATGTTCTCAAGTTTCGACAATGTTTCTTTATCTAACCTTTCCTCCAACCAATTTCGCTGAATTTTTTTCCTCAAACCGATATTTTTTTCCTTCATTTTATTCTTGGAACGATCTAACTCTAACTTTAATTCTCTTGCAGACATTCTTGTAGCACCTTTTCCTAAAATCATTTGTTGCTCTGCATAGTCATTAGTAGCTACTTTTACATCATCATACTTTGATAAAGAAGTTATAAATTTCTCTATATAACTATCTGCTGTTTGATGCTCTCTCGTATAAACTATCGTTATGTGTTTTCTTTTCTCAACTTTTTCTCGTGAATTCTTAACATTATAAGCATCAAAAACTATTATAGTCTTATAACCCATAAACTCAGAAAATTCTATAATATCATCAATAAGCTTTTCTCTAGAATCTTCTAAATCATCTTTAGCCAGTTCTTTCAAATTATCCCACGCATTTATAATATTGTAGCCATCTATTATTAAGTAATGATTTATATTTTTTTTCATGGTTATTTACTTTTATCCAGTCTTTGTCTGAATATCTCATATAAAAGTATTCCACCCGCCACGGATGCATTTAAAGATGTAACATTACCTATCATTGGCATTTTTACTATAAAGTCACAGTTTTGTTTAACCAATCTAGATATCCCAAAACCTTCGCTTCCAATTACCACACCAAGAGGACCTGTAAGATTTTGTTTATAAAAAGTTTCTCCATCCATATCAGCAGCTGCAATCCACAGCCCTTCATCTTTTAATCTTTTTATTGTATTAACTATATTGGTTACCTTACAAACTGGCATATACTCTACTGCTCCTGCAGACGCTTTAGCAACTACAGGTGTTATGTGTACAGACCTTCTTTTAGGAATAATAACTCCATGTGCTCCTACTGCATCTGCTGTCCTTATTATTGAACCTAGATTATGTGGATCTGTTATCTCATCTAATATAATGAAAAATGGGTCTTCATCTTTGTTTTTTGTTAAATCTATTAGCTCATCCAATTCGTAATACTTATATTCACTTGCATAAGCTATTACGCCTTGATGTGAATGGCTTGTACTTACCTCATCTAATTTATGTTTATCAACATATTGTATAATTATGTTCTTCTCTTTAGCCATTCCTATTATTTTTTTAATTGAACCTTCTTTAGCTGAATTTGAAATTAATATTTTATCTATTTCTCTATCACTTTTTATAGCTTCTATTACTGGATTTCTTCCTTCTATACTTGCCAAATGATTCACCTCCTACAAGGCCTTAAATTTTTCTCTAACTTGAACTATATCTCCACAAGTCATAGTTCCTTCTGGACAACTACCATTTACACAACTTGGTCCAGTCTTTTTAAATAGTATTGGAGCAACCTTTTTAACTTCTCTTAACATTTCTACAGCTAGATTTCTTATTTCCCACTGTGCTCTTTCACAACATCTATGTTCAAAGAAATTAAATAAACTTCTAGCATTTATAGTAAATACCATTTTTGTTTCGCATGCATTTGGAAATACATATCTAGCATCTTCTATTGCTTTCTTTTCAGCTTGTCTTTTTGCTGCTTTCTCATTTTTACCATCTTTTATTAATTCATTATAATGATTTTCAAATAATATCTCTACTAAGTTATCATAAGCCTCTTGGTCTTTTTTCATTGAATTTATAAATAACTCTTTTGCTTTTTCTATTTTTTCTATTTCTGGAGGAATTATGTACTCAAATTGCTCTAATTTAACATATCTTTGACTCTGTTGTGAAAAACTAGCTATACGATGTCTAACAATTTGGTGTGAGCAAGCTCTTGATATCCCTTCTATTGAAAATGTAAATGAAGCATGTTCTAATATTGACCCATGACCTATACTTAATAACATATTTAAAAACTTCTCTATACTTTCATCTGTTAAGTCTTTTTCTATTTCGTCTGTCCCAACTGGTGAATAACATAGCTTAGCTGCCATAGCTATTACTTTTTCTGGTTCAGGTGTATGTGATATTAATTTTACTTTCATAAATTTTTATCCTTTCTCTTGACTAATTTCTATATATTTATTATACATTAGTTATAAAAAAAGTGTTGCCTTATTGATTATTATTAAGACAACACTCTCTAATATTTACATATCTCTTTCAATAATTTTGATTCCTTTATTGATAATATATTGAAGTCTCTCTATTTCATTATTTAAATACAAATATCCAACTAAGGCCTCAAATCCAGTTGCATGTTTATAGTCTATAATATCTGCATTTTTAGGAGAAGTATTTGATTTTTGATTTCTTCCCCTCTTGTATATTTTGCTCTCTTCCTCAGTTAATTCAGTTTCAATTTCATGAATTATAGTTGCCTGAGCTTTAGCTTTTACATACTTTATAGCTAATTTATGCAAATCATTAACTTTTCTTTGTGTATTCTGTCTAATTAAATGTTCTCTTATATATGTCTCATACACTGTATCACCTAAGTATGCTAAAACTAGTGGTGACATAGTAACTAATTCAGTTTTTTCCATTTTTTATACCCTTTTCCACTTAACACCTTGTCTTGTGTCTTCTAATACAATTCCCATATCTAATAATTGTTGTCTTATATCATCTGCTAATTGGAACTCTTTATTTTTCTTTGCATCCGTTCTTTTTTGTATTAGTTCTTCAATGTCTTTATCTAGTACAGTATCTTTCTTCTTATTTACAATATTTAATACCTTTGTAAGCTCATTAAATTCATCTAAGCACTTTTTAGCAAATTCTAGAGAAGAGTTTTCATCTACATTAGAATTTATTAACTTAGCTAACTCAAATATTACACTCACTGCATCTGCTGTATTGACATCATCGTCCATAGCATCGATAAATTTTTGTCTGAAGTTATCCAATTCTTTAACAAGTTCTACTTCTTTTTCTGTTAAAGTAGACTCTTTTAGATTACTTAATGTAAATTCTAATTTTTCTTTAGTATTATATAGTCTTTCAAGACCAGCTTTAGCTTGATTTAGCATCTCATCACTAAAGTTCACTGGATTTCTGTAATGTGCTGATAACATGAAAAATCTTACTATTTCTAAATCATATAATTTTGATATATCTCTTACTGTAAAGAAATTACCTTTAGATTTACTCATTTTTTCATCATTTATATTTATATATCCATTATGCATCCAATATTTTGAGAATGTTTTTCCACTTCTAGCTTCACTTTGAGCTATCTCGTTTTCATGGTGTGGGAATGTTAAATCTTGACCACCTGCATGTATATCAATTGTCTCACCCAAATATCTCTTAGACATAACAGAACATTCTATATGCCATCCAGGTCTACCTTCTCCCCAAGGACTATCCCATCCTGGTTCACCTTCTTTTTTAGCTTTCCAAAGAACAAAATCCATAGGATGTCTTTTTTGGTCATTAACTTCAATTCTAGCTCCAGCTTCTAAGTCTTCTTGCTTTTGACCTGAAAGTTTCCCATATCCTTCAAACTTGTTTGTATCAAAATACACATCACCATTTACTGCATAAGCATATCCCTTATCTTCTAATTCTTTTATAAAATCTATAATTTGTTGTATATTATCTGTAACTTGAGGATGAACAGTAGCTCTTTTAATTCCTAGTCCATCACAATCTACAAAATATTCTTTTATATACTTAGTAGCAACTTCTTCTGGAGATATTCCTTCTTCATGGCTTCTATTTATAATTTTGTCATCAACATCTGTAAAGTTTTGTACATAAGTTACATCATATCCTCTATACTCTAGATACCTTCTTAGAGTATCAAATATTATAAATGGTCTTGCATTACCTATATGTATATAGTTATAGACTGTTGGACCACACACATACATTTTTACCTTTCCTTCTTCTAATGGAACAAATTCTTCTTTTGTTCTAGTCAATGTATTATAAACTTTCACACTCATCACCTCACCATATTTTTATAAATTATTTTCTTAACATTATATATTATATTATAGTTGAAAATTGCAATAAATAATAGTACTACTATCATTTTTAGTACTATCCTTATAAACTACATAATAACAATACCCCTGTTATTATCTATTGCTCTTCTAAAAATATCTTTTTTTGAGAAGAACATTTTTCAAAAGTTTCTTCTGTAATCATTTTTTCATCTTTTAATTTTTCTAAAATTGTAACATATTCTAAGCATAGCTCCTTTAATTCCTTTTTAACATCATCCATATTACTATACATAGTAATTACCCCCTTAATAATTAAATCAAACTAAAATAATAGATTTCCTTCTTCTATGCTTAATATTTTTATTAGTTTATTATTAATATTTTATTTATATTTTTGCTTTGCTTTTTATATATTAAATTTATTGCCCTAAATACCTTCATTTTCTTAACTAGATATTTTCACCAAATACTAACACAAAAAAAGTCCGCTTCTAAATTAGCGGACTTTTATGACTATAATATATTATTTTTTACATAAGCTATTCTATTTAAGCAAGTTTCTTTTCCTAAAACCTCCATTACTTTTGGTAAATCTGGTCCATGCATTTGCCCTGTCAAAATTATTCTTGAGCCCATAAATAAATTTTTTCCTTTTATTTTATACTCTTTTTGAATTTCTTTAAGCATAGCTTGAACAAATTCAGCATTTAATAAGTCTGCTTTTTCTATTTTTTCTTGTAGAGCATCTATCAAAGTAGGTATGTGTTCTAGCTTTAAGAATTCACTTCCTTCTTCAGTCTCTACTTCTATTTTATCTCCAAAGAATATACTTGCATGATCAGTAACTTCTTTTACATATTGTAATTTCTCTTTAAGTACTGATATCATACTCTTTAAAAACTCATACTTACTAGTAGCTTCTTCTTCTGTTATAAATCCATCTTCTATCAAGAATGGTATTGCTAAATCTGTTAAGTAAGTATCATCACCATCTTTTATATAGTGTTGATTAACCCAATTTAGCTTTTCAGTATCAAATACTCCACCACTTTTAGATACTCTTTCTACAGAAAATGCTTTTTCCAATTCTTCCATTGTAAACAACTCTTGATTATCTTCTGGAGACCATCCAACTAATGCTACATAGTTTACTAAACCTTCTGGTAAATATCCTTTTTTCTTAAAGTCTTCAACTGCCACATCACCTTGTCTCTTACTTAATTTTTTCTTTTCTTTATTAAGTATATTTGGTAAATGTACAAATACAGGTGCTTCCCATCCAAAAGCTTCATATAAATAGACATGTTTTGGAGTAGATGATACCCACTCTTCACCTCTTATTACATGTGTGATTTTCATTAAATAATCATCTACAACTACAGCAAAGTGATAAGTTGGGAATCCATCTGTTTTCATTAGTACCTGGTCATCTAAATCATTGGTATTAAATTCCATATCTCCTCTAACTAAATCTGTAAACTTAATTGTATGATTCTCTGGTAATCTTAATCTTATAACGTATGGTATTCCTGCTTTTATATTTGCTTCTACTTCTTCTTTAGAAAGATTCTTACAATGACCATCATATTTAGCTGTTTCTCCTGCTGCCCTTTGAGCATCTCTTACTTCATCTAGTCTTTCCTTTGTACAGAAACAATAATAAGCCTTTCCACTATCTAAAAGTTGTTTTATATATTCTTGGTATATATCTAATCTCTGAGATTGAATATATGGACCATATTCTCCTTTTTGTACTACTTTTCCAGTATCATCTAATATAACACCTTCATCATGATTGACACCAGCCCATTTCATAGCATTAAGCATATTCTCTATAGCACCTTCTACTAATCTACTTTGGTCCGTGTCCTCTACTCTTAATATATATTCTCCGCCCATTTTTTTTGCAAATAAATAGTTATATAAAGCAGTTCTTAAACTACCTATATGTACAAATCCTGTTGGACTTGGTGCAAATCTTACTCTTACATTCATTTTTACTTCCTCCTGATATTTTATTCAATATAACTATAATATTAAACTAGTACATTGTTTTGCAAGTTTATTTTTACTGAACCTCTCATGACTAAAGTCACAGGGTTCCTGTTTCATAGAATTTTGCATACTAAAATATGTCTTATAAACTCTCCACAGGCTATCCCTGTAGTTCCTACGGTTCTTACATACGTTATCTATTTTAAACTGTTATTAGTCTTAATCCTTCTTTTAGTATATTTATACTCGCATTTATGTCTCTATCGTGAGTTACATTACAACAAGGACAAATCCATTCTCTTATACTTAAATTCTTAACTTCCTCGTTTTTGTACCCACATTTATTGCATATTTGTGAACTTGCAAAGAATTTACCTACCTTTACAATTTGTCTACCATACCAATTAGCCTTGTATTCTAATTGATTTATTATATACAAATCTACAACATCCAAAAGTTTTGTTAATTAGCTCTTGCTGTTTTTTATTTGGATATATTCTAAACTTATATGCTTTTTCCTCTACTATCACCTCACTTTACTTGGTTTTCTGATTTTTCCACCCATCCTAATATTAACAAGGTAAATTTTTTTAAACAAGTATTTTAAAGGTTTTTATATCTATTTTTAAATAACATATGTAAGAACCGTAATTCCTAACTTTTATCAAATCTAATAATAATATCCTTATTTATTTAAAAATACACATGTTTATTATAGCAGAAAATCCTAGTTTTAATTTCATAAATCTTTCTTTTAATCCATTTATTTGCTGAAAATTAAAAGCATTCCCTATTGCTATATTTGTATTTATTAGTTACTTTATGGAATATTTATATAGTAATTGTTCTACAAAGTAAGTATGTACACTAATAATAAATATATATAAGGAAATAAAACTTAAAATAAAATTGGGATGAAAAGTATAAAATACTCATCACCCCAGTTTTTATTTAAACATCTTATTTTAGTAAGCTTTTGCCATTACTACCATATTATCTGCTTCTTTTCCACAATATACACACTTGTGACCTAAGTTTTCTTGTTCAAAAGGTAAGCATCTTATAGTTGCTCCTGTTTCTTCCTTAATCTTAGCTTCACATTCTGCATCTCCACACCACATAGTTTTTATGAATCCTGGCTTTTCTTCTAAAGCCTTTTTAAACTCATCCATATTTTCAACTATAGATGTATTGTCTTCTCTATGTTTTTTTGCTTTTTCAAACATATCATTGTGTATAACATCAAATAAATCACATATAGCATCAGCTAATCCTTCTAAAGGCATAGAACTCTTTTCTAAAGTATCTCTTCTAAATATCATAGCTTGATTATTTTCTATATCTTTTGGCCCAATCTCAATTCTTACTGGAACACCTTTCATTTCCCACTCATTAAACTTCCATCCAGTTGTATAGTTATCTCTATCATCAACTTCAACAGTTACTCCTTTAGCTTTTAAATCAGCATATATTTTATCAACTGTTTCCATTACATTTCCTTTTTTAGCAGCTATAGGAACTATAACAGCTTGTATTGGAGCTACTCTTGGTGGTAATACTAGACCTCTGTTATCACTATGAGTCATTATAAGTCCACCTATAAGTCTTGTAGATGCTCCCCAAGATGTATGGTATGGATTAGCTAAATTCCCTTCTCTATCTGCAAAAGTAATATCAAAAGCTTTTGTAAAGTGTTGACCTAAGAAGTGACTTGTACCTGATTGTAATGCTTTACCATCATGCATCATAGCCTCTATAGTATATGTTCTTTCACCACCTGCAAACTTCTCACTTTCACTTTTTTGACCAGATACAACTGGCATTGCAAGTAATTCTTCACATAAAGCTTTATATATTTCTAATTGTTGTATTGTTTCTTCTTGGGCTTCTTCTGCTGTCTCATGTAATGTATGACCTTCTTGCCATAAAAACTCAGATGTTCTTAAGAAAGGTCTAGTTGATTTTTCCCATCTAACAACTGAGCACCATTGATTATAAAGATATGGTAATTCTCTATATGATTTTAACCATTTAGCATACATTGTACATATTATAGTCTCAGAAGTAGGTCTTACACATAATCTCTCTTCTAATTTTTTATTTCCACCATGTGTTACCCATGCAACTTCTGGAGCAAAACCTTCTACATGTTCTGCTTCTTTATTTAATAAACTTTCTGGTATCAATAATGGGAAATAACAGTTTTTATGTCCAGTTTCTTTAAATCTTTTATCCATAAATTCTTGCATCTTTTCCCATAATGCATATCCATATGGCTTTACAACCATAAAACCTTTGACTGGTGCATAATCCACTAAGTCAGTCTTAGTTATTACATCTGTATACCATTGTGGGAAATCATCTTCCATCTTTGTTATTTCTTCAACAAATTGTTTTTCATTTTTTGCCATTTCAACTACCTCCTTAATTTATTATGTTTTTATAAAAAAACACCACTTTATCTCCTTATATATAGATAAAATGGTGTTTATAAAGTACAACTCTGATTATCTATACAATAGTTTTTTAAGTTACTATCCTAATCTAACATTATTTTTGATAAACTCTGCCTTTACTTTTTCATTTATTTCTTCTATGTCAATTATTTCTTTATCTTCTTTGTGTCTAAATTTAAACTCTACTTTACCTTCACTAATATTTTTACCTACTGTAATTCTCATAGGTATTCCTATTAATTCTGAATCATTGAATTTAACACCTATTCTTTCATCTCTATCATCTAATAAAACTTCTACACCCATAGCTTGTAAATCATTATATATCTTTTCAGCTATTGATACTTGTTCCTCATTTTTCATGTTTGCAGGAACTATCACAACATGGTATGGAGCTACTGATAAAGGCCATATTATGCCTTTTTCGTCATTATGCTGTTCAATTATAGCTGCTGCTGTTCTTTCAACACCTATTCCATAACATCCCATTACTATAGGTTTTGATTTCCCATCTTTATCTATAAAATTCGCATTCATAGATTCTGAATACTTAGTTCCTAGTTTGAATATGTGACCTACTTCAACACCTCTAGCTATTTCAAGTGGTTTCCCACATACTATACATTTGTCACCTTCTTGAACATTTCTAAAATCTCCAACTATTCCTTCAAAATCTCTTCCATAGTTAGCATTTTTTATATGATATTCAGTTTTATTAGCCCCTACAACTATGTTTCTTTGTTCAACAATTTCTTTATCTATAAATACATAGTCAGCATTTATACCTATTGGTCCAGCAAATCCTACTTCTGCATTAGTTACTTTTCTAACTACGTCATCTGTAGCAAGTGCAAACTCTATAACAGAGCCTATAGCATTAGATACTTTAACTTCATTAACTTCTCTATCTCCCCTTACAACAACTACAACTGTTTTCCCATCTGCCTCATATACTAAAGTTTTAGCAAATTTATCTGGAGAAATCTTTAAAAATTCCTCTAGTTCTTTTATTGTAGCTGCTCCTGGTGTGTGAACCTCTTCCAGGTCTTTCATATCTTCTTTTTCTGATGCTACATTACAAGATTCTGCTCTTTCTACATTGGCTGCATAATCACATCCACTACAGAATACAACTTCATCTTCACCAACTTCTGACTTAACCATAAACTCAGCTGATGTAGAGCCTCCTATAGCTCCTGAATCTGCTTGCACTGGACTATTCTCTAGTCCACATCTGTCAAATATACTTACATATGCATCAAACATATCTTGATATGATTTATCCAGACCTTCATTATCTACATCAAAACTGTATGCATCCTTCATTGTAAAAGTCTTAGTTCTCATAACACCAAATCTTGGTCTTCTTTCATCTCTATATTTTACCTGTATCTGATATAAGTTTAATGGCAATTGTTTGTATGAAGTAATTTCTTGTCTTATTATATCAGTGAATGCTTCTTCATGTGTTGGTCCAAGACAGTATTCTCTTTCTGTTCTGTCTTTAAGCCTAAACATTTCTTCACCCATAGCAGTCCATCTTCCAGACTCTTTCCATAATTCAGAAGGAAGTAAAGCCGCACAAAGTATTTCTTGACAATCTTTTTTATTTAGTTCTTCTCTAATTATTTGTTCAATCTTTTTGAACACTCTTAATCCCATCGGTAATTGATTATAAACCCCTGAAGTCATTTTTTTTATCATTCCTGACCTAACCATTAATTGATGGCTTGTAATCTCAGCATCTGCTGGGATTTCTTTTAATGTCGGCATAAACATTTTAGACATTTTCATTAATAAATTCCTCCTGAATATTAATTTCTTGAAAATATAAAAAACCTCTCATCTCTATACAAGTATAGAGACGAAAGGTTTAATTTCCGCGGTACCACTCTAGTTAGCTATGTGAATAGCTCTCTTTTGGGAATGTAACGGTTCCTACCGTAAAGATTTTTATACCTTTAAGCTAAAAGACAGGTTCAAACATTTCCTCTTGAAAACTCTCACCAACGTTTTCTCTCTGTAAAGATTTCATAGTTTTACTATTTCTTTATCATAGCTAATTTTATATTTATATTAATTTCACTTAAATTCACATATTATAGATATTCTATATAGGCCTATTCTTTGATATCCAATAAACTTATTACTAATAATATATTAATTATTCTGACTTGTCAACAATAATAAACAAATACTTTGTGATGCTATACCCTGTTTTGCTCCTGTAAAGCCAAGACCTTCTTCAGTAGTTGCCTTTATGTTTATATTATCAATATCTGTATTTAAGACTTTTGATATATTTTTTCTCATGCTTTCAATATGTGGAGCCATCTTAGGGCTTTGAGCAATTATAGTACTGTCTATGTTCCCAATCTTATACCCTTTGCTTGTTATTAGATTATGTACATATTCTAATAATTTCATACTATTTGCTCCCTTATATTTTTCATCTGTATCTGGGAAATGCTTACCTATATCACCTAGAGCTAAGGCTCCTAAAATGGAGTCCATTATTGCATGTATTAATACATCAGCATCTGAATGACCTAATAAACCTTTATCATGTGGTATCTCTACCCCACCAATTATAAGTTTTCTATCCTCTGTTAATTTGTGTACATCATATCCTAATCCTATTCTCATATAATTCTCCTTCTGCTATTAACTTCATCTCTTTTTTCCATATTTAATATCTGTTCTGCTATATTTAAATCTTCTGGACTAGTTATCTTTATATTTTCATAAGAGCCCATCACCATAGTAACGCTTTGCCCTATATTTTCAACCAACATTGAATCATCAGTACCATAATAATTATTCTTATAAGCTTGTTCATAAGCATTTATTATGAGATTATACTCAAAAGTTTGAGGAGTTTGAGCTGCCCACAATAGACTTCTCTCTGGAGTTTCTTGTACTGTTCCATCCGACACTATCTTTATAGTATCACTTACTGGCACACCTACAACTACAGCTTTTTTTTCTTTAGCCACCTTTATGGATTCATTAATTATTCTATGGTCTACAAATGGTCTTGCCCCATCATGAATGAGTACTATGTCACAATTTTCATCTAATTTTTTTAATCCATTATATATTGAATCCTGTCTTTCTTTTCCACCATATGCTATTTTTATATTTTTAAAATTATACTTATTTATTATGTTTTCCTTAAAAAAATCTTCTTCCTCTTTTTTTATACATACCACAATTTCATCTATATTTATATTTTCATAAAAAACTTGAATTGTATGAGCAATAATTTCTTTTTCTCTTAATTTTATGAACTGTTTATTTATGTCTAGGTTCATTCTCCTTCCGCTTCCTGCAGCAACAATTATAACACTATACATGGTATCACCTCGTATTTTATTTTTAACCATAATTTATTAAAACTCTTAATATTCTTTTATTTTAACCATCTGATTAATTATATATTAAATTTTAAGTTGTATAAACAGTTAATATCTATTTTTCAGTTAAAAACATGTATATTTAATTCTATATATATTGATTTTTCAATAGCGATGTTTTTAATTTTACAACTTTGTAACAGTTTCTAAACTTGCAAAAAATATTCAAGGCCTCTAATTTGATATAATAAGATTTTATCAAACAAGAGGCCTTATATTAAAATATTAAATTAATTAAATCTATGTAATGTGGGTAATTTTCTAAAATATTATCTCTTATTTCTTGTTTAAAAAAGTCCACATTTAATAACTTATCCATATTAATTACACCTTCTTTATAAGATATAAAAAACTTTGATACCTTCCACTTACTTACATGTATATTGACTTCACTTTCATCATTAAATGGAAGTACTATTTGAAATTTAGGTGTTTTACTATATGTCCACTCCATCTTTTTATATTTATCTTCTACTAGATTGTATACATTTTTGATATCATCACTGTCTAATTTAAGTTCTTTTATATCCTTTAACTTGGATTCTAAATACTTAACACAATAGTCCAAAAAGTAATCTATATCTTTTTCAAATAAAAATTTAATATTGGTTACTTTACTTGAGACAGACTTCGTAGCCTTTGACTCAGTTGACTTATTTGAATTTAGATATTTAGTTAATTTATTTAAATTCGAATCATAAAGAAGAGTTCCATGATAAAGAGAATTTTTTCTTTTTATAGACTGGGCAGAACCTGAAATTTTTTTCCCTTTCAAAAATAAATCTTTTCTTTCAGTTATAGATATATCTAGACCTAAGCTTAATAGCATATCTTGCATAAACTTAGTATGTTCCAAAAAATCTATTTCATGAAGTTGTCTATCTTTTTGTATGAATGACATATTGATATTTCCTAAATCATGATAAACAGTACCTCCTCCAGATATTCTTCTTAAAATAGGAATTTCTCCCTTTTCAATAACATCATGATGTATTTCCTGATATGGGTTTTGATTTTTACCTATAAAAATAGATTCCTCATTCCTCCATATGATTATAATATCATCATTATATTTCTCATTTAAAAACATATATTCTTCTAATGCTAAATTAAAGTAAGGATTTGTGCTTTTGTTTAATAAGTAATACATAGAAATACAGACTCCTTTTTTATTTTATCTTATTGCTTATTTTAGACTCAGACAATTTTATATACTATTAGATTTTCTATTTTCATTTCTTAACTATTAAACTTATTATATCATTATAAAACGCCCTAATATTATAGAATATCTATATTTCTACATTAATTTAAAAGTTTTGTTTAATTTATTTATCCTGACCATATACATTAAAAAATACATCTCTAGCTCTTTTAATTTCTTCGTTTGGTAATAATACTGGTGTTCCAATTGATTTTGCCAAGTAATATACTTTTGCTGAATCCTCTAACATTACAGCAGCTGTAAGAGCATGCCCTACAGAAGGACCAACTGCTATTACACCATGGTTTGCTAAAAGACATGCTCTTTTATCTCCAATTGCTTCAATAACACATTTACCCATTTTGTTAGATGTTGGTGGTGAAAACTTTGCAACAGGTACTTCACCTCCTACTTCATTTGCAAGAGTTGTACTTGCACATGCTATAGGTTCATTCAAAATAGCAAAACAGCTTGAGTATGTAGAATGTGTATGTATTATGCTATTTATATCTTCTCTATGTTTATATATATATAAATGGTCTGGTAAATCCACAGATGCTTTCCATTTGCCATCTATAACATTTCCATCTATATCTACTATAACAATATCACTTGGTATAAGGTCTCTATAGTCCATTCCACTTGGGGTAATTGCTATATATCCTGTTTCTTCATCTCTCCCACTCACATTCCCACCTGTTAATGTCACCAAGTTATAATTTAAAAGGTTTAGAGATGCTTGTAATACTTCTTTTCTCAATTTTTCCAATAACATTAGTTAAATCCTCCTATCTATTATAGATATAATCTTATATATATTAGCAGTACCATATCTTCTAAACACTATCTTTAATCTTAATTTGAAAATTCAAAAAATTTAGTGTAAAGCGTATATCTCCATTTTATCAATAGAAATTATTCTACTTCTATTTTAAGTTTTTTATCTTTATATGCCTTTATTTTCTAATCTTTTATTTCTAAATTTTAATGATTCTGGATATAAAGATTCCTCTAACTCAATAAGATAATCATATAATTCTAAATCATTATTAAACATATTTGTTCTTATCCAATATCTACCTTTAAGAAGGCTTCCGTCATTAATTTTTAGATAAAGATTTTTATTATAAAACTCTCGTATTCTTACTTTTTCGATATCTTTAATTTCATAATTATGTGTAGTAATAAATGAGATAAAATGTATACATTTGTTATCAATAATAATTTCTTTAGGATTACTTGATGATATAAAAGTATTGAATATCCCATATATACAGATGATTATCAACAAACTATATATGTTTACACTAAAATTTTCATAGTTATTAAACAGAGCGTAAAGCAATATTAAAATCATAAAAAATCCTGGTATTATCACATTAATTGAGTATCTTATAGAATCGTATTTATATTTTTTCATAATTCATATACTCCTCAATAAAATCATTTTTAGATTTCTTCTTCAAGAGATAATTTTTTATTTTCCTTTATTATTCTATTTCTATTGTAAATAGCCATTCCTAAAGCTATAACTCCAAAAAACACTCCTCCAATAACTTTATAATTCATAATCTTTACAAATATCCAACTTAATGGATTTGCACCATCACAAATACTTGAAATCATAGTTGCTCCCTCTGGCATTTTGAAGCTAGCATTTAAAGCCATTTGAGTAAATAGAGGAGCTAAATTAGTTGCAATTAATAATCCAGAAGTAATTATGAATATTCCTATTATTAATGTCCTAAACACATTCCCTTTTGTAATTGGTACAATTAAAACAAGTGCAAATGGAATTACTGCTAAATCTGCAAATGGCAGAACTTTATTTCCTGGCAATATAGCTGCTATAACTATAGTTAAAGGTACCAATACTAATGCAACTGATAATGTGACAGGACGACCTATCCCTACTGCTGAGTCTAAACCTATATAAATCTTTCCTCTATTTTTAAATCTCTTCTCAATAAATTCCTGCGCTGCTTCTGATACTGGTAATAACCCTTCCATCAATAATGCTGCCATCTTTGGAATTAATATCAATACAGCTCCCATAGTTACACCTAACTGTAATATACCTTTTATATCATATTTAGCTGCAATACCAATTATTATACCTATTATAGACCCCATTATTAAAGGTTCTCCAAATAATCCAAATTTTTTCTGTAATGTGTCAGCATTTATCTCAATCTTATTTATACCTGGTATTAAATCTAATAGTTTATTTACAACTATAGCAATTGGAACAAATGCCTGTGTAAACCCATGAGGAAGAGATATTCCTGGCATACCCAAATATTTTTCTATACCTGGAGCAGTTAAATCTGCCATTACCAATACAATTACCATATTTGCTACTGCCGCAAACACTCCCCATACCACACTTTGTGTAGACCCTGCTACTAAAGCGCCTGTAAACGCAAAATGCCAGTAATCCCATATATCTACATCAACAGTTTGGGTAGTATTAGTAATTAACATAACTATATTTACTACAAGACCTATTGGAATAATTAAAGCTCCTACTGTTGATGCAAAGGCTATAGCCGATGCTGCTGGCCACCCTACATCTATTATAGATAAGTTTAATCCTAAATTCTTAACCATTTGTTGCGTTGCTGGTCCTAAGTTATCTGTCAGTAAAGCTATAATAGTATTAAGACCTATAAATCCAACTCCCACTGTTAAACCAGCTCTTAATGATTTTCCAAGTTTTGTACCTAATATCAAGCCAAAAATACATATTATTATTGGCATCATTACTTGTGCTCCTAAACTAACAATGAAATTTAATATCTCCATTTAAAGACCCTCCATTATTTAATTTTCAGTCTCTAAAACTTATAATTTTAGAGACTATATTTTTTAAAAGTTCAAATTATAATTCTAATTTTTCCAATACATCTTCAATTAATTTGCCCATTCCCACACCAGTTAAAAAAGGTAATCCATTTATTACAGGTGTTTTTATGCTACTAGACACTTGTGTAGTACAAATTATCAAATCATAATCAGGTGCTTTTGATGCAACTTCCACTACTTTACATTGTGTAATGTTGACCATATCCAATTTACCAAGGTCTTGAAGTGCTTTCTTTAATTTGTTTATAGCAATTGTTGAAGTACATACTCCTGTTCCACATGCAACTAATATTTTTTTAGCCACATTATTCACCCCCGTTAAAATTATTTTATTTTAAAGATATCTATAGTTAGAAATCTTCAATGGCATTTTTATATTTTTAATTCCTTTCACAACTTTAATTTTTCAGTTTAGAGTTTAATAAGTCACTCATGCTTTCTTCATTTAAGTTGACAATATTATTTAACATACTCTTATCTTGAAATACAGTCATAAGCTTTTCTAATAATTGTAATTGCTCCTTTGGCTCTTTTACTGCTAACATAAATACAACTTTTACATCAATTTCAGTATCTTCTGTACCCATCATTATAAATTTTACAGGTTTATTCAGTATACCAATCGCTATACCTGGCTCATTTACATGTACTATGTCTGTATGCGGTATAGCCACTCCATAGATTTCTGTTGGTAATCCTGTAGCATACTTTTTTTCTCTTGCTATAACAGCTTCTATGTAACTTTCTTTTACATACTGTTTATCAAATAAACGTTGTCCTAAAAATTTTAATGCATCTTCATTGTTTGATACCTCAATATCTTTAAAAATCAAATTGCTACTAATTATTTGCATTGACTCCATCTAATATCATCTCCCTAATAAAATCTCTATCTTTAATGTTTTTTATCTCTTTAAATTCATCTGTTTCTATAAATGTAAGTAGAGTATTTAATGGATTAAAACATTTTTGGTCTACAGCTAATAAAAGTATTATTTTTACTCTATTTTTACTCCATATAATAGGATTTTTTAAAATAGCTATACTTATAACTGGTCTAATCACATCAATTCCATCTGTATGAGGTATTGCTATTCCATCTGACAATTCAGTTGGAAACAGGTTATCTCTTTCCACTACTTTTTTATAGAAATTTTTCGTCACATAACCTTTCTCTCTAAGTTTTTTACTCATGTACTTTAAAGCTTCTTCTTTTGATTTAACTTGTAAATCTATAAATATATCTTCTTTATGTATTAAATCTGATAACTCATATTTTTTATTTGTTTCAATAATTTGGCTAGTATCAATTAAATTATTTACTTGATTTAATTTCGTTTTATCATTTATGTCTACTAGGCTAAAAAAAGGGATATTTGCTATCTGTGGGTCAATTGTTCCAACTATAGCAATTACATTCTTATCATTACTTATTTGCTTTATCTCCAAATCAAGACTTGGATATTCAATCATACCTATAGGTCTTATATCAATCTTTTCGTCTATGCCTTTAATATTTTCTTCTAAGATTTCTTTTATCTTACAAGCTCCCCCTAATCCAGTGATACATAATGTTAAAATAATAGGTTTTCTAGAATCCAATTTCGTGTTGTTATAATTACTAGCTCTTTCCTTTACTTGTGGTTCTATACCTTTAACTTCATCTACTATTTCATCTATTGTTAAATCTGGCAAAACTGCTCTTCGTATAACTTCTATTGATAGTAAAGTATCAAATCTACATATTGTCCTTATATTAATCCCTGTATTCCCAGAGATGATATCCCCAAAGTATGAAAGCGAACCCATATCAACTAATATAATCACTCCTCTACCTTCATCGATATCTTTTACTATTGTAGTAGCTTCTTCAATCATTTCTTCTGGTTTCTTTTCAAATGGCATATCTAAATATCTTGCATGGTTAATTCCTAATAATTTATTTGTAACTTCACATATAGATGAGGCCACTCTTCCATGAGCCATAAGAAGTACACCTATCTTTTTTTGTTCAGATATATCTCTTCTACTACTCATTTTAAAATATATTGCTATTATACCTATTTCTTCTTTTGGCAAATTTATATTATATCTTTCCTTTAGATATTGAGCTACCTTTTCTGCTACAGAATACTCTAATGGATAATTTCCTATTATTTCTTTTAAATGAGCATTTGATATTACTTTACCTTCTTTTAATCTCTCAAAAGCTGCCTTTAAGTGAACCGCTAAGCATAAATGTAGATTTGGTTCTAATGAAGTAAGATATTGTGATGCTATTTTAATTACTTCATAAGTAAGTTCTACAATATATTTTCCAACAATTGGACTTATATCTGGAATATTATCATTAATAGAAACTTTTTTAACTTGCTTTATGTATTTTTGAATACAACTTTCTAACTCTCCTCCAACAATTCTATTTATAACATCGAAGTCTAAGCCTTGCTCCAACAAATCAATATGTCTTCTTTCTGTAAGCTTATATATTTCATCAGGAAAAGTATATATATCTTCATTTTTCTTTTCTATCTCTCCCTGAAAATTTGAGTCTATAATTAAGTCTCCATCTACATAATTTTCTATTTTATCTCTACAATTTCTGATTTTCATAAGACCTTGTTTAACATATCCAGGTACATCTGATATATTTATATTTACTTCTTTCTGTTTGCTAGTAAGTTGATTTAATAATCCCCTAGCACAAGCTACTTGAATATCACTTCTAAGCTGACCAACATTTCCTATGCAATCATAAAGCATAAGAGCTTTTAATACGTCAGATTTTATATGTATGCTTGTTCCCATTCTTTGAGCTTCTATCAAGAAGAAGTTATTTATAATATCAAACCTTTCATTTAATGGTCTTGCAACTAATTCTGGTATTTCAATTGTTACAGGTATACGCCTTTTAAATGTATTAAGTAGATGAGAATCTATTGGTTCAGAAGTTGCTGAAATAATCATTACATCTATTTTATTTGTTAATCTAGTCTCTCCTAATTTTCTTACCATACCTTTATCAATCAGTTGGAATAGTATCTCTTGACCTTCATGAGGTAATCTATGTATTTCATCTATAAACAATATTCCTCCATCTGCTTTTGATACTAGTCCTTCTTTAGTCTCATCAGCTCCTGTAAAAGCACCTTTGACATGACCAAATAATTGAGATAATAAAAGCTGTGGATTTTCTGAATAGTCTGCTGCATTAAAAATTATAAATGGTGCATTCTTAGGGAATCTAGATGATTCTACTGCAAATTTATACATACATTCTGCCAGCTCACTTTTTCCAACACCGGTTGGGCCCATAATAATAGTATGAAGACCATGAGGTGGATAGAGTATTGCTGCTTTAGATAGTTTTATAATTGTACTTAAGCTACCACTACTACCTATTAATTTATCAAATGCTATATCTGTATTTTCCCCATTATTGTTTATCTCTTCTTTTTTATCATCACCTTCTTTATCATCCTTTAACTCATCAGAATCTTGAATCTCTTTTAAATATTGTATAACTGTAAATCTTGATACTGTAAATCCAATGCTATTTAATCTTCTTGTTATATCATTTTTATTTATGCTTTTTTCTTCTTTTAAAATATCTTTTATAGCTTTAATCAAAACAATTTTTCTTCTTTGCCTTGAATCCTCTATTTTTAACTCATTTCTTAAAAAGGTAACATCTTCTCTTCGAACATTTAACATGTTTGAAATAGCTTCATCTGTTAAAGGATTTTTCTTATCCTCATTTTCAATTAGTGTTTTTATTCTTTGCCTCATTTATAGTTGTTCCCTCCTTATTATTTATATAGCAACTTATATGCCATATATTGTTTTTTTTGTGTTTATTATTAGTGCATAAAACCACAACATTTAAATTAAGCTATTCTTTTATTAAAATATTAAGAAAATTTTTTTAGGTATTTTACAAATAATACTTTAAAAAAAACAAAAAAGTCTTTTTTTCTAATTTCAAGTAAAATCAATCTAAAATGGCATTGTTATTTTATATTACTATCTTTTTTGTACAACAAAAACTACAAGTACTCCGATTCTGTATTTTTCCATAAAAAATACTCCTTCTTGTACAAATACATACATTTATACAAGAAAGAGTATGGCTAAATAAGCATTTTAATATTTTATAAAATAAATTTATATTAATAATAGACTTACTTTAATATTTTATTCTTCTAATTTATTTTTTAGGTAAATGTAAACATTCTCCACTTACATCTGCCAAAGCTTCCATCAAAGCTTCTGAAGTACATGGATGACCAAATATCAACTCACTAGCTTCATCAGCAGGTATTTCTAATGCCTTAAATGATGCTGCATGATTTATAAGTTCTGCTACACCACAACCAAACATATGCACACCTAAAATTTCTCCATATTTAGCATCTGCTATCACTTTTACATATCCTTGCTCTTGTCCAGAAGCTAAAGCTCTTCCATTCCCAGCAAAGTTAAATTTACCCACATTTACATTGTGTTTCTTTCTAGCATCTTCCTCTGTAAGCCCAACTGATGCTACTTCTGGAATTGTATAAACACAACTAGGTAATGCACTTAAATCAGCTTCTTCATTCATACCTAAAGCATTTGAAGCTGCTACTTCTCCCATTTTAAATGCTGCATGAGCTAACATTACACCTCCAGTAACATCACCTACTGCATATATACTTGGTATACTTGTTTCCATTTTGCTATTTACAGATATAGAACCTTTATCTATTTTAATGTCTAAATCTTCTATACCAGAAAGATTAGCTTGTCTTCCTATAGCATATAGACATAAATCTGCTTTTATTGTCTCCTCACCTTCAATACAAACTAATATTTTATTGCCTTCTTCTTTAAACTCAGAAACTTTCTTTTTAGTTAATACATTTATGCCTTTTTTATTAAGAGAATAATTCAAAGATTCACTTAATTCCTTGTCCATTCTTGGGATTATTCTATCTTCCATTTCTACAATAGTTACCTTAGAGCCTCTTGAATTGAATATCTCTGCAAATTCGCAACCTATCACTCCACCACCGATTATTACTAATTCTTCTGGTACTGTCTCTAAGTCTAAGGCTTCTGTACTAGTTATTATCAAATTCGATTCTATTCCTTTTATAGGCAATACCCTTACTTTAGAGCCTGTTGCAATTATTATATTTTCTGTATCTAAAACCTTTCCATCAGATAATATTACTTTATGCTCTTCTTTAACACTAGCTTTAAGATTAAATACTTCTACATTTCTGCTTTTTAATAGACCACCAACTCCAGCAGTAAGTTTTTTAACTACTCTATTTTTATATTTTATTGCCTTCTTGATGTCTTGTCCTTTATCTACAGTTACTTTTACACCTCTTTTTGATAACTGGTCAATCTCCTCTAATATTTCTGCTGTTTTTATATAAGTTTTTGTAGGAATGCAACCTCTATTTAAACAAGTTCCTCCTAATACATTTTCTTCAACTAATGCAACTTTTCCTCCTAACAGGGCTGCTTTTAATGCTGCTAAGTACCCCCCAGGTCCTCCACCTATTACCACTACATCATAGTCATGATTACACTCTTTTTTATTTACTTTTTCTTTTTTATCCTCCACGCTTTGCTTTTCTTCAATAGCATCTTCTTTTGGCACATCTCCAGATAAATATTTGGCTTTTATTTCTTCTTGATTTTCACCTTTTTCTGCTATTACACCTATTACTGTAAATACTGGTAATACTTCACCTTCTTCTTTATGTATGATTACAGCCAGTGTACCTTCTCCCTCTGATTCTATTTCCATATTTACTTTATCTGTTGTTATTTCTAATATAGGTTCTCCAATTTTTACTTCTTCGCCTTCTTGTTTTAGCCAAGATACTATGGTACCTTCTTCCATAGCTACTCCTGCTTTTGGCATTATAACTTCTACTGACATAGGCTCTCCTCCTATTTATTTTCATATATTTTCATTAATCAATTTATATTCATATAGTTCACTTTAAAAATAATGCTAAATATATAAAGGTTTTAAATTCACCTAAATAATTATAACTATGTAACCTATTCAAACTATTATATCAATAAAGAAACATCAAAACCTATACAAGCATTGATAAAGGATTTTCTAACAATTCTTTTAACTCTTTTAAGAATTTTGCTGCTACTGTTCCATCTATCACTCTATGGTCTGATGTCAATGATAAGTTCATTATAGGTTTTATTTTAGCCTCTCCATTTACTGGAACAAACTTATCTTGTGTAGCACCTACCCCTAATATTGCACTTGAAGGCATATTTATTATAGGTGTAAATGTAGTTATACCATACATTCCGACATTACTTATAGTAAATGTATTCCCTTCTTGGTCTGCTGGTAGAAGTTTCCCTGTTTTTACTTTTTCAGCAAGCTCTTTACTTTCTTTTGCTATTTCTTTTAAAGATTTTTTATTTACGTTCTTTACTACTGGGACATATAGACCTTCATCTAGGCCAACTGCAATAGCTATATTTATATCTTTGTATCTAAATATTCCCTCATCTGTCCATGCAGAATTTAATGCTTGATGCTTTGGAAGTATTCTAGACACTGCCATTACTATTAAATCTGTCATAGTCAATTTTACTCCAACTGATTCTTTTACTGTATCTATTAATTTTGCTCTGAGTGACTTCAATTCTGTAGCATCTACCTCTATGTTGAATGTAAATACAGGAGCACTAAAGTAACTTTCTGACATTCGTTTTGCTACAGTAGCTCTCATTGGATTTGGTTTTTCAAACTCTCCTTCTACTGTATTAAACACACTTGAATTTTCACTTTTCGTATTTATCTCCTCTGTATCATTAGTTTTAGATATGTTAGTTGACACAACAGCCTCTTGTGTATTTACTCTTTCCACATCATACTTTCTTATTTTTCCATTATATCCAGTACCTACAATAGTTTCTAAATCTATATTTAAATCTTCTGCTATTCTTTTAGCTAAAGGTGTAGCATTTACCTTACTATCTTTTAAGTAATTTAACACATCAACTAAATGAATTCTTCCATTTTCTCCACTTCCAATCAGCTTATCTAGTTTTATGTTGTCTTTTCTAGCTTGGTTTCTAGCTGCTGGTGTGGCCTTTACTTTATTTGCCACCATATCTATCCCTCCTTATCTAACAATCAAAGATTTTATTGCTTCTTCTATTTCATCAACTCTTGGGACAACTGCTTTTTCTAACTCTGGATTATATGGTATTGGCACATCTTTTCCGCATATTCTTTTTACTGGTGCATCTAAATAATCGAATGATTCACTTTCTGTTATTAAGGCTGATATTTCTCCACCTAGTCCACCAGTCTTAGCTGCTTCATGACAAATTAGAACTCTTCCAGTTTTACATACACTTTTAACTATAGTCTCCCTATCCAATGGATATAAGGTTCTTAAATCTATAATTTCTACATTTATATTTTCTTTTGATAATGTCTCTGCTGCTTCCTCAACACTTTGTAACATCCTTCCATAAGTGATTACTGTAACATCTGTTCCTTCTCTTTTTATGTCTGCCTTTCCAATTTCAATTACATAATCACCTTCTGGTACAATACCTTTTTTTCTATATAACAATTTATTTTCAACAAATATAACTGGATTATTATCTCTTATAGCTGCTTTTAATAAACCTTTAGCATCTGCTGGTGTAGAAGGTGCAACTACTTTTACTCCTGGAACATGGCAAAACCAAGCTTCTAAACTCTGTGAATGTTGTTCTGCTGAACCAGTCCCAGAGCCACCAGGACATCTAACAACCATTGGAACTTGTGCTTTTCCACCAAACATATATCTCATTTTTGCTGCTTGATTTACAATTGCATCCATAGAGATTGTCACAAAGTCCATAAACATTACTTCCATAATAGGTCTTAGACCAGTTGCTGCTGCTCCTGCTGCTGCTCCTGCTATAGCTGCTTCTGATATAGGAGTATCCCTTACTCTTTCTGGTCCAAATTCATCTATCATTCCAACTGATACACCAAATGCTCCTCCATATATTCCTATATCTTCTCCCATAAATATTACATTTTCATCTCTTCTCATTTCTTCTGACATTGCTTCCTTTATCGCTTGTGCATATGTTAATTCTCTTGTACTCATTTTTTTCTTCCTCCTTTACCATTTTTAGTCTGCATATACATCCTCTAATAAAGATTCTATTTTTGGATTTGGACTATTTTGAGCAAATTCCACTGCCTCTTCTATTGATTGTTTGGCAAACTCTTGAATTTTATCTAATTCATTTTCATTAGAGATATTCTTTTCGATAAGATAATTTCTTAAAAATTCAATAGGGTCCTTTGCTTTCCATGATTCTATTTCTTCTTTTGTTCTATATACATTTGCATCTGACTTTGAGTGACCTAACCATCTATAAGTTCTACTTTCAATCAATACAGGCCCTTCTCCTCTTCTACATTTTTCAGCAGCTTTTTGTACTGTCTCATATACTTCTATTGGATTATATCCATCTATTGATATTCCCTCTATTCCATAAGAAGCTGCTCTAGTAGCAATACTTTCTATATTCATATGGCGTTTTATGCTTGTTGACATTCCATATAAGTTATTCTCACAGTAGAATATTATTGGCAACTTCCATATTGAGGATAAATTTATACCTTCATGAAAAGTACCTTCATTTGATGCTCCATCACCAAAACTACATAAAACTATTTTGCCTGTTTTTTTATATTGTTGTGTAAGTGCAGCTCCTGGGGCTATTGTAAGACCTCCACCTACAACTCCATTTGCTCCTAAATTACCTGACTCAATATCTGCTATATGCATTGAGCCTCCTTTTCCTTTACAAAATCCAGTTTCTTTGCCCATAAGTTCAGCCATCATTTTGTTTAGGTCTATCCCCATTCCTATAAATTGACTATGTCCTCTATGAGTCAATGATACCAAGTCTCCCTTTTCTAAAGCCATTACAGCTGCCACACTTGATGCCTCTTGACCTACAGATAAATGAGTTGTTCCGTGAACCATACCTCTTGCAAAAAACCAACTAACTTTCTCTTCAAATTTTCTAGCCTGATTCATTCTCTTATACATTTCAAGTAATGTTTCTTTTGATATTGACATATACATTCCCTCCTGTTAACTTTTATCTATCTTTCTATTAGTCACAATCTTCTAATAATTCAATTGCTAAACTGTGATTAATTGCTAAACTATTTATAAACTTTGCCTTTAATGATGCCTTTATTGCTTCTATTTTTTCATCTCCTGAAGCTACACCTATAGTCCTTTTTATCTTTTTTAAATCTTCTAGCTTTACTCCTAGTACTCTTTGATTAAATTCAAGTATAGAAGTTTTTCCTTCTTTATCAAAGGCTTGCAAACAAATCGCACCTATTGAATTATATTTTTTCAAATCTTCTATATCTGCCTCATTCATATACCCAGAAGCCATTATTGTTGAGTTTAAGCTCATTGGATTTCCTATACCTACGATTGCTATAGTCGTTTTATCTATTAAATCTAGCACTTCTTTAATTTTTTCGTCTTTGCAAAGTTTTTCTTTTGTAGATAAATCAGACATAACAGCTGGAGCATGTAATAGTTTGAAATCTCCTCCAAAAGCCCTTGCTAAACTTACTGCTATTTGATTTGCGTGAATATCTATTTCATTGTCTCCAATCCCACCTAATAGAGGTATAAATGTAACATTCTTACAGTTATTTTTTTCCACATATCTAGGTATTTCTTTTAGTGTAGTTCCTATTGAAACTCCTATTATATCATTTTCCTTTACTACTCTGGTTAAATATTCAGATACAGCTCTTGCTAATTCTTGTTTTTGTGTTAGTGAATCCTGTTTATCATCTACTACTATTACTTCTTTTAATTTATATTTTCTTTCTAAACTTCTCTCTATTTTTTGGTAGTCATTTTTCAAAACATCAACTATTTGTATTTTTACTATGCCTTGCTCAAAAGCTTCTTTTAATATTCTTGATATTGTTGGTCTTGATATTCCCAATTGATTTGCTATTTCTTGCTGATTTAAATTATCTTCATAATAAAGTGAACAACACTTCATCATTAACCTTAGGTCTCCAATTTTTTTCATTTGCTTTCCTCCAAAATCAAGCTTTTTTAATTATCTTTACATTTGTTCAATCATTTTACTTAATTTCAGTAACATTATAGAAGGGGTTCATATAAAAAGTCAACTGTTTTTTTGTATAATGAGAAAACTTTTACAATAAACACTTGTAAAAATATAGTTTTAGCTTTTACTACTGTATCTAATTCTGTTATAACTCAGCTAGAAACTTGAACAACTAATAGTATCTCTGTAATTAGATGAACTATAATACTATTACTCTTAACATATTTATAAACAAGTTATCTATTACATTTTACTTATAAAATATTTTTGGATATAAAAAACACAGAGATACTTTCCTTGTACCTCTGTGTCTTTAAAGAAGTGAAACTTAATCATGCAATTTGTGTTATATGCTATTTCTATTTGCTAAATGTCATCTTCCTAGAATCGAAATCAATTGACCATTTATACTTATTAAAATAATGATGACTTATCAATCCATCACTAACAAATCCAACTTCCTCATCATAATCCAAAACTCCACCTGTAAAATAATATCCTATACCATTTTTCAATTGTAAATTACCCAGTCCATATGATGAAATGTCAAAATGGCCTTCCTTATAATCACTTCCTCCCATTCCACCTTGTCCTTCAGGAGCTTTATTTAGCTCTGGCATAGGAATCTTCAAAGAGTCTATTGTTTCTTTAGGTAATATAATTCCAGCACCTTTTTCGTCACCAAGTCCTGAATCAATGAAGTAGTTAAGTCCACTTTTCTGATTGGCTGATCCTTTTCCATACATAAAATGAATGGCTGCAAGCGTAAATGGCATTTCTTCCAATATTTTATCATCTGCAAGCATTTTATTAAGATTCTCTCTACCTACTTCATTTCGAGGTCTTAATATTAATTGGCCACTAAGGTAATCCATCGTAGGTACAAATTCCTTCAATACACCTGTACCAATAATACCATGAACATCA
The DNA here is from genome assembly GCF_020657835.1 of Clostridioides sp. ZZV14-6387. Lineage (NCBI taxonomy): Bacteria > Bacillati > Bacillota > Clostridia > Peptostreptococcales > Peptostreptococcaceae > Clostridioides > Clostridioides sp. ZZV14-6387. The sequence continues at coordinate 27,826 of NZ_JAGWCW010000032.1, forward strand.
TAATCCTTAAGCCCCTCTTCAAACCCATCAAATGGTCCCAACATTACAGGTACATTTTTAATATTTACATCTCCTATAGTAAGTGAATCAGCTTGACCAAAACCAGTTTCAACAGTATTACCTCCAGCAAATTCATTTTCGTTTTTTGAAGCTGTTTTTATACCAAGTTCTTTTGCAAGTTTCTGATCAATAGTAAACATTGGGCCACCAGTATCAATAACAGCATTTATCCTTTTTCCATTTATCTCTACTGGCACAACTGGCAGAGGTTCAGTTGTGATAAAAGGAATCACTGTTTCGCTTTTTCCATTCCAGTCAATTTGATTTGGTTGTTTATCCTTAAAAGCTTTCATCATTTCCAATACACTATTTATACTATTGTTTTTATCTTCTGATGCTTCGGATAATTTTTAAGCTTTTTGATATTGATTTGTTTGATAATATGTTAGTGTCAATCCTTTTTCAGCTTTTGCTTTGAATTTATCAGGATATTGCTCTATAAGAGTATTATATAGTTTTTCAGCCTGCTCATAATTACCATTCAGATATTCTATTCGTGCAGAAAGATAAATCACATCTGGGGAAGGCTTCTTCGAATTCATCAAGGGACTCAGCATCTCTTGTGCTTTTGTAATGTCACCTAATTTAAATAGTATTTGAGCATATTCTAATCTTAGAACTTCGTCATTTGGATTTTTCTCATACTTTCCTTTTATTTCTGTTAGTTGTTTTTCGCAACTTGCACGAGTAACTTTTTTTGTTGTTTTAGTTATTGACTTAGGCGTTGAGCTTTTCGATGATGTAGCCTGAGATGTACATCCTGTCATTACACCAACAATTAAAGCTCCACATAATATAATACTTATTCCTCTTGATTTCAGTGATTTTATCATTTTTTACCTCCTATTTTTGTTCTTATCTATAAGATACAATATGAAAGTAAAATAAAAGTAAAGCAAAAGTAAAATTAAAAAGATATCTCTTGTTCACAATTTAGATTATATATTCTTCTTCTCATTAAATGTCATCGTCATTGAATCAAAATTAATTGTCCATTTGTAATTCTTCAGATAATTATGGCTTATTAAAGCATCTTGGAAAAATCCATGTACTTGATACATTCTTTCTTGTCCTGTCACAAAATACCCAATACCTTTTCTCTGTTGTACATTACCTAGCCCATATGATGAAATATCAAATTGTGCCACTTCAAAATCATTTCCTGTCATTCCGCCTTCATCTTTAGTAGCTGGTCTTAGATTTGGCATAGTAATACCTAATAAATCTATTGTTTGTTTAGGCAACATAACTCCAGCACCCTTTCCACCATTAAATCCTGAATCAATAAAGAAATTAAGATTATTTTTATTATTAATTGAACCTTTACCAAACATATAATGAGTAGAAGAAAGTGTGAATGGAATTTGTTGTATTATTTCACCTTTACCTTCTTTGATATCTTCATCCGTTATAACTATTTCATTCCTTACTACTTCACTTCGTGGTCTTAATACCAACTCACCATTTGGATAATCCATTGTTGGTACAAATTGTTTTAATACATTTGTACCAAGAACAGCACGAACATCTAATCTAGTATTCTTAAATAGTTCTACAAGTCCACCAAGCTCTCCTATCATTACAGGGATATTTTTCATATTTATGTCTCCTACCTTAAATGAATCAGCTCTACTAAATCCAATCTCAGAGGTACCACCTCTAGCAAAATTCCCATCTGCATTTGAAACTGGTTTGATTCCAAATTCTTTTGCAAATTTTTTGTCAAGAATAAATGTAGGAGCACCAGTATCAATAAAAGCGTTCATTCTTTTTCCATTTATCTCTACTGGCACAACAGGCAGAGGGTCAGTTGTAAGAAATGGAATAACACTTTCATTTTTTCCATTCCATTCAATTTGATTAGGTTGCCTATCACCAAAATCTTTCATCATGTTATTTAATAAACTACTTGTATTTTCTTGACCAATAGATAACTGTTTTGCTTTCTGATATTGATTTGTTTGATAATAGGTCATTGATAGACCAGCTTCTGCCTTTTCTTTAAATTTATCTGGATATTTCTCCACAAGAGTATTGTATAGCTTTTCTGCTTGTGTATAATTACCATTCATATATTTTATTTGTGCTGAAAGGTAAATAGCATCTGGTAGAGGTTTATCTCCATTTAACAACAGCTTCAATGCTTCTTGTAATTCTGTAAAATCTCCCAATTCAAATAAGTTTTGAGCATATTTTAATGCTAATGCTTTATCATTTGGATCTTTATCATATTTTTCTTTTAATTTCTTTAACTGATTTTCAGAACTTACACGAGTAACTTTTTCGGTTGTTTTAGGATTTGACTTAGATGTTGAGTTTTTTGTTGATGTAGCCTGAGATGTACATCCTGTCATTACACCAACAATCAAAGCTCCACATAGAAGAACACTTGTTCCTCTTGATTTTAGCGACTTTGTCATTTTTTACCTCCTGTTTTATTTTTATATCTCTTTTTATCTATAGAATATAGTATGAAAATAAAATAAAAGTAAAGTGAGGGTAAAACAAAAGAACAATTTATTGCTTACACTTTGCATGTATGGTATTATAATGATACTATTTTTGTATACTGGGAGATGAAATATTATGGATGACAAATTGGAAAACCCTGAAAGGATACTTATTGTTGATGATGAAGAAGGGCTGTTAACCCTAGTGAAAATAACCTTAAATAAAGAACATTATAATAATGTTACCTGTGTATCAACAGGAACCAAAGCCCTTGAGTGTATTGAAAACAGGCAATATGACCTTATCATTCTTGATGTAATGCTACCAGATTATTGCGGATTTGAACTATGTGCAAAAATACGCAGGAAAACTATAGCCCCTATCGTATTTCTGACTGCCAAAACTGGTGATTACGATAAATTATCAGGATTTGCTATTGGTGGTGATGATTATATAACAAAACCTTTTAATACAATGGAGCTTGTCGCCAGAATCAAAGCTATTTTTAGGCGTCAACAACTTGAACATTCAGTATTACATACTCATTCAGAAAATTCCTTAATTTATCATTATGGCTATATTATTCTTGATATGACTTGTGCAATACTTACTGTAAATGGTCAAGACGTAGAATGTACAGCCAAAGAACTCGAGCTAATGGAATTTTTTTGCCAAAACCCTAACAAAGTCTTTACTACATCACATCTGTACGATACAATTTGGGGATTAGCAGGATATGGAGATGAAAAGACTGTTACAATACATATATCCAAGCTTAGAAAAAAGATACTGGATGATAATAAACCATACAAAGTTATTACAAACCTTCGTGGAGTTGGGTATAAGTTCATACCACCAGAGGGGAGCTGATATATTGAAAAAATTATACTTTCGTTTTATTGCTTACTTTACAACAGGTCTCTTTATATTTCTAGTATACTTCGTTACATTATTCATATTACTTAATCAATTAATATATCCTGAAAGATCACATGAATTTTTATATGTGGCTGATTCATCTATTGGATATTTCCCAAGCATACTTATAATTTCTTTCTGCTTTATTACAGGAGGGATACTTTTTTGCTTATTTCTTGTTCGACCACTTTACTTGATAATTTGTTCAATAAGTAATTTATCTAAAGGAGATTATGCAATAGTCAAAAAAGCCTTTACCAATAATGGGAAATTAAAATGGTACTATTTTATGTATAAAGAAGTCATTGTAAATATAAAATCTTTAGGCAATAAGCTTCAAGAAACTGAAATTGAACGAGAAAAACTTGAAGTTGCAAAAACTGATTGGCTTGCTGGTGTATCACATGATTTGAAAACGCCATTATCATACATCACAGGATATTCATCTCTAATGCTTAACAAAAACCACAGTTTTAGTGAAGAAGAGAGAACGATATTTTTAGATAACATATATAAAAAAGGAGTATATATTGAAAAATTAATAGACAATTTAAGTCTGACATTTTTTATAGATTCGTCTGGAAAAATACTGCTTAAACACACACAGGTTGAAATGGTTGCATTTCTTCAAAACCTTATTGCTGATGTAGCTAATAATCCAAAATCTAAAAAACAGATATTTGGATTTTATACAGATTTAGAATGTTTGTATTTAGCCATAGATGAGACATTAATGTATAGAGCTCTTTATAACCTTTTAATGAATTGTGTTGAACATAATCCTGATGGTACAGAAATAGAAATTTGCTTAAAACAGAGTTCTGAACAAATTTACATTAATACTACTGACAATGGGGTTGGGATAAATGCGAAAAAAGCAGATGATATTTTTGACAAATATTATAGTAGCAAAAATCATAATACACAAAACAAAGGATTAGGATTGTTTATTGTTAAACAGATTATTGATGCACATGGAGGGAATATTTCGGTTTCAAGCATTTTAGGGAAAAGTACATCCTTTCAAATTATATTGAAACAAGATAAAAATTAGTTATTATATAAAAATCCCAAGTTAAAATAAACTTGGGATTTTTATATAATAACTAATTTTTATAAAATTTCTTCTTTAAATTTATTTTGACAAAATAAATTTAAATTAACATATCAATATTTATACATAGCATATATGCAACTTATTCTTTTAATGCTACCAGGTTTATACTTAATATAATCATAGGTACAATTACATAAATAAAAGCTGTAGCTGATGACACAATTCCAGAGTCATTTACTAAAAGAGTTACAAAGCATCCTGCTATTGACGCTATAAAGCCTTTAAATACAATTGGGTATTCATCAATTAATTGTTTAAAATATCTAATCTGATTAATCATAAGAACTAAAATTACTCCGATTCCAGTTAGTAGTATATTTACCCATGCACTGGTTTGAGCTAGCTTCAAGTTCATCTCTATCTTTCTACTAAATGTTTGTATTATTTCTCCTGGTCCATTAGTATAAATTTCTTTTACAAACATACCTAAATGTGAGTTACTTCCTGAAATCATATCTATAGCTACAAAAACTCCTAAAACAAGCAATACTGCTATACCTAATAATACAACTTTTTTTAAGTCTATTTTTACATTGTATATCAATAGTATAAATAGTAAAAATGCAACACATTCAGAAATAGCACTTCCAACATTTGCTCCCATAATTGGAGATGCACTTGTAATTAATATAACTAAAGAAAAAACTATCACAGACCATTTTGGTATCTTTTTATATGTAAGTAAAACTGCAAACGTAAGTATCGCACTACCTATTGCTACTCCTTGATATTCATTACCTACTCCATAGTATCTAGCTCCAATTATACAATCATAACTCATTACATTACTTTTCATTAAATATGAACCAAATGCAGAATCAATAACCATAATCAATATGGTTAAACCTGTAAAGAATAACATGTTTTTTAAATCATTCTTTATTAAAACTTTGCTTATTAAGTATATAGTAAGCGTTATTATAATTATTCCTAAAGATATTGCTACTGGTGTTTTAAAATTCATTATTGGAGTTATCATAAATGATAATGGCATTACTATTCCTATTTTTAGAAATTCTTTTAGTATAAAAAATATTGTTTCTTTGTGATTTTTTGATATATGCTTTCTAAATAAAATTAGAATCATAGCAACTATCCACGACAAGAAGACTATACTTACAAATCCATTAAGTATTATAGACCTTATACTTGAAACAGATACTATCTTTTGGTACTCATCCATCAGATATTCTTTATTATCATCTCTGTTAATAAGTTCATACTTCTTTCCAACCATATTTTGATTTTTTATATCAAAGTTATTTAATATCTCAGCTCCAACATCTAGATTAGTCACAATACCTTCTCTTCTCGTAGTTGAAGATGATAACAGCCCTTTTCCATTACCATTTAATTTTATTATTGGAGAAAGCCTTCTTTTATTTTTGTAATCTAAGTCACTTGGAAATGCACTTGATATATAAACAGTGTCATTCTCTCCAACCATAGAAAATACATTTTTTAAGTATACATCTATATTTTTTTCTATGTTATTTTTTATGCTCGCATATGTTTCTTCAGTTAGATTTGGTTTATATAAATCTAATCTATATGTATCTCCAAGCTCTACAAAAACTACATCATTGTTTTTGTAAGCTTCTCTAGTCTCTGTAATCAATTTATTATAATCAGTTGATATTCCATAAGGCATAGATAAATCTTTCTTATTTATATTATCTACATTTCCATTAGGAATTCTCCCATACTCATCCATTGCAACTAGGCATAAGTTTCTATTTTTTATGAGTTGACCATTTTCAATTATATCTGCATTTCCCAACACAGATGTTTTTAGCCCATTATCAGATAAACTTTGACCTAATGACCCTAGTACAGAACCATACTCCCCAAAGTTTAAATTTTCATTTATAGACTTATTTATGGTTAAGTTATTTATACCTTTTGCATTTTTTCCTGTAGCTGCTTTAAAAACTATGTCCCTATCTTTACTTGAGCTCTCAAAATTAATATCTTCTTCATTAGCTACATTAGCTCTTCCACCAGCACCCATACTAGCATATGACCGTCTGTCATCACTACCCTTATCGCCTCTTATGTTCATTAGACCGATATATCCTCTATTATCTAGTTCTTCTCTCAATGATTTTATTCTCAACATATTGCTCATACTAGTTCTATTCATATCTATAAATACTACTTTTCCATATGTTGGCATATCATCTGCAAAACTATATTGACTCATCGATGTTAATATTATGATAAATGTTGCTAAGAAAGATATAATTTTTTTTCTCATAAATTCTCCCTGCTTTCTGATTTAAATCCTCACCTTTAAGAATACATTAAACATTGTCGTTATAAATAAATAAATTTGGACCATCTATTTAAAATAAACAGCCCAAACTATTGGTTTATTTGAATATATTAATTTTTAGGTTTTGCAAATATCATTCTACCTGCAGGAGTTTGAAGAACAGATGTCACAAGCACCTTTATAGTCTCATTCATATGCTTTCTTCCTCCATCAACAACTATCATAGTTCCATCATCTAGATATGCAACACCTTGTTGAGCCTCTTTTCCTTCTTTAACCACTTGAACAACCATATCTTCACCTGGTATCGCAACTGGTTTTATGGCATTAGCTAACTCATTTATATTTAATACTTCAACACCTTGGAATTGAGCAACTTTATTTAAGTTATAATCGTTGGTAACAACTTTTCCATTTAAAACTTGAGCAAGCTTTAGTAATTTGCTATCAACTTCAGCTATTTCGTCAAAGTCTCTCTCACTTATTTCAACTTCTATATTTAATTCTTTCTGAATTATATTTAATATATCCAGACCTCTTCTACCTCTTACTCTTTTTAAATCATCTGAAGAATCTGCAATGTGTCTTAGTTCCTCCAAAACAAAAGCAGGAATAATAAGTTTTCCCTCTATAAATCCTGTTTTACAAATATCTGCTATCCTTCCATCAATTATTACACTTGTGTCTAATACTTTTGGAGGAATTGCTTTTATATCTTTTTTATTTTCTTTGTCCTTATCTTTATCTTTAATAGGATTTGCTAATCTTCCTAATTTTCCAATATTAAATAAATCATTTTTACTTTTAAGCGCAACTTTCATTCCAAGATATCCTAGGAATAAATATAATAGTAAAGATAGTATCCCACCTACTATTGGTATTCTATTTACTAATCCACTTAATAAATATGCAATCACAAATCCTACTATAAGCCCCATAGACCCTAACAATATATCAGTTTGAGGATATTTTGATAATTCTTTATCCACTATTTTAGCAATTTCTTTTACTCTATTTACAACCCATGGTTCTATAAGATATCCTAAAATGGCTATTATTATACCTGCTACTACAGCTGCGATATAACCATATGTTTCTTTCCCAAATGTTAATATTTCAAAATCTTTCATTAATGTTAAATAGGTCGTTATACCTATCGTAAATCCAAGTAAAATAAACAATATCCTTGTTACTTTCCTTATCAATGCTTCACCCCCTAGTTATACTTATCTATTATAGACCAAAGTGTATATTATATTCAAGAAAAAAGTAGTAAAATTCATTTAAAATTCATCATATGTGTCTATCTAATAATACTAATTGTTTCATTTTTATGAGTCCATTTTTTATATATGTTGCTCTTATTTCACCTATTCCTTCAACTTCATCTAATTCTTCAATAGACGCATCTAATATTTGCTGGAAGTTTTCAAAATAATTTACTAAGTTTTCTATTATTGCTGTTGGTAGTCTATGTATTTTACTAAGAATTCGATAGCCTCTTGTTTTTATAGGCATATCCATACTTTCTGAAAAACCACTATACCCTAATAGTTTTGCCATATTAACCAATTCTATTAGTTCTTCTGAATTTAAATTTTTAACTTTTTTCATAAGTTCCTTTATTTCTGTATTTTCTTTATTATAATCTTTGAATATTAATTTCTGATCTATTCTAGTTGTACCCATTAATTCTTCTAATTGCATACTTACTAAAGTTCCCTCATCACCCAATTCTATCACATATTTTTCAATTATACTTGTAACTCTCATTACCATTTCCATTTTTTGCATGACTAATGCAACATCATAAATAGTTACCAAATCATTAAACTCTAAAGCGTTTAAATTTGTTATAGCTTGATCTAATACGGTCTTATATTTTTCTAGAGTTTGTATAGCCTGATTTGCCTTAGTAAATATCTTAGATATATCTTCGACCACATACTTCTCATTTCCTCTATAAACTGTTATAACATTTCTTCTTTGTGATATTCCTATGACTATAGCACCAGTCTGTTTTGCTACTCTTTCAGCTGTTCTATGTCTTGTTCCAGTTTCTGATGTCTCTATAAAATAATCTGGTATAAGTTGTGCATTAGCAAATAGTATTTTCTTTATATCACCACTTAAAACTATTGCTCCATCCATTTTAGCTAATTCATATAAATATGATGGCGAATATTCTGCATTTATAGCAAATCCACCATCTACTATTTTCATTACATCTTCGTTAGTTGCAATTACAATTAAGCCACCTGTCTTAGCTCTTAGTACATTGTTTAGACCTAATCTAAGTGGAGTTCCAGGAGATATCATTTTTAATGCATATAACATATTTTTATTATCTAGAAAGTTCTCCATATTTATTGATTCCTCCCAAGCACTATATTTATGGCTTGTCTTAAGTTATCTACTGGCCATATTTCTATACCTTTGGTGTCTTTTACAACCTCATAATTACTTCTAGGAACTACTATCTTTTTAAATCCAAGTTTTTTACATTCAGCTATTCTCTTTTCTATAAAACTTACTGCTCTAACTTCTCCTGTAAGACCCACTTCTCCTGTAACAGCTATATCTTCATCTATAGGTATATTTCTAAAACTAGATGCTACAGAAATAGCTATTCCTAAATCAATTGAAGGTTCATTTATTTTTATCCCTCCAACTATGTTTATATAGACATCTTGATTTTGTATTTGCAATCCTACACGTTTTTCTAATACTGCTAATAACATACCTACTCTATTATAATCTACACCTGTAGATGTTCTCTTTGGTATACCAAAACTTGTAGGTGAAACTAATGCCTGTAATTCAAGTAACATCGGTCTTGTACCTTCTACAGTAGATATTATTACTGACCCTGCCACATCTTTAGGTTTCTCAGATATTAAAATTTTAGATGGATTATCAAGTTCTACTAATCCTAAATCTCTCATTTCAAATACTCCAAGTTCGTTCGTTGAGCCAAATCTATTTTTGACAGCTCTCACTAATCTATAAGTATTATATCTTTCACCTTCAAAATATAGAACAGTATCAACCATATGCTCTAATAATTTTGGCCCTGCTAGTGAGCCTTCTTTTGTCACATGACCAACTATAAATGTTGAAATACCCATTTTTTTAGAAATTTTCATAAATTTTGAAGTACCTTCTTTAATTTGGCTGACAGTTCCTGGTGCCGAGGATATTTCTGGACTAAAGACAGTTTGAATTGAGTCTAGAATTATTAATTCTGGATTTACACTTTCTAAATAAGATTCAATTATGCTTAAATTATTTTCAGCAAATATATACAGATTTTCTGAGTTAATTCCTAATCTTTTAGCTCTCATTTTTATTTGAGATTCTGATTCTTCTCCAGTTATATATAAAACAGTTTTTCCCAAATTAGCAACGTTACTAGAAACTTGAATTAAGAGTGTCGACTTACCTATACCAGGGTCTCCACCAACAAGTACTAAGGAACCTTTAACTATACCTCCTCCAAGTACTCTATCCAGTTCATTTATATCGGTTGTAAATCTTTCTTCTTCTTTGCTTTCTATTGAATTTATACTAACTGGTTTAGATGAAGATTTATCTATTATAAAGACCTCTTTTTTTGTGCTTTTTTGGTCTACTTCTTCTACAAATGTATTCCACTTTGTACATTCAGGACATTTTCCAAGCCATTTAGCTGTTTCATATCCACAAGATTGACATACATATTTTGTTTTTATTTTTGCCATACTTTTATCATCCTTAATTTATTATTATATACTATAATTTTAGCATATGTGAAAGACAATATGTAAAGATTAAATAAAATAATTAAGGGCAATGAATTATTATAGATTCATTGCCCTTAAAATTTTGTTTAAGTTATAAAACTTGTATCTACAAGATTTTAAAATGCAACTCTATTAAATTATTTAGTTTCAAAAACTATTTTTTCATCTTTTACTTTTGCTACTACTTTACTTCCCTTTTTCACATCACCTTTTAATATTGCTTCAGATAATTCATCTTCTAACTCTTTTTGTAAAGCTCTTTTAAGAGGTCTTGCTCCATATTCTAAATCAAATCCAGATTTAGAAATTAATTTAACGGCTTCGTCACTCATTTCTAATTTTATATCCATTTCTTTTAGTCTTTCTTGTAACTTAGCCACCATTAAAAGTATTATTTTTGATATGTGGTTTTCATTTAATGAATGGAAAACAATTATATCATCTATTCTGTTCAAAAACTCAGGTCTGAATCTCTGTTTTAATTCACCCATTATATTTTCTTTCATTTTTTCATATTGAGACTTTTCTTCTTCATCTCCTTTAGCTATACTAAAACCTAAAGTTTTTTGTCTTCCAATCGTAGATGCCCCAACATTTGATGTCATTATTATGATAGTATTTTTGAAATCTACAGTTCTCCCTTTTGAATCAGTCAATCTACCATCATCTAAGATTTGTAATAGAATATTAAATACATCTGGATGAGCTTTTTCTATCTCATCAAATAAAATAACTGAATATGGATTTCTTCTTACCTTTTCAGTTAATTGCCCACCTTCATCATGACCAACATAACCTGGAGGTGAACCTATCATTCTTGATACAGCATGTTTTTCCATATATTCAGACATATCTATTCTTATTGTTTGATTTTCATCTCCAAACTGTACCTCTGCTAATGCCTTAGATAACTCCGTTTTACCTACTCCTGTAGGACCTAAAAATAAAAATGAACCAATTGGTCTATTAGGGTCTTTAAGACCTGCCCTTGACCTTCTAATTGCCTTTGAGATAGCTTTTACTGCTTGCTCTTGACCTATGACTCTATTGTGTAAGATTTCTTCAAGTCTTAGAAGTCTATCAGCTTCTTCTTCAAGAATTTTATTAACAGGTATTCCTGTCCATAAGCCAACTACTTCAGCAATAACTTCTCCATCAACTAAATCAGAGTGTTTAGATGATTTATTCCATCTTTCTCTTACATCTTCTAATTGTTTTTTTAGTAGACCTTGTTCATCTCTTATTTTTGCTGCTTTTTCAAAATCTTGGCATCTTACAGCTTCTTCTTTTTCTTTATCTATATTTTCTATTTCTAGTTCTAATTTTTTTATTTCTGAAGGAGGTGTATTTTCCTTTAATCTTACTTTTGATGCGGCTTCATCAATCAAGTCTATAGCTTTATCTGGTAGATATCTATCTGATATATATCTAGTTGATAATTCTACAGCTGACTTTATAGCGTCGTCAGTTATCTTAACTTTATGATGAGCTTCATATTTATCCCTTAATCCTTCTAATATTTTTATTGAATCTTCTTTACTTGGTTCATCTACCATAACTGGTTGGAATCTTCTTTCTAGTGCGGAATCTTTTTCAACATGCTTTCTATATTCATCAATTGTAGTTGCACCTATAACTTGTATTTCCCCTCTTGCTAAAGCTGGCTTTAATATATTCGATGCATCTATAGAGCCTTCTCCTGTAGACCCAGCTCCTATTATAGTATGCATTTCATCTATAAATAAAATTATATTTCCATTTTTAACAACTTCATCTACAACTTCTTTGATTCTCTCTTCAAATTCTCCTCTATATTTAGCACCTGCTAATAAAGAACCCATTTCTAAAGAGTATAATGTTTTATTTTTTAATGTTTCTGGTACATTTCCTAGAGCTATATTTGTTGCTAAACCTTCCGCTATAGCTGTTTTACCCACTCCTGGGTCTCCTATTAACACTGGATTATTTTTTGTTCTTCTACTTAATATTTGTATTACCCTTTGTATTTCTTTTTCTCTACCTATTACTGGGTCTATTTTATTCTGTTTTGCATATAGAGTAAGGTTTCTTCCATACTTATCAAGTACCTTAGACTCCACTTGATTTTGGTTGCTCGTGTAACTATTTTCTGCTTTATATTGATTTTTATCACTAATTCCCATCATATCAATTGTTAATTGGGCAAGAGTTCTATCATTTACTCCTGCATAATTTAAAATCTTATTAGCTATTCCTTCACCTTCTTGAATGATAGATAATAGTATATGTTCAGTTCCAATATAATTTGTTTTTAATTTATTTGCAAACATTCCTGATAGTTCTAGTATTTGTTTACTTCTTGGACTTAATACTATATCCTCTGGAATCCCGTCTCCTTTGCCTTCCATATCAATTATTTTACCCTCTAAATAAGCCTCTGTAAATCCAACTTTACTTAGAACCTTAGCAGCTATACCTTCTTCTTCTCTTAAAAGACCTAGAAGTATATGTTCACTTCCAACAATATTATGTCCTAAGGTTTTAGCTGATTCAAATGCTAAATCTATTGCCTTCTTAGCTCTTTGTGTAAATCTATTGAAGTTCATAATTTATCCCTCCTCTTAATTTTTCCAAAGTCTCTCTAATGTATGTTGCTCTATTTATATCTCTATTCTCAACATCATCACTCTTATACATTATTGACTGATGTGCAGGTTGTATACCTATCATAAGTTGTTCTATAGCTTTTAAATCTAATTTATCTATATAGTTCATTTCTATGCCCATTTTTATATTTGATAGATGACTCATAGCCTCTGAGCTACTCATTACTCTTGAATTTTCAAGAATACCTATTGATCTAAATATTTTATCTTCTAATTTTATACCTAATTTTTTTTGCAATATTTCTCTTGATTTTATTTCTTTTGAAATTGCATCTTTTGTAAGACCACTTACATTCTCTATGATGTTAGATTCTGTTCTTCCAAGTGTAAGTTGATTGGATATTTGATATATGTTTCCTAATGCTTCTGTTCGTTCTCCATATATACCTCTTATAGCTATCCCTATTTGTGAGGATATTTTATAAAGTTCATCCATATAACCTAGTTGACTTAATGCTGGTAAATGCATCATTACAGAAGCTCTCATTCCTGTACCTGTATTAGTTGGGCAAGATGTAAGATAACCTAACTTTGTACTAAATGCGTATTCTAAACTTGATTCTAACAAATCATCTATCTCATTTGCTATGTTATATGCATATTCTAAATTTAAATCATCACACATAGTTTGTATTCTTATGTGGTCCTCTTCATTTATCATTATACTTACAGTTTTATCTTTCTTTACTATAACTGCACTTTTATCATTTTCCGCTAAATCAGGGCTTATTATATGTTCTTCAACCATAAGCATTTTTTTAGATTCATCTAAATCTTCAATTTTATAGAAATCAAACTCTTCTTTTTGTTCTAAACTAGAATTCATAAATACATTTTTTACTTTTTCTATTATTTCCATAGCACTTTCTTTATCTAATCTATTTGGAAAAGGATAATTATTTAAGTTTCTAGCTAGCCTAACTCTTGATTTCATGACTATGTTTTCTCTCATAATATCACTCCAATCTTAGTCAATAGAACCTTTTAAATATTTAATTTTATCTCTAAACTGAGCAGCCAATTCATACTCCTCATTTTTTATAGCTCTATCTAAGTCTTCTTTTAATTCCTTAATCTCATTTTCTACACTTATCTTATAAAAAGATTTTTTAGGTGCCTTACCTGTATGTTCTATATGTCCATGTATATTTTGAAGCATAGGATTTACTTGACTACTAAATGCATTATAGCATTCACTGCATCCAAACCTTCCATTATTCTTAAATTCACTGTATGTCATATTACAGTTTGGGCAAACCAACTTTTCTTCAAGTTCTTTTTTTGGTTGAAATCCTAAGTTAGAGAATATATCCATCATTGAAAAAGGCATATCTAAATTAAAATTCATTTCTGTATTCTCTTTTGCACATTCACTGCATAGGTACATTTCTGTCTTTTCTCCATTGACTATTTTATTATAATATACGGATGCTTTATTCTTATTACATTTTTGACATAGCATAAACTATCACTCCTCTATACTAAATAACCCTATTATTATATTCTTTAGAATGTTAGACCTTACCTTCTCTTTTAATTCATATATTGGCATACATAATGATTTATCATCTATTGCATATAATATTAATTTTAATTCTCTTTCACTAATTAGACCTGACTCTTTTAAACTTTCCAATAATTCTTTTGCTTTTTTATATGATATTTGATTTCCTATCTTTTCATTTAAAAGTTCTCTAATATGCCCATCTTTACTTTTTCGTATTTTTTCTATCTGAACATATCCTCCGCCACCTTTTTTGCTTTCAATATAATATCCTTTATCTATTGTAAATCTTGTTGTTAACACATAATTTATTTGTGATGGTGCACAACTAAACAAGTTTGCTAGTTCATTTCTTTGAATTTGTATGCTATTATCTTCTTCCATCAAATCTTTAATAAATTTTTCAATTATATCTGTCATAGTTGCCATTAATATCACCACACACCTTTTTAATTTTGACTTTCTTTGACTATTATTTTACACCTATTATTTAAATTTTTAAAGCCCTAAATTATATATTTTTATATTTTTTATAACAATCTAGATATGAGTTTATGACTTCACTGATTGTAAGGTTTTATTTATTATACTTATAATAAATAAATTTAAAACTTTTGCTTTATTAGGTCTCAATACTTTTATATATCTTCTATATTTTAAATATACCTTCTCACTTTTATTATTAAACATTTCTAAAAAATAATAATAAAAAAATACTTTCTTTTTATTAAACCTTTTAAGAAAGTACTTTTTATTTTTTATCCATTAAAAATACATAAAAAACTAGGTATATGTTTGTCTAAAAAACCTATACCTAGTTTAAATACAAAAAATATTTTTAATAGTATCCTATTAATTATTTACTATTATATTTTGCTTATTATTTTGCAGTAGCTAATCCAATTATTTTTTCTGCAAATTGTGATGGTACTTCTCCATATTTTGCTAATTCCATTTCAAAGTATCCTCTACCTTGTGTCATTGCTCTTAAATCTATTGCATATTTAAATGTTTCTGCCTGTGGAGCTTCTGCAAATATTATTTGTTTACCTTTATTATCTGGCTCCATTCCAAATATTTTTCCTCTTCTCTTATTTATATCACCCATAACATCTCCCATATATTCTTCTGGCACAGTTATCTTTAATTTCATTATAGGTTCTAGTAGTATTGGATGAGCCTCTTCCATACCCTTTTTAAAAGCTGCACTTGCTGCCATTTTAAAGGCCATTTCAGAAGAGTCTACATCATGATATGAACCATCATAAAGTGTAGCTTTTATATTTGTAACAGGATAACCAGCTAATACACCTTTTTGCATAGAGTCTTTTAGACCTTTTTCAACTGCAGGTATATATTGTTTTGGTACAGAACCTCCAAATATCTCTTCTGTAAATTCAAAATCAGATTCACATCTTTCAAATCTTATTTTTACATCTCCATATTGACCATGACCACCTGATTGTTTTTTATGTTTTCCTTGTACATCTGCTGTCCCTTTTATAGTTTCTCTATAAGGAACTTTAAGGTCATTTAATTCAACATCAACACCAAATTTATCTTTCATTTTATTTTTAATTGTTTTTATATGAAGTTCTCCTTGTCCTCCTAAAAGGGCTTGTTTTGTCTCTGTATTTCTATAAGAATGTAATGTAGGGTCTTCTTCTACTAGTTTATTTAATACAGATGCTACTTTTTCCTCATCACCTTTATTCTTAGGAGTTACTGCATAGTATATTTGTGGCTTAGGGAAATCTATATTCTCCAAAGCTTCTGCATCTTTATCTATAGATATGGTATCTCCTGTTTTTAGAGAGTTAATTTTAGTTACGACTACTACATCTCCAGCTTTAGCTTTTTCTACTTCCACTAATTCACTATTTTTCAATGTATATATATTAGCTATCTTTTCCTTTACATTTTTATTTATATTAAAGATATCTTTATCTTTAGAAAGTACACCTTCAGTAATTTTTATATATGACATTTTACCAACAAATGGATCAACCATAGTCTTAAATACCAATCCTCTAAATGGTTTACTTTCTTCTGTAAAAATAGGTTCTAGATAATTTGATATAGTATCTAATATTTCTTTTGTTCCTATATTATTTATAGTTGAACCACATATTACAGGTATAATATCACCTCTTTGTATCCCTATAACAATACCTTTTTGTATTTCTTCTGTAGTTAATTCTTCACCATTAAAATATTTATCTAATATTTGGTCATCTGTCTCTGCTATAAGCTCCATTAATGCTTCTTTAACACTCATAGCTTGTTCCTTGAATTCACCTTCTAAATCATCTATGTTTTCAAATACATTATGTAACTTTACAAAGTTTTTATCTTTATATATAGGACTTATCATAGGAACTATCTTATTGTTGTATTTTTCTCTTAACATTGCTATTGCGTCTTTATATCTTGCTTTTTCATTATCTATTTTATTTATAAACATTATCTTAGGAATACTCTCAGTTAGTTCCAATGATTTCTCTGTACCAACTTGAATAGGTGCTGTTGCATCTATTACTATTATTGCTGCATCACTTGCTCTAAGAGATGATACAACGTCTCCGCTAAAGTCAAAATATCCTGGGGTATCCAATAAGTTAAACTTATAATCATTATACTCTATAGGTATTAATCCCATACTATAAGTCATATTTACCTTGTCTGTTAATTTAGGTATCTTATTAGTGTTTGCTGTGTAAGCTATAGTTTCGATTAGATTTGTTTTTCCACATCCGCTATGTCCTAATACCGCTACATTTCTCAACATTTTACTATCATAAACCTTCATATAAGCACCCACCTTTTAAATTTATGTATTTTCTCTTAGCTGTTATTTCCTAAGAAATAGTCCAGAAAATGTTTATTATTTTTAGAATTTTTAGATAACATTTTCCTTACTAGCTTTATTTCTACATATGGATGTAATTTTCCTCTTTTTTTTAACAAAAATTTAATTTAAATAAATAAAAACACTCTAAAACATTTTTTATTAAATGTTCTAGAGTGTTTTTTTAATTATCTTAATTCAATTATTTCATTATCATTAATAATTGTTTATCTTCAACCATATCATCTTCTTTTACTTTGATTGACTTAATTACTCCATCAGTCTTAGCAACTATTATAGTCTCCATTTTCATAGCTTCTATAACTATTAGTGGTTGATTAGCTTTTACTTCATCTTCTTCTTTAACCATTATTTTTATAACTTTTCCTGGTATACTTGCTCCAATTTGAAGAGGGTCATTCATATCCGCTTTCTCAACATTATGAATTTTACCAGAGAAGTTTCTATCTTTTATTTCTACTTCTCTAACCATTCCATTCAATTCAAATCCTATAGTTCTAAATCCATTTTCCTTAACTTCACCGATTTCAACTAATCTTATTGTTAATACTTTACCTTCTTCTATCTCTACTTCACATTCTTCATTTTTATTTAAACCATAGAAGAATACATCACTTTCAAGTTTAGATATATCATTATAGTGTTGTAAATGCTTGATATAATCCTCATAAACTTTTGGATATAAAGCGTAACTTATAACATTTCTTATATTAGCATTTATATCATATTTCTCATCCAGATATTTAGCTATTTCATCAAAATCTTCTGCTGGTAATAATGAACCAGGTCTTACTGTAATAGCTTCTTCGCCTTTTAAAACTACTTCTTGTAAATCTTTTGGTATTCCACCTTCTGGTTGACCAATCATACCTTTACAGTAGTCCACAACAGAATCTGGGAATGATAAGTTTTTACCTTCTTCAATTATATTGTCTTTATCTAATTTATTTTTAGTCATAAAGATAGCTAAGTCTCCTACAACCTTTGAAGATGGAGTAACTTTTATTATATCTCCTACTACTTCATTAGCTTCTTTATATTTTTCTTTAACTTCGTCAAATCTATTAACTAATCCTAAACTATCAGCTTGAGGTTTTAAGTTTGTATATTGACCACCTGGTATTTCAAAATTATATATTTCTGCGCAAGAGTTAGTTAAATCACTTTCAAATTTGCTATAGACTTTTCTTAAATCCTTATAATATTTACCTAACTCATCATATCCAAATAAATCTATACCTGTATCTCTTTCTGTATTTTTAAGAGCTTCTACTATCGCATTAAGTGACGGTTGACTTGTAAGCCCTGCCATAGATTCTAATGCAGCATCAATTATATCTACACCAGCTTCTGATGCCATCAAACAAGTTGCTACACCATTTCCACTTGTATCATGAGTGTGTAAATGTATTGGTGCTTTTATATTTTTCTTTAGCTCTTTAACTAGAGTGTAAGCTGAATATGGTTTAAGAAGTCCTGACATATCTTTTATTGCTATTATATCTGCTCCTAAACTTTCTAATTCTTGTGCCATCTTAATATAATATTCTAGATTATACTTAGTTTTAGTCTTATCTAGTATATCACCTGTATAACACATAGTTGCTTCAACAATTTTTCCAGTTTCTAAAGCTGTATTTATAGATGGTTTCATATTTTCAACCCAGTTTAATGAGTCAAATATTCTAAATACATCTATACCTTGTCTAGCAGATTCTTTTGTAAATTCTTCTATTACATTATCTGGGTAGTTTTTATATCCAACTCCATTTGATGCTCTAAGCAACATTTGGAACATTATACTTGGTATTTCCTCTCTTAGCTTTTGTAATCTACGCCAAGGTGATTCTTTTAAAAATCTATATGCAACATCATAAGTAGCTCCACCCCACATTTCAAGTGAGAATAAATCTTTTTGATATTTTTCTGTTGGCTGAGCAGCTTTTAATAAATCATATGTTCTTATTCTTGTTGCTAATAATGATTGATGTGCATCTCTCATTGTTGTATCTGTTAGCAACAATTTCTTATCATTTTTTATCTTTTCTATATATGCAGATTTACCTAACTTATCAAAAAGTATTTTGCTTCCTTCTGCCTTTGAACCATCTTTATCCATTCTTGGGTCATGTAACGCATCAAATAATGGTTTTTCTTTACAAGCATTATCATTTACAATTACATCCCCTATAAATTGAAGTAATTTTGTACCTCTATCTTTACTTTCTGTTATTTCAAATAAATCTGGATTTTCATCTATAAACTTAGTACTACATTTACCATTTGAGAATATAGGATTATTTAAAACATTAACTAAGAATCCTACATTAGTTTTAACTCCTCTAACTCTAAGCTCTTTTACTGATCTTATAGTTTTATTTATAGCTCCTTGGAATGTTCTATCCCAAGAAATTGTTTTAACTAACAAACTATCATAGTGAGGACTTATATTTGCACCTGTAAATCCATTTCCACCATCTAGTCTTATACCAAATCCTGAACCAGTTCTATAAACTTGAATTTTTCCTGTATCAGGCATAAATTTATTCTTAGGGTCTTCTGTAGTTATTCTACATTGGATAGAATACCCTCTTATTTCTACATCATCTTGTGATTTTATATTTATTTCTTCACTATCTAAACTATAACCTTGAGCTATTAGTATTTGACTTTGAACTATATCTATTCCTGTAACCATCTCTGTTACAGTATGTTCAACTTGTACTCTTGTGTTCATTTCTATAAAATAATGTCCACCATTAGCATCTACTAAGAACTCTAATGTACCAGCATTAGAATAGCCAACATGTTTTGATAATTTAACTGCATCTTCACATATTTCTTGTCTTACTTTATCATCTAGTGAAAAAGCTGGGGCATATTCTATTATTTTTTGGTGTCTTCTTTGAACAGAACAGTCTCTTTCGTATAAATGAACTATATTTCCATAGTTATCTCCTAATATTTGAACTTCTATATGTTTTGGATCAGCTATATATTTTTCTATAAATATGATATCTTCTCCAAAAGCTTTTCTTGATTCACTACAAGCAGTCTCATATTCAATCTCTAAGTCTTCTTCGCGGTGTACAATTCTCATACCTCTACCGCCACCACCGTTAGATGCTTTTATCATAACAGGATAACCTATTTTATTTGCAACTTCTTTTGCTTCTTCAGTACTTTTTATTGCTTTTTCTACACCTGGTATAGTTTGAACATTAACTTCTTTTGCGATTTTCTTAGAATTTATCTTATCTCCCATCATATTCATTACTTTAGATGATGGTCCTATAAAAGTAATTCCATTCTCTTCACATTTACGAGCAAACTCTGCATTCTCTGCTAGAAAACCATATCCTGGATGTATCGCATCAACTTTTTTTCTCTTCGCCAAGTCAATTATTCCATCCATGTCTAGATATGCATCTATTGGACCTTTGCCTTCCCCTATCAGATATGATTCATCTGCTTTTGTTCTAAATAATCCATATTTATCTTCTTTACTATATATACCAACACTTTTTATCCCCAATTCTGAACAGGCTCTAAATATTCTTATAGCTATTTCGCCTCTATTAGCTACTAGTATTTTATTAAACTTTTTAAGCATACTCTATTCTTCTCCTTTATTGTTTGTGTAATATTAAAGATTATAGACTAAAATACTTTATTTTTGAAGATGTTTAAGCAAGTTCCTTAATTAATAAGATAAATTTATAAATATAAGTAATTTTTAGACTGTGTAAACTCAATTTACCTCACTAAAATTAAGGCATTTTTTATGGAATTTCAGGCAAATTTATGTGAAAATTTCTACAATTGACTTGATTTTATACTGTTTTTTCTTACGTTTACATAATTATTTTCATCTTTACGTAAGATTTTATATATTTTTTTAATATCGTTCATACCCTAATCTATTTGTCTAGATACCCTCTTCACTACATCTGAAAGTTTTAAATGACCTAAATCTGCATAAGCTATAGCCAATATTATTTTTACGACTCCATCTACCTCATCTAATTTATATGCTCTAGCATTTATTATTGTGTATTTTGGCATAAATTCTTCTAAATCTAGTGCAAGTTCATCAGATAAAGTCATATATTCATCAAATTTTTCTTCATCAGATAAGTTAACAGAATCATATTGTTCACTTATTATAGTATCTAAGTAACTCAAATCTATACTTAACTGATACGCAATTACATCTTCTCTCTTTGTACTTTTACTTAAATCTTTTTCAACTTTAAATTTGCTATTTTTATCTATAGTTACTTTTAGTTCTTCGCTATCAACTATTTCATTTCCTATTATTATATACAAGTTCCTTACCTCCAAAATATAAAAACTTTTTTAATCAAAAATAAAACCTCTAGTAAAATTACTAGAGGTTTGCACTGGTGGGATTAACAGGTCTCGAACCTGTGACCCCCTGCTTGTAAGGCAGGTGCTCTCCCAGCTGAGCTATAATCCCTCGATGTTTATATGGTGCGCCCAAAGGGACTCGAACCCCTAACCTTCTGATTCGTAGTCAGACACTCTATCCAGTTGAGCTATGAGCGCATTTTTATTGGAGGCGACACCCAGATTCGAACTGGGGATCAAGGAGTTGCAGTCCACTGCCTTACCACTTGGCTATGTCGCCGCCTTTTTGGTGATCTATCCGCGACTCGAACGCGGGACACCCTGATTAAAAGTCAGGTGCTCTACCGACTGAGCTAATAGACCGTATTAGTTGGGGTGGATAATGAGAGTCGAACTCACGACCTCCAGAGCCACAATCTGGCGCTCTAACCAACTGAGCTATACCCACCATGTATTCATAATTTAATGTGGTGGGCCATCAGGGACTCGAACCCCAGACCTACCGGTTATGAGCCGGGCGCTCTAACCAACTGAGCTAATGGCCCACATTAAATTTTGGTAGCGGTAATAGGAGTCGAACCTATGACCTTTCGGGTATGAACCGAACGCTCTAGCCAACTAAGCTATACCGCCATATTTTGGTGCCCAGAGGCGGAATCGAACCACCGACACGGGGATTTTCAGTCCCCTGCTCTACCGACTGAGCTATCTGGGCATTTGGCGGAGAGGGTGGGATTCGAACCCACGGCCCCTTTCGAAGTCACTGGTTTTCAAGACCAGCTCCTTAAACCACT
>NZ_JAGWCW010000033.1:0-49740 GCF_020657835.1 Clostridioides sp. ZZV14-6387
GAGGAAGTTAAGAATTTAAGTATAAGAGAATGGATTTGTCCTTGTTGTAATGTAACTCACGATAGAGATATAAATGCAAGTATAAATATACTAAAAGAAGGATTAAGACTAATAACAGTTTAAAATAGATAACTTATGTAAGAACCGTAGGAACTACGGGGATAGCCTGTGGAGAATTGGTAAGACATATTTTAGTATGCGAAATTCTATGAAACAGGAACCCTGTGACTTTAGTCATGGGAGGTTCAGGATGAGGGCGTAGCTACATTTAAAAAAGAAGTCATTTCAAATGGAAAGCTTATAACTTTACTTCATAATTTAAAGACGGCTAATAAGGCAAGTGTAAAGACTACAGGAAATGGAATAAAATCTTCATATTCATCACCTATAGGTATACATCCAACTAATTTCTATATAGAGAAAGGGGATAAATCTCTAGATGAAATTATGAATTATATAGGTGAAGGTTTGATGGTTACTAGTTTTGCAGGTCTTCATTCAGGTGCAAATTCAGTAACAGGAGATTTTTCTTTAGCAGCTAAAGGTTTTTATATTAAAGAAGGTAAAAAAGTATTTCCAGTAGAGCAAATTACAGTAGCAGGAAACTATTTTGACTTGTTGAAAGATATTGAAGTTATAGGGGATGATTTGGAATTTCCAATGAGTAGTATAGGTTCACCTTCAGTTGTTATTAAAGAACTATCAGTAGCAGGTAAGGATGAATAATTAAAAATAATTGTATAAGTAAAAAGCCATATTAAATAGAATAATTTTAGATGAAAAGGTTCATGTAGGTCTATTTAAAAAAGCAATAGAAAAGTATTGTAGATAAACTCAAAAGTTTAGTTATTCATCATTTTATTCATATATATAAAATTACTATCATACATTTTCTTGAAGGGAGTTGCTATTGATATGTATTATGTATATGTAAATGATATAAATATAGCAGTTTATGATTTAAATCCGAGTGCTAAAAAAACAGTACTTTTTATACATGGTTGGCCATTAGGACATAAGATATTTGAATATCAAACTAACATACTGCCAAAACTCGGATATAGAACAGTTTCAATTGATTTAAGGGGTTTTGGTAAATCTAGTGCAACATCAGGAGGATATACTTATAGCCAATTAGCAGATGATATTTATAAGGTAGTACATGCTATTGGATTAAAAGATTTTACTCTTGTTGGTTTTTCAATGGGAGGAGCAATTGTACTTAGATATATGAGCCTGTTTCATGGATATGGGGTATCAAAGTTGGCATTGTTTGCTGCTGCTGCACCATCATTTGTACAAAGACCTCCAGAGTTTCCATATGGCATGACACGTGAAGATGTTAATAAACTGATAGCTCAGGCATGTACTGATAGACCAGCAATGGTAAGCCATTTTGGAGAAAAAGTATTTGCATCAAATCCACCTGAAAGCTTTAGAAGGTGGTTTGACGATATTGGTTTTAGAGCATCAGGCATTGGTACAATTGCAACAGCAGTATCTTTAAGAGATGAAGAATTATTTAACGATTTAAAATGTGTAAGAGTGCCAACAGGTATCTTTCATGGAAAACTAGACCAGGTATGCCCATATGAGTTTGCAGTTTTTATGAATGAAAAAATAGAGAATTCAACTTTATATACTTTTGAGTATAGTGGCCATGCTATATTCTATGATGAACTCAAACTATTTAATCAGGAATTTTTACAGTTTTTAGAGGGATAGAAATATTTTAGAATATTTAAAATAAAGTAATATTATATAAAGTGGTATAGATGAAGTCTTATGTCACTTCATATACTATAGACAAATGGGGTTTTAGAACTATCACTAGTTCTGAGACCCTATTATTATATGTTCCTAAAGTTAAGTGTTATGTATATTATTTAGAAAAAATTTCTTTATAAATAATATTAATAAATATATAATCGAAAATAAAAATAGATATTTATCTGAATAAAGTATGTGCTCACTCATTTATTTGTATACCCTTGTATAGGACTGATATAGCTACTGATATAAGTATTATACCCATAAAAGCAGGAGAAGCATGACCAAATAATACATAGATTTGACCTCCAATAATAGGTCCAATTATTCTTGCTAAAGATTGAATTGACTGGCTACCTCCTTGAATTCTTCCTTGTTCACTAGAATCTACAGATTTGGATACCATGCCGTTAAATGAAGGTCCAAAGATTGAATCACCAAAGCCAAATATAAACATTCCAATAATAAAAAGAGGATAGAATGAGAATAAAGCTGATGTGGCTATAAAACAGTAACCTGTAATCTCTGAAACCATTCCTAGAATTACTATTTGTACATCACTAAATTTTAACAAAAGTTTTGGCATTATAAAGCCTTGTGAGATTATATCTTGTATACCCATAATTGAAAACATAAGTCCAATTAGTGTAGGTCCCCAACTAAAAGTATCTAATGTAAATTGAGAGAAGATAGCCTGCAAAGAGCCATTGGGTATCCAAAGTAAAAATCCTGATATAAGCAACCTTTTTAATGTCTTTATTGAAAGTACATTCGTGAGTTGCGTGAATGGGTTCAATCTCACCAATGTAATCTTCTTAAGTCTATTAGTTTTGTCAAGGCTCTCAGGCATATAAAAGAATCCATAGATAAAATTTAATAAAGTAATTGTAGCACCAAAATACATAGGTACAGAATAACCAAATCTTGCAAGTAATCCACCAATAGTGGGCCCTATAGCAGCACCTGCACCTGCAACTGCACTAACCCATCCAAAGTATTTTGTTCGTTGTTCTATAGGAGTGATATCTGCAAAATATGCGAAAATAGTACTTATACTACCTCCTGTTAGACCTTCTATTATACGTCCAACAAATAGTATCCATAGAGCTCCTCCTATACCAAAGACTAAGTATCCAATTGCAGAGCCTAAGAAGCATATTAAGAGTAAAGGGCGTCGACCATATCTGTCACTCAAAGCTCCAAGCCCAGGAGCAGCAAAAAATACACAGAATGCATAAATGGATGTAAGTAGAGTAACGACTATAGCTTGATTTTGGGGATTAGTTATATAAGGCTGTACTAAGAATGGCACAACAGGATTTATAATACTGAAGCCTATTCCACAAAGAAACACAGACATAAGACCAAATGTTAAAGCCTTTTTATTTAGAGTTTGTTCTGTGTTTTGTTTATTGTTTGATTTAAATTTGAACATTTAAATTCTCCTTTCAAAAGTTTATTTTGATTCCTTGGAAACATATTTATCGTATCATCGTTTTGTTTCTTTGTCAACAAAAAATGAAAATAAAAAAGCAACCTGTTCTCATTAGAGTCTGGTTGCCTGTAATTTTATTCATTTGAATTTATTCTGATTTAATATCTATATCAAGTTTTTTAATCTCTGCGTCCAAATGCTTATTATATTTTTCTACAAGGTTAATCATACTGTTAAGTTGTTCTTCTGTTACATTTTCAAATACAGTTTTATCTCTTTCTTGAAATTCTCTATGAAGTTCCTCATGAACCTTATTAATTGCTTTTCCTTGCTTCGTAAGCCTAAAATAGATTTCTTTTTTATTATCCTGTTTTTGATAACTTTCAATATAGCCTTTTTTCATGAGTTTTTTAGTTACTTTACTCATAGCTCCTCTAGTCATATAAAAAGATTCTGCAAGTTTTGTTACGTTGGAATCTGTATTTTTTGCAATGTATTCTATACAATGTACCTCAGAAGGTTTATAATCCTTAAGAGCTTCTTCCATCTTAGACTTATTAAGCCAAGCCAGTTTGTTAAATAAGTTCCTAAAGCCTGTTATGACTTGTTCTTCTTTATTCATGAACCGTCCTCCAATTCGTTGATGCATTAACAATATTATATTAAATTTTTGTTATTATTTCAACAACGTCAAAATAATCATACTAGAAATTAAATGATATATAAAAAAGACAGCATACACAGGCTTTTTGTAGAAAATAATACCAAATGATATAAAATATGATTTTTAAGATTTAAAACTTTTTTAAAAAGTGCTACAATAGACCAAATTATTAGTTTCTATATTCACTAAACAGGAGGTGATGGTATGAAAAAACATAATATTTTATTTATATCAACAGATGACAAAATAAATATAGATACATCAAAACAGTTAGAAAATATATTTGGAGAATTTTGTAATATAGATAACTTGGTCTATATAGATAGAATTGATATTGAAGTATTAAAGTATGAGCTTATAGTATGTTCAGATAATGAGATAAAAGAACATATACACAATAATATCGATAAAAATATACCTATTGTAATAATACATCGTACAATAAACATTGAAAATATAAACCAGATAATAAGTATAGAAAATGATTCTGAAGTTATGGTCATAGATGATTATAAAGAGTCAGCAGATGAAACAACCAAGATAATTAGAAAACTAGGCCTAATTCATATTAATCTAATACCATATTATCCAGGATGCAATAAGTCTAAATGTGAAATTGGGATTATTACAGGAAGTAGAAATAATGTACCACAAAATGTGAAGCAAATAATTGATATAGGGGATAAAATAATCGATATAAATACAGTCATAGAAATCTTTACAAAGCTGAACATATCTATAGATAAGTTACATATTATTAAAGAAAAATATAATGAAGATACAGTAAGTGGATATAGGTATTATACAACTATGAATAAAACTATGAAGAGTTTTTTGGAGATTATTGATGAAGGTATTGCTTCTATTGATAAGCTAGGAAAGTTTATATATTGCAATAAAGTATTTTCTAATCTAGTTGGGATAGACCAAAATGAGATTATATCTAATAATTTTATGGATTTATTTAGTGATAAAATTATTAAAAAAATATTTTTTCAAGAGGATGAAGTTAGTGATGAAGTAGTGAGTCTAAATAACAAAAAACTCATAATTAATAAAGTAAATGTGTATGAAAATAATGAACGTATAAAAAGTATTATAAGTATTAAAGATATAAGTGCAATTCAGATACTTGAGGATAAGATTCAAAATAAATTTCAGACAAAAGGCTTTGTATCAAAGTACACATTTGATAATGTTGTAGGCGAAAGTAAAATAATAAAAGAAAAGATTAATATTGCAAGAAAAATAGCATCTACAGATTTTTCTGTGTTGATACTTGGTGAAAATGGAACAGGAAAGGAAATATTTGCTCAAGCAATACACAATGAATCTCTAAGAAAAGATAAGCCCTTTGTTGCAGTAAATCTATCTTCTTTATCAGATACACTTATTGAAAGCGAACTTTTTGGTTATGAAGAGGGAAGTTTTACAGGAGCTATAAAAGGTGGGAAAATAGGGATATTTGAAAGAGCACATACAGGAACAATTTTTTTGGATGAGATAGGTGACATCTCTCTAGATGTACAACAAAGATTGTTAAGAGTCTTACAAGAAAAAGAAGTCATGAGAATGGGAGGAAGTAAAATTATACCTGTGGATGTTAGAATTATAGCTGCAACAAATAAGGATTTAAAGAAAAAAATCAAAGAAGGTTCTTTTAGAGAAGATTTGTATTATAGGATTAATGTATTGCATATAGAAATACCTAGGCTTAGAGAACGTAAGGAAGATATATCTCTTATAAGTAAGTATTTCTTGAATGAAATAAATAGTAATAAGTGTTTTACAGAAAAGTCGATGCAGGTATTAAAACTGTATGAGTGGCCAGGTAATGTAAGAGAACTTAAAAATTTGATTTATTATATAGACACCATAGTGGAGGAAGATAGGGTAGACTATGAGCATTTGCCAGAACAATTTAAATTTGAAAATAACAATACTCTAGTTAATGAAAATTTTGATTCAATTATACTAGATTTTAAACAATCAAATTTCTTTAGTGAGAGTATTTGTATATTGATGAGTATAGAAAATTGGAATAATAAAAATATATCCTTAGGAAGAAATAAATTACAAGAAATTTTAAAAGAAAGAAGTATAACATTAAGTGTAGACCAAATTAGAAAAAGAATAGATAAGTTAAAAAATCATGGATTACTATCATCTGGAGTAAAAAAACAAGGGAGCTTTATAACTGATGAAGGAAAGAACTTTATATCATATGTAAAATTTAAGGGGGAAATATAGGGGATTAAAAATGAAAAATCCCCTAAAAATCCCCTAAGATAATCTTAGATAAATAAAATTATTTCAAATATTGAGATAATTTAAAAAATATTGAATTAAAAATAAAAAATATTATTTCGAATAAACAGTAGTAAATCGTCATTTTACTACCGTTTTTATTTTTTGAAAAATTTAATGTGCAATTAAAACTTATATTTTGGCATATCAATTGCTATATAGTGAAAATATAAAAAAATTGTAAAATTTGGAGGATGTTGTTATGAAGTCAGCTTATAAAGGATACGAAGCTTATAGTTATTTAGAAAAGGGAAAAGATATCTCATCTATTGAGATGTGTAAAGGAGATAAGAGAGTAGAAGAGTATCTTATCGAGTTAGATGATGTTCAAGAAGCTAAAGTTAAAAGTATAGTAGATGAAAAAGTATTTATATCTCTACATGAACATCCAGTTTTATTCCCAGAACATTTAGAAAGAGATATATTTGAATACAACAGAGAAGGAAAACAAAGATGTGCCTATGAAGCATTGTCAAGAGGATATTATGATGCTATATTTGATAATTTAATGGATGGTGTGTGCACAATAACATCAAATGCTGGATGGAAATGGGATGATATACTAATTGATTTAGGTATGAGGTTATGTGATTTAGCACACCAAGATTTTGTTATAAAGTGTGAAAAAGTGGAAGACATATATAGAGCTAAAAGTGAAGGTAAAGTGGCATTGATACCAACACTAGAAGGAGCAGCACCAATAGAGAATGAACTTGATAGAATAGATATATTATATGGATTTGGTATAAGGTTAATGGGTATCACATACAGTGAATCCAATGCATTAGGCTCTGGATTAAAAGAAGAGAAAGATGGAGGTCTTACAAATTTTGGTAGAAAAGCTATTGAAAGAATGAATAAGATTGGTATGGCAATAGATTGTTCTCATGTTGGAGTACAAACAACACTTGATGTTATAGAGTATAGTAAAGACCCAATAATATTAAGTCATGTTGGAGCAAGAGGCTTATGGGATACGAAAAGATTGACTCCAGACGAAGTGTTAATAGCATGTGCTAAAAAAGGAGGAGTTATAGGTGTAGAAGCAGCACCTCATACTACGATAACTGAGAAAAATAAAGAACATTCAATAGATTCATTTATGGAGCATTTTGAGTATATCAAAAACTTAGTAGGAATAGACCATGTAGCATTTGGTCCAGATACAGTATATGGTGACCATGTAAAATTACACTCAGTATTAGCTGCTAAATTTGATATAAAAAAGATAACAGGTACAAAAGAACATCCTAAAGTAGAATATGTAAAAGGGCTTGAGAATCCAACTGAGACTTCAAAAAATATTGTTAGATATTTAGTAAAAAATGGGTACAGTGATGAGGAAATAGAAAAGGTACTAGGAGGAAATATACTTAGAGTGTTAAAGCAGGTGTGGAAATAAGTAAACAGAGTAGAAGTATTAATAAAAGTTGAGGATTTATAGGGAGGTTTTATAAATGGATTATTTAAAATTAGCTAATCATCCACTCTTGTGGATAGCAAGTACAGTAGCAGTATCAATAGTAGTGGTACAATCCCTTATATTTGCTATAAAGTCTTGTAAAGTTGGTAAAACAATGGGAATAACAGATAAACAAATAAAATCAGCTGTTAAAAGTAGTGCTATTTCAGCTATAGGACCTTCAATGACTATATTTGCTGGAATGGTATCGCTTATAGTTACAATGGGTGGACCTATAGCATGGATGAGATTATCGTTTATAGGTTCTGTAATTTTTGAATCTATGTCAGCAGGGTTTGGAACAGATGCGCTAGGTATAACTTTGGGTTCTCCTGAAATGACAGAATTGGCATTTACAAATGCAGTTTGGACTATGATACTTGGTTCTTTAGGATGGATAATATTCACGTTACTGTTTGGGCATAAATTGGATAAGATAACTAATGTTATATCTAGTGGAAAGAAATCATTTATACCAATAATATCTTTAGGAGCGATGCTAGGTTCATTTGCATATTTAAATGCTGATAGGGTGTTACGTTTTGATAATGGAACAATTGCATGTATAAGTGGGATGGCTATAATGATAATATTATGTATAATTGAAAAAAAGAAAAATATAAAATGGTTAAGAGAGTGGGGGCTTACAATATCAATGTTCAGTGGAATGATAATAGCTTCAGTAATATAAAGGGGGAAGTTTTATGAGTAAAGTAAAATCTATATACAATGAAGAGTACTTACCTTTTATGATAAGGTATGGAAGATTGACATTATCTTTAGGTATTATAGCAGCTTTGGTTCCTGGAATAATTTTGAGTTTTGGATTTGGTATTATGCCTCCAATATCAGCATTATTGGCAAGTACAATGGCAATTGTTAGCATGAGTGCTCCAAACTACATAATAGAGCCAGTTTCTTATTCGCCAATTTTAGGTATACCAGGAACTTATATGAGTTTTCTTTCTGGAAATATATCTAATATGAGACTACCATGTTCAATAGCAGCTCAAAAGGCAGCAGAAGTTGAATCAGGAACAGAAGAAGGTTCAATAATATCTACAATAGGTATAGCTATATCTATCTTAGTGAATATAAGTATATTAACTATAGGAGTAATTCTAGGAGGAAGTGTATTATCTAAGATTCCAGCTGAAGTAGTAGAAAAACTAAATTTAATATTACCAGCTTTATTTGGGTCAGTATTTGGACAAGTATTTTTACAAGATAAAAAATTAGGTATAGTAGCAATTGTAATATCTGTATTAACGATTACACTATCAAAGCAAGGTATAATACCACAATCTTTAGTAGTTCTTATATGTGTATTTGGGACTATATTAATTGCAAGAGCTATGTATAAAGATAAACTTAGTGATTAATAACATTTAAATGATAATAAATTCTTAAATATTATAATTCAGTTTTAATGTACAAAAAGTTACAGAAAAAATTACTTAAAAGTACAGTTTTAGGGAGGGAATATCTTGATATACGATTTAATCTTAAAAAATGGATTTATAGTAGATGGTACTGGAGATGTTGGTTTTTATGGAGATATAGCAATTAAAGACAATTTAATAGTTAAAATAGATTCTGAGATAAATGAAGAAACAAACAAAATAATTAATTGTCATGGAAAAGTTATAACTCCTGGATTTATTGACCCTCATGTTCATGAAGAGATAGTAGCAATACTAGATGGCAAATTTGAAAAATTCCTAAAACAAGGAGTTACAACAACTATAAATGGTAATTGTGGGCATTCTATAACACCATATTCTTCTGAAAATGTATATGAGTATATGTATAAAAACGGCTTATTACTTGAAGAAGAGAAAAAATATCTTATAGATAAAAATAAATATTGGAATAATTTTACAGAATATTGTGACCTTATATCTAAAAGTGGCATTTCTATTAATATGGGATTTTTATTGGGTCATGGAACTATAAGATGGAGTGTTATGGGAGGTTCTAAAGATAGACCACCTACAGAAGAAGAAAAAAAAGAAATTACAAATATAATAAATGATGGTATGAAAAGTGGGGCTTTTGGAATATCTACTGGATTGGCATATATTCCAAGTAAGTATGCTGATATCAATGAACTGGTTGATATCGCAAAGTTAATTAAAGAGCATGATGGTATATATACATCTCATATTAGAGATTATATAGGAAGATATAATGCAGTAAAAGAAACTATAGAGGTTGGTCAAAAAAGTGGGGCTAGAGTACAAGTATCTCACTTAAGCCCCGTTGAAATAGAAGCCTTTAATGAGATATTAAGAGCTAGATACAATGGCGTTGATATAATGGTTGATACAGTACCAAGAAGTTCTGGTCATTGTATGAAGAAGAAAAGAGTGATTCAATTTATTATGGCAATATCATCTAGCTTATTTGAGCTAGGTATGGATGGAGTAATGGATGCTCTTAAAAATGAAGAAGGAAGGGCACTTATATTAAAAGAGGCATTTATACTTGGAGATAGAGGAAGTATAATACTTCTAAACACTAAAGATACTGATATGGAAAAAAAATCAATACGTGAAATAGCCATTCAAAAATGTGTGGATGAAGATACATTATTACTTGATTTACTTTTATATGGAGATGAAGAGCTTATCTTTTGTTTAGGTGGGATGTATAGAGCTGATTTCCCAGATAAATTACATGATAATAAAATAATTGACAATCCATTTGTTATGGTTGGCTCAGATTGTTTGTTTAGTGTAGGTGGAGGTATGTCATGGTTTGAACTACAAAGAAGAGGAGCATTTCCAATTTTCTTCAATATGTATAGAAAATCAGGTGTAAGACTAGAAGAAATTGTAAGAAGAGTTACTTCATTACCAGCTAGACAATTTAAAATAAAAGATAGAGGTATCCTTGAAGAAGGAAAAATAGCTGATATAGTTGTTATTGATATAGAAAACTATAGTTATCCTAGGTCAGAAGAAGTCGATTTCTCAAAACCACAATTATTAGCTAAAGGTGTTGAATATGTAATTGTAAATGGTAAAATCTCATTGGAGGAGGGGAAGGTCACTGATATTCAATGTGGTGAAGTATTAAAAAAATAAATTCTTGAAAATAATAGGAATTTATAAATAAAATAAGTATCCAATAAGTAAAGACGAAGTGTGAAATTTATTTAAATAAAAATCATATTTCGTTTTTACTTTTAGTAATAAAATTTAATTTATTTTAATAATAGTGAAGATGAATATAAAAAATATACAAAAAATATTTTCATTATACAATGAAAAATTAATATTTTTAATCGTTAAATTATGTAGAAAAATTAGATAAATAAATAATTATATCGCTTTGGAAAAAATGTTTTATAAACAAAAAATGATAAAATTATAACGGCTATATAAAAACTACATTAAAGGAATAATTATATATTTTACGACTTAAAAGTCATAGAAACAATTGAAATTATGTTGTATATATTAAAATAATATAACATATAGTTAGAATTTTAGAGATATATTTATTAGTCATTAGTATATGTAAAATGTAGTATTTATTATAGTATGACAGTTGTTTGATGGAGAATAATTCTAACTGGTTAAGAAGGAGGATTGGTGAGTATTATATATTATGTTTATTGTAGGAATATAACATGTAAAGTTGCATTAGATTGAGTTGGAATTGTTTATATATATCTTATAAAGTTGATTGGAAATGATAAAAAAATAACTATAATTTAAGAATTAAAGAATTTTAATACTGACTTTATTCTACAAAATAAGTATTATTTTTATTTTAAGAAATTCTCATAAAGACAAAAATAAATTGTCAGAATAATCTTGACAGTCTAAAATCGTGACTGTATAATACAATTAAAAATCGGATTAATTACCTAGTTTACAGAAAATAAAAATAATGCTGAGGCAAACGTTTTATTTTTTTAGTAAGTAATCCTCCGCCACTCCTTAAATTAGAGCTTTTCTAATTTCAAAATGTATAACTAAAACTTCATAATTTAACTGTGCAATATTTATTAGGCTCTAACTTTTAAGGTTACTAATAATTTATTACATAGCTCCATACATTTGGCGGCAATGGCGGGAGCGATAAGGGGTAAGATATGGAAAATTACAAGTATGGATTTAACGACAAGCCAAAGCTTCTAACAGCAATACCGCTTAGTATGCAACATGTTTTTTCTGCTTTTGCGGGTACTATGTCTGGTGCTATTTTAGTAGCTGTTGGCATGGGTCTCTCACTAAGTGAGACTGCATTTTTGATTCAATGTTCGATGTTGATTGCAGGAGTGAGCACCATACTGCAATCTATGGGGATTGGGCCAATAGGGTCACGGTTACCAATTGTTACTGGTGGTAGTTTCACCTTTGTAGCACCATTAATTGCCTTAAGTACGAATAATGATGTCGGTATTGCTGGAGCTTTTGGGGCAGTACTTGTAGGAAGTTTAGTCTTAACTTTAGTAGGACCATATGCAGTAAAATATTTGCATAAATATTTTACACCTACAGTTACAGGAAGTGTTGTTTTAGCAGTTGGGTTATCACTTATGAGTTCTTCATTTGACTATGCAGTATCATTTGATGTTCATAGCCCTGATGTAGTTGCTAATTTTTCTTTGGCTATATTTACACTGTTATTGACACTAATTTTAAATCAATTTGGAAAAGGTTTTCTGAAAGTGGCATCCATAATAATTTCAATAGTGATAGGGTATATAGTAGCAGTGATATTTGGTATGGTTGACTTTTCTAGTATGGCACAAGCAAATTGGTTTGCGATGCCAAGACCTGTATTTTGGGGACTGGAGTTTAACTTAGGGGCTATTGTAACCATATGTACGATTCATATTGTGACAGTTATGGAGATAATAGGAGACACTACAGGTGTTGTCAGCTCTGTTGAAAATCGATTACCTACACAAAAAGAATTGATGAGAGCAGTAAGAGCAGATGGAGTTGGAAGTTGCTTTGCAGCTTTGTTCAACGGGCTTCCAGTTATATCAGGTAGCCCAAACATAGGCATAATCTGTATGACAGGTGTTGCAAGTAGGTATATAGTAGCACTTGGAGGAGTAATAATAGGGATTTTAGCATTTTTTCCAAAGTTTGCACAAATATTAGCTTTAACGCCAAATCCAGTTATTGGAGGAACATTAGTTATGATGTTTGGAACAATTGCATCATCAGGTATTAAAGTTATTGGTATGGGTAAAATGACAAATCGTAACATAACAATTTTAGCAGTTTCATTAGGTATTGGTATGGGTGGTTATTTTAATCAAGCTGCATTAGCATTTTTACCAAGTATAGTAGTCACTTTAATGACTGGTATATCTGGAACAGCTTTATTATCTTTAATACTAAATATCATATTACCTAAGGAAAAGGAAGATGTAGTTGAGAGTGAAGTAAGTTGTAAAGCTTAGAGAACGTAATTCTAAAGGATATCCAAGAAGGAGCGCCTTGCTTCTATTTTTTTTACCAAAAATAGGATTGAACTTTGAAGGAAACCCAATAGCTTATAAATACAATCTGAAAGGATATCCAAGAAGGAGCGCCTTGCTTCTATTTTTTTTACCCAAAAACCTTAAAAACTTGAATAATCAAAAGATATGATACTCATTTTAATAAAAGTATAATCTGAAAGGATATCCAAGAGGAGCGCCTTGCTCCTCTTTTTTTATCAGTAATTAGAGGATTTTGTGTAAAAAAGAGTTGAAAAAAGAGCTTAAATAATACAGACAAAGTAATTAAATTTAAAATTTCATAGAGATATACATAATTAAATTCTGTAGGTGGAAGGTGAAGGTTATGGAGGTTATTGAACTTGATATAAATGGCACAGTGAAAGAGGTAGCCATAGAAAATAAGTGGACTTTACTTTATGTCTTAAGAGAAAAATTAAATCTAACTGGAAGTAAATGTGGATGTAGTACAGGTGATTGTGGAGCTTGTAAAATAATTTTAAATGGAGAAGCAGTGAATTCATGTCTGATTTTAGCAAAAAACGCAGTGGGTAAAAAAATCATGACAATTGAAGGGTTATCAGATGGAATCAATATACATCCAATCCAACAAGCCTTTATTGATTGTGGAGCTGTACAATGTGGATATTGTACTCCAGGTATGATAATGTCAGCAAAAGCTTTGTTGGATAAAAATCCAAATCCTTCTGAAATGGATGTTAGAAAGTCCATAGATAATAATCTTTGTAGATGTACAGGATATGTAAAAATTGTCGAGGCTATACTTTTATCAGCAAAAAGAATGGGAGGTGTAGCATTTGAGTAGTGAACTGAATGTTATAGGTGAAAGAGTTCCAATAAGGGATGCTGTGCTTAAAGCTACTGGTCAACTTAAATACACTGCAGATATGAAAATCCCCAATATGCTATATGCTAAGGTATTATTTAGCCCTGTGGCACATGCAAAAATTAAGAGAATAGATACATCAAAAGCAGAAAAATTAGAAGGAGTAAAAGCTATAGCTACATATAAAAATTCACCAAGAATAGCTTTTAACAGCGCAATGAGGTTTTATGAACATGAATTGCCTGAAGTTGAATACATTTTTGATGATATTGTTCGTTTTGTGGGGGATAAGGTCGCAGCTGTTGCAGCCGAAGATTTAAAAACAGCTGAAAAAGCACTGAAACTTATTGAAGTTGAGTATGAAGAATTGCCTTCAGTATTCGACCCAGAAGAAGCAATAAAAGAAAATGCATATCCAATACATAAAGATGGTAATAAACTTACAGAAAATGTGCAGGAATGTGGAAATGTAGAAGAAGCTATGAAAAAAGCTGATTACATCTTTGAAGATAAATATAAACTTCCAGCTATACATCATGGAGCTATAGAAACTCATGTTGCTATTGCAGACTATGATTATAGTGGAAAACTTACAGTCTATAGTCCCAATCAAAATACTTTTGCTTTTAGAGTAATATTATCTAAAATATTTGAATTGCCAATGAATAAAGTAAGATTGGTAAGCCCAGCTATTGGTGGCGCTTTTGGAGGAAAATTGGAAATTACTATTGAGCCAATAGTAGCTTTACTGGCAAAGTTATCAGGCAGACCAGTAAAACTAGAGCTTAATAGGAGAGAAACTATGGCTTCAACAAGAACTAGACATGGTGCAGTTGTATATCTAAAAACAGGTGCTATGAAAGATGGGCAAATTATAGCGCAAGATATGAAAGTTATTACAAATACAGGAGCATACACATCAAGTGCTCTAAATGTAATAGGAGCTATGAGTCATAAAGTATTTAAATCATATAAGATTGAAAATATGAGATATACTGGGATACCAGTGTATACGAATACTCCAATTGCAGGAGCTATGAGAGGATATGGTTCTCCACAAGCTTTCTTTGCTCAACAATCACAACTAAATAAGATTGCGAAGAAACTCAACATGGATATTTTAGATTTACAACTTAAGAACTTAGTTGAGCCTGATGGAATAGACCAGAGATTTAAAAGTCCTCATGGAAATCCAAGACCAATAGACTGTATAAAGAAAGGAATGGAAATGTTTGAATGGAAAAAACAAATTAAACAGCAAAATAGTTCAAGCGGGAGATTCTTAATCGGCATAGGTATGGCAGTTGGTTCACATGGAAATGGATGCTTTGGAGCACATAGAGACATGACAGCTTTGATGCTTAAGATGAATGAAGATGGTTCAGCTGTATTATATACAGGTACTCATGATATGGGAAATGCATCTGTAAGTGTTCAAGTGCAGATTATATCTGAAATACTTGGAATAAGCCAAGAAAAAATAGAGTGTATACAAGCAGATACAGAAGCATCACCATGGAATCTAGGTGACTATGCAAGTAGAGGAGTATTCGTATCTGGAAATGCAGCTTTAAAAGTTGCTAACTCAGTAAAAAAACAACTATTAAAAGAAGCATCACAACTTCTAGAAGAGGATGAAGAATGGATAGAATTAAAAAATGACAGAGTTTATTCTATTAAAAATACTGATAAAAATGCTACATTGTGTGATGTTATGATACATGCACAAAAAGTAAATTTAAGGGAAATTATTGGAGTTGAGATATTTTCTTCAGACACTGGTGCAAGTTCATATGGTGCACATTTTGCTAAAGTTGAAGTTGATACAAAATTAGGAGATGTAAAGGTACTTGAATATGTAGCAGTACATGATGTAGGAAAAGCACTAAATCCAATGTCTATAGAAGGTCAGATTGAAGGGGCAATTCAGATGGGAATAGGATATGCTTTGACGGAGGAACTTGAATTTGATGATAGAGGAAGAATAAAGACTAATTCATTTCGCTCATACCATATGATAAAAGCAAGTGAAATGCCTAAGATAAAAGTAGGCATGATAGAATGTGGAGAACCTGGTGGTCCGTTTGGAGCTAAGAGTATAGGAGAATGTTCAGTAGTACCTTCAGCACCAGCAGTGTCAAATGCTGTGGCTAATGCACTAAAGTGTGACTTTTATAGTTTGCCATTAAAGAAAAATACTTTATTAGAAAATATAAGTATTTAATCTTGTCTTATAAAAAATAAGAAACCATTTAAGATGTTTTAGAGATTGTAGTAAGACACTTTTTTCTAGCTGTAAATATAAATTATGTGAATGTAAAGGGTGTGGTGGTTGTGGATTTAAGATTTAGAGATAAGGTTGTTGTGATAACAGGAGCGGGTCAAGGATTAGGGGCAGGTTTTGCTTTAGATTTTGGTATAGAAGGGGCAATTGTAGTTTTGATTGGAAGAACTAAAAGTAAGTTGGATAATATTGCAGATAAAATCATCAAATCTGGTGGTAGAGCATTCGTTTCAGTTTGTGATGTAAGTAAATCCAAAGAAGTAGATAATTGCTTTAAGAACTTAATAGAAAAGTTTGGGACTGTAGATATCTTGATTAATAATGTCGCTACTCATAAATCATGTCCAGTAATTGATACTACTGCTGAAGAATGGGATGCTCAGATAAAGACAAATTTGAGTGGAACTTTCTATTGTACGAAAGCTGTTCTAAAAGCAATGATAGATAAAAGATATGGAAAAATAATAAATATTAGTTCTACAGCAGCAAAGCACTTTTTCCCAGGGTTTGGTGCATATTCAGCTTCTAAAGGAGGTGTGGTAAGTTTTACTCAAACTTTATCTGAAGAAGTAAAAGAATATGGAATTAATGTAAATGCAATATATCTAGGAATGACAAATACAGAATATACAAGAAAACGATTTGACTCTGATGATGCAGTTACAATACCACTTGAAGAAATGTTGCAAGTAGAAGAAGTATCAAAGGTCGTAACTTTTTTAGCATCTGATGAAGCTAGTCCAATAATGGGAGCTGCGATTGATGTCTGTGGAAAAAAAGCATAAATAAAATATATTGAGAGGTATGAAAATGATAAGTTTAAATAAAAAGGCGATGGTAGTAGTAAGAGAAATATTGGAAGATGCAGAATCATTAGGGTGTGAAGTCATCAAGACAGATTGTGGAGCAACCATAATTGATATGGGTTTAAATTGTAGTGGAAGTTGGAAAGCAGG
Source organism: Clostridioides sp. ZZV14-6387 (assembly GCF_020657835.1). NCBI lineage: Bacteria > Bacillati > Bacillota > Clostridia > Peptostreptococcales > Peptostreptococcaceae > Clostridioides > Clostridioides sp. ZZV14-6387. The sequence goes on from NZ_JAGWCW010000033.1 coordinate 17,196, forward strand.
TGTTTTATTTACTAGAGTTTCTATAGGTGATTTGGGGATAGTAACATTGGGAGATTTTAAACTAAATGAAGAATACTCTTTTTCATCTGTTGAAGTATTCATAGATAAGCCTTTAATTGCATGTATGGGTTCACAGATTGCTGGATGGAAACTCGGCGAAGGAGAGTTTGCGACTATAGGGTCAGGTCCAGCAAGGGCTTTAGCAAGAGTTAAATCAGATTGGTATTTTGAAATGACTCCATACAAAGATGATTATCATGAGGCAGTCTTGTGCATTCAAGATATAAAATATCCTGATGAAAAAACTATTTTAGAAGTTGCAAATGCTTGTAAAGTAAAACCAGAAGACACATATATATTGATTTCACCTAGTACGTGTATTGTAGCATCAATGCAAGTATCAGCAAGAATCATTGAGCAAGTATGCCATAAAATGTTTGAAAAAAACTTTGATGCAGGTCAAATTGTACTTGCAAGAGGAAAAGCACCAATAGCACCAATAGTAAAAGACGAAATTAAGACTATGGGAAGAATCAATGATGCATTAATTTATGGTAGTGAAACTGAGTTTTGGGTAGATTCAACTGACACTGCTATTGCAAAAACTATACATCAATTGGCGGGGAAAACGTCATCTCCAAATTATGGAGAATTATTTGAGGATGTATTTGAAAAAGCAGGAAGAGATTTTTTCTATGTAGACCATGATGTACATTCGATTGGCAAAATACAGATACACAATATAAATACTGGAAAATCATTTTCATCAGGAGAGATAAATTATTCAGCTCTTGAAAGAAGTTTCTTAAAATAAATGATTTAAATTCTATTAATTTAGGGGGAGACAAAATGGTGTTAGATAAAACAAGATTAGAAAAATTATACCGTGATATGGTTATGATTCGAAGATTTGAAGAAGTAATAGAAGAGTATGCTGCAAATGGTACCATACCAGGATTTGTTCATTTAAGTATAGGTCAGGAGGCTTGTCAAGCAGGTATAGTAGATGCACTTAGAAAAACAGATTATAAATTTCCAGACCATAGAGGGCATGGGACTATAGCACTTTGTGGAACCGACCCAAAACTTGTAATGGCTGAAATATTTGCTAAAGCTACAGGTATAAATGGTGGCAGAGGTGGTTCAATGCATATAAATGATATTGAATGTAGAAATATGGGATTCAATGGAATACAAGGTTCTACTATGGTAACTTGCTTAGGCACAGCTTTTGCATCTGTATATAAAGAAACTGACGATGTAACAGCAGTATTTTTAGGAGATGGTACTTTAGGAGAAGGTACTTGTCATGAAAGTCTTAATATGTCAGCTACATGGAAACTACCAATAATATACTGTTTGCTTAATAATCAGTATGCTATATCTACACACTATACAGATTCTCATCCTCAAAAAGAACTAAAAACATGGGGGGAAGGATACGAGATTCCAAGTTATAGAGTGGATGGGAATGATGTAGAAGCAGTAATTGAGATAGTAGAAAAAGCAGCAGATAGAGCAAGAAAAGGTGAAGGTCCAACATTAATAGAGTTTCTTACTTATCGTTGGCAAGGTCATTTTGCAGGAGACCCAGCAGCATATAGACCTGAAGAGGAAGTTAAGTATTGGAAAGACAGAGACCCAATAAAACTAACTAGAAAAGTACTTATTGAGAGAGAAGGTATGTCAGAAGATATACTTAAAGATATTGAAGAAGAAATAGAGGCTGATGTTCAAGAAATGCTAAGATTCTCATTGGAGAGTCCATCACCAGATGTTAAAGATGCAGTTACACACACATATGTTGATAGAGAGGTGGAAATAAGATAATGGGAAGAAAACTTTCGTATGGAATGGCAATAAATGAAGCACTTCATCAAGCCATGGAAAATGATGATAGAGTTTTTATATTAGGTGAAGATGTTGCTAAGATGGGTGGAGATTTTGGAATTACTAAAGGAATAATGGCTAAATGGCCAAATAGAATCAAGGATACAGCTTTATCAGAGTCAGCTATATTAGGATTATCAAACGGAGCAGCTCTTTGTGGATTAAGACCTGTACCTGAGATAATGTTTGCAGATTTTTTAGGTGTTTGTTTTGACCAACTTGTAAATAATGCAGCAAAACTTAACTTTATGTTTCAAGGGAAAGCTCATTGTCCAATTACTGTTCGTGCAGTGCAGGGAGCTGGTATACGTTGTGCATATCATCACTCAGTTTGTGCAGAATCATGGTTTATGAATACTCCTGGACTTGTAGTGGTTTCACCAACAACACCTTATGAAGCTAAGGGAATGTTATTATCAGCTATAAAGAACGATAATCCAGTATTGTTTTTGGAACATAAAATGCTATATAACGTTAAGGGTGAAGTCCCAGTTGAACCATATGAGATACCTTTATATGAAGCTGAGATTGAGAGAGTTGGCAGTGATGTTACAATAGTGGCTACACAAATGATGTTAGGTCTAGCACATAAAGCAGCAAATGAACTTCAAAAAGAAGGAATTAGTGTAGAGATAATCGACCTTAGAACTGTTTTTCCTTATGACAAAAAAACTATAGTAGAATCAGTAGCAAAAACTAGCAGATTAGTTATTGCTCAAGAAGGACCAAGAGTAGGAGGATGGGCAGCTGAAATATCTGCAATGATAAATGAAGATGTATTTGAGTATCTAAGTGCACCAATAAAAAGAGTTACATCAATTGATGCTCCAGTAGCATATGCACCAGTTTTAGAGGATTTTGTTTTGCCAAAACTAGAAAACCTAATTAAAGCCTGTAGAGAAGTTATGCAATATTAATCAAGGGGGGATAAGTCATGATTACAGAGGTTAAAATGCCAAAGTTTGGTCTTTCTATGGAAGATGGGACAATTGGTACATGGTTGATTGAAGAAGGTACCATTGTAAATAAAGGCGATGAACTTTTAGAAATTGAAACTGATAAGATAACTAATACAGTTGAAGCAACAGAAGATGGAGTACTAAGAAAGATACTGTTTGAAGAGGGAGAAGTTGTAAATTGTGGAGAAATAATCTGTATAATTGCAGATGCAAATGAAGATATTAGTGGACTTAATCCAACAGTTAAAACAAATATAGAGAAAGAAGAAGATACTCCAAGCTTAGAGCAGATAATAGAGGTAAAAAATTTGGAGATAGAAAAGAGAATAACTCCAAGAGCTAAAAAAATAGCTGAAGAAAAAGGCATTGACTATTCAAACATAGAAGGTACAGGAATACATGGAGCAATAACAATTGATGATTTGAAAAACTTCATGAATAAAAATCTAGAAGAAAAGGTAATTGAAACTAATCAAAGTGAAGTAGTTGAAAAAGGAGTACGGCAAGATGCTACATCTATTCCTCAAATTAAGAGCGCTAAGACAACTATAAGGGAAAATGATGTGGTAACTAAAATGACTCAAATGCAAAATATAATAGCAAAAAAAATGCACGAAAGTTTGTTGACAACAGCTCAAACTACGATTGCTACTGAACTAGAAATTACAAATCTAACTAAAGTATATAAAAGTTTAAAAGAAAAATATAAAAATGCAGGTATTAAACTGAGTTATACAGCTCTTATAATAAAAGCTGTAGCTCAAGCTCTTGAAAATCATCCTAAACTTAGAACACAAGTGTTTGATGAAAATCATTTTAAAATAAATGATGAGATTAATGTAGGTGTGGCTGTAGACATTCCAAACGGATTAGTAGTACCTGTAATAAAGAATGCAAACTTGAAAGACTTAAGAACAATATGTATAGAACTAAGTGATTTAAGTGAAAAGGCTAAAAATAATCAATTAAATCAAGATGAGATGAGTAATGGAACTATTACTATAACCAATTTAGGTATGTTTGGAATAACATACTTTACTCCAGTATTAAATACACCAGAAAGTGCAATTTTAGGGATTGGAAGTATAATAGAAAAAGTTCTTGTTAAAGAGGGTGCATTTTATGCTGGTTCTGTAATGAATATGAGCTTGACCCATGACCATCGAGTGGTAGATGGAGCTCCTGGAGCACGCTTTCTTCAAGAAGTTACTCAAAATCTCTTAGATTTTAGATGGATGTAAAATAATATTATAAGCACCACAGTAATCGACAGATAGTTTGTTATGCGTTTCTCGAAAGATTTTTTCTCTCCAAACTATCTGTCAAAATTAAAGTATGGCAGAAAATTATATGGAGGTTACTGCATGAGAAAAGTAGATTTGATAATTAAAAACGCTTATCTAATTTCAATGAATACGGAGAGGGAAATATTAAAAGATGCTTGTATAATAATTGAAAAGAGCAAGATAATTGATATAGGAAAAGCTAATTTGTTAGAAAAATATATTTCAGAAAAAACTATAGATGCTAAAGGTAAAGTAGTTTTTCCTGGATTCATAAGTACTCATTCTCATCTATTTCAGACTTTATTAAAGGGATTAGGAAGAGATAAATTATTACTAGACTGGCTTGATAGTTCAGTTAGAAGAGCTATCCATAAGATAGATGATGAATGTTGCTATTATGCAGCATTAACAGGGTGTATAGAAGCAATTAAGACAGGTACAACTACTATACTTGATTATATGTATTGTCATGGAAAAGAAGGTCTTGATGATAGCATAATACGAGCATTTGAAGACTTAGGAATAAGAGGAATACTGGGAAGAGGATTTACAGATACAAGTAAATTTCCTGAGGAATTTGGTTGCACTTATCATGATACAGAGCAAAAATTCTTTGATGATGTCAGAAGATTAAATAAAAAATATAAAAACCATTCAAGAATTGGTATGGCATTGGCACCTGGAATTATATGGGACAACACTGAAGATGGCTATAAAGAGATAAGAAAGATAGCTGATGAGCTTAATATACCAATAACAATGCATTTACTTGAAACTGAAGATGATGATAAATATTGTTTAGACGATAGAGGTATGAAAACTGTACCATATCTTGAAAAAATGGGGATTTTAGGCCCTGATTTTATTGCAGTTCATTGTATACATATGTCAGATGAAGACATAGAGTTATTTAAAAAATATGATGTCAAAATATCTCACAATCCTGTATCTAATATGGTTCTAGCAGCAGGAGTTGCACCAATTCCAAGGTTTATAGAAGAGGGATTAACTATAAGTCTGGCATGCGATGGTTCGGCTAGTAATGATACTCAAAATATTCTAGAAGTAATGAAGATGACTACATTATTACAAAAGGTTACTCATAGAGATGCAAAACTCTTACCTTCATCAAGTGTACTTGAAATGGCAACCTTAGGGGGAGCAAAATCTATAAATAAATTAGATTCACTAGGTTCAATAGAGGTAGGAAAAAATGCCGATATTGTAATTTATAACCCATATAAAAGTTCAATTTCTATACCAATTCATGACCCGATTAGTTCACTAATATATTCCTCTACTCCAAATAATATAGAAACTTCTATTATAGATGGAAAAGTGGTTATGGAGAATAATCAGATAACTACTATAGATGAAGAAAAGGTACTATATAAAACTCAACAAATAGCAAGTAAATTAATAGCTGATATTGGTCTAGGTAATGTACAGTGGGGAAAAAGAATTTATGGATTGTAAAACAATTAAGAGAGGATGGTAAGAGTATGAATAATCTTGAATTTTTCAGTATACCAAGAGGTAATTTAAAAATAGATGTATTAAATAGAAATGAAAAGATATTAAGTACAATAAAATCAAATTCTAAAGAAGATGTATGTATACCAGATGTTATAGAGTATTATACGGAATTATTTTTTCCTCAGGCAAGTGAAAAAAGACCATATACATTTTCTTCTATGGTTTTATCTTCTGATGGAAAGATGGCATATGAAGATAATAAGGCAGGCCCCTTGATTGGGAAAAATAATTTTATAGACCCAGATGGTGCTCTAGCAGATTTTTGGGTTTTAAATGTATTAAGAGCATGTTCAGATGCTGTGATTATTGGAGCTAGAACTTTACAAAATGAACCAGGAATAACATGTCATGTATTTGACGAAAGTCTGACACAACAAAGAAAAGATTGTTTAAATAAAAAATATCAACCATGTGGGGTAGTAGTTTCTTTTGATGCTACAGATATTCCATTTAATCACTATACATTTAATGTTGATAAAAGCCAAGAATATAAAATGGTTATAGCTACATCTCCAAACGGCTGGGAGTATATAAAAGAAAACTCTCCTCTAAAACATGTGTGTATAGGAAGTTTTAGTTCAATTGAGGATGTTGATGATTGTACATTTGAAGAATTATATAAAGATTTTGATGTTTTTCCTGTGATTATAACTGGAAAAGATAGTACGCCAGATTCTGAGGTATTGCTTTATGTACTTAAAAATTTAGGTATAGAAAAAGTGTGTGTAGAATCTCCTTCATATTGCACACATTTGATAGAAAATAAGTTATTGGATGAATATTTCATAAATTATTCGATGGTATTTGTAGGTGGAAGAATGACTCCAGGTTGTACAATAGCTTATAGCCATTTAGAACATCCACATTCAGAATTATTGACAATAGGAATTCATAGAAATAATTTTATTTTTACACGTCAAAAACTTCATTATGATATTAAAAATCAAATAGATTTAACAGGATATAAATATTGATAACAAAATTTTGGACATAGTGAATTAATATTTATGATTTAAAAGGAGGAATAGTGAAGATGAACACTGATTTAATTGTAATTGGTGGTGGACCAGGAGGATATGTTGCGGCAATTAGAGGAACTCAACTTGGATTAAATGTTGTAATTATAGAAAAAAATGAACTTGGAGGTACTTGCTTAAATACAGGTTGTATCCCCACAAAGACATTATTTAAGGATGCACAAGTTTTAAATTATTTTAAGCATGCTGAAGAATATGGTATAAAAGTTGAAAAATATGAACTAGACTTAGAAAAAGTACAATCAAGAAAGAAAAAGGTAGTAAAAACTTTAACCAGTGGCGTAAAAGGACTTTTAAAGGCTAATAAAGTAGTAATAGAAAAAGGTGAAGCAAAACTAATAAGTAGAGATTCTGTAGAAGTCAAATTGGAGGATGGGTCTAAGAAAATAATTAAAGGTAGAAATATTTTAATTGCATCTGGTTCAAAATCTTCTAAGCCACCAATAAAAGGAGCTAATTTAGAAGGTGTAATAACAAGTAAAGAAGCCCTAGAAATGAATAATTTGCCTAAGAAAATTGTAATCGTTGGAGGTGGAGTTATAGGAATTGAGTTTGCAGGAATCTTAAACGAATTTGGTTCAGATGTGACTATTGTTGAGTTTTTGGATACTATAATTCCTATGGTTGATAAAGAGGTATCCTCTAGATTAAGTAAATTACTGAATAAAAGAGGAATTAAAATAATAATTTCATCAAAAGTAGAAGAAATATATAAGAATGGCGAAGGATTAGTTGCAGATATAAGTAAGAATGGAGAAAAAACAAAAATAGCCTGTGACAATATACTTATATCAACAGGAAGGGAACTTGATGTAGATGGGTTAAACCTAGAAGGTATAGGCATAAGATATGATAAAAAAGGAATAAAAGTTGATGAAAATTATTGTACTTCTGTACCAGGAATATATGCAATTGGAGATGTGATTGGAGGAGTGATGCTTGCACATGTTGCATCTGAAGAGGGGAAAGTTGCTGTTGAACGAATGGTAGGAGAGAAAACGAGTGTAGATTATAATTTAGTGCCAAATTCAATTTTTACTTTTCCAGAGGTGTCTACAGTTGGATTATCTGAAGAAGAAGTTAAGGATAAAAATTTAGATTATGTTGTCAGTAAATTTCAGTTTTCTGGAAATGGGAAGGCGCTTACAATGAATGATTCAGAAGGCATGGTTAAGATAATTGCTTCAAAGGATAAAACTACAATATATGGCGTTCATATTATAGGACCTAATGCTAGCGATTTAATACATGAGGCTGTGGTTGTAATGAAAGCTATGTTGACAGTTGAAGAAGTTGCAAGTATTATGCATGGACATCCAACTTTATCAGAAGCTTTTTTAGAAGCATCTATGGGAATATTAGATAAATCAATACACATGCCACCTGTGAGAAAATGATGTTGTAATAAATAAATGTAAGAATAAGAAGTGGTTATATATAGGTAAATTAAGTTGAAAATAGTTGTATAGAAAAAATAGTCAAATATTAAAGAAGGAAGTATATAATATGAAATTAAAAGTATTTGAAAAGCCTTTGTTTGTTGAAGAACTAACTTTCAGGGTAAATATCAACTTAATAGAAAAATACTTACAATTAGATTATGAAATTTGGGTTAAGGGTTTAGAATTATTAGAGGGATTTGCTGGTTCTGAGGTATGGATTAGTGAAAGTAATCCAGAAGAAATAACATCAATAGTATATTGGACTGATTATAAGTATTATAAAAATATTGATAAAAATTGGCTCTATGCTAGAAAGAAAAAAATGTCTGAACTGATGGGTGAGGGAAATTTAGAGTTTATAAGGGCAGAACACGAAATCAATAAAAGGTACAAACTTGGAGAGTACAAAGAATAAGATTGAGTACCACTAAAAACTATACATAGATAATATTGTGGTCAAAATAAATATCGTTCAAGTTAGCTGATATGATGGGAGCTACAACGATTGTTACTATTGGAGCTATGAATAGAGAGGTTACAGATAAAGAATTAGAGTCTGCTACAATGGGAAATGCATTAACATATATAATAGTATCTATATTTAGTTCAATACCAACTATACCTTCATGCATAATAGGAGGTGTTACTTTAGCCGATGGATTTATAATAGGTTCTCCTAGAATTTATTTGTTGATATATAATTTAAATAACCCCTTTTAATATTTATTAGATAGCCTATCATAAATATTAAAAGGGGTTATTTGGTATATAAAAATTATTTGTAATAAAGTAAGATATATTAATAAATATGATAGAATATATATTATAAATTAAATTTTAGAAATATAAGGGGGGAACTTTGAGTTCTTATAGATTTCTTATATTATAAGAACCAATACTTTATGCGGGATTTATTAAATGTAACACTTATAGCAATACTTGTTTTGATAAATGCTTTTTTTGTAGCTTGTGAATTTGCTATGGTAAAGCTTCGTAGTTCTAGGATAGATACTATGATAGCTGAAGGCAATGATAATGCAATAAGATGTAAAACAATAAAAGACAATTTAAACTCCTATCTTTCAGCATGTCAACTTGGAATAACACTCTGTTCACTTGCATTAGGTTGGATGGGAGAATCTACAGTTAAAGAGTTAATTTTACCAATAATAAGTATCTTTAATCTTAGTGAAAGTATTATATATACCATATCAATTTCTATTTCATTTTTAATTATAACAATGGTAGAAGTTGTAATAGGAGAATTGGTTCCTAAAGCTTTAGCACTTTATAATACGGAAAAAATAATGTTAAGGACATCTTTTTTATTAATAGGATTTTATAAGTTAACATATCCAGTAATATATTTTTTCAACCTAAGTACTGATTTATTTCTTAAACCATTTGGATATTCACAAGCTGATGAGGTTGATGAGCCACATACAGGTGATGAAATAAGGTTATTAGTGGAAGAAAGTTATAGAAGTGGTCTTATAGATGAATCAGAACAAAGATTTGTTGATAATATTTTTGAATTTGAGGAAAAGAAAATTAGAGAAATAATGGTACCTAGAACTGATATGGTATGTATATATGAAAATGACTCAGAAGAAAAGATATTATCTACTTTAAAAGAAGAAGGTGTCACAAGATATCCAGTATGTAGAAAAAATAAAGATGATATATTAGGCTTTGTACATATAAGAGATTTATATAATCAAAAGATAAATGAAAATCAAATTGAACTGAAACAAATATTGAGAGATATTATATACATATCTGAAAACTTAACTATAGATAAGGCTCTTGAGAGAATAAGAAAAGAGAAGCTTCAACTTGCCATAGTAGTTGATGAATATGGTGGTACATCTGGAGTGGTTACAATAGAGGATATACTAGAAGAGATAGTTGGAGAAATTCAAGATGAATTTGATAAAGAAGAGACTCATATTAAGAAAATAGGAGCAGGCTCTTATTTGGTTGATGGAACTGAGTCGATTAACTATATTAACAAGTATTTTGGGCTTGATATAGAACATGATGGGTTTGACAGTATAGGTGGATGGATATCCTATATGCTAGGTTCAAATATTAAAGTAAATCAAAGTGTGACTTTTGAAAACTATAATTTTACAATATTAGAATTGGATAAATTGAGGGTTGTAAAATTAATCATAAAAAGTGTAATATAATTACATCAAAAAATATTGGAGGAATTGTATGCAAAAAGTAGAAGGAATTATTTTTGATATGGATGGAGTTTTGTTTGATTCAGAGAGAATATCTCTTGAATTTTGGATAGAGACATTTGAAAAGTATGGATATACTATGACTAAAGAAATATACACATCAGTTATGGGAAGAAATCGTAAGGGTATAATAGAAGGTCTTACAAATATATATGATAGTTCTGTTCCAATAATAGATTTGTACGATGAAAAAACTAAAAACATGATTGAATTTATGGATAGAGAAGGAGCACCTATTAAATTAGGAGTTAATGAATTAATCTCTTTCTTAAAGGAAAGTGGATATAAAATGGCTGTTGCAACATCTACAAAAAGAGAAAGAGCAGTAAAGAGGTTAGCCAAAGCAAATTTAAAAGAGTACTTTGATGCTATAGTATGTGGGGATGATGTTGTAAACTCTAAGCCAAATCCAGAAATATTCTTAAAAGCAGCAAAAAAAATAAATATAGAACCACAAAATTGTATTGTTATAGAGGATTCCCCTATGGGTGTTGAAGCTGCATATAATGGTGGTATAAGATGTATAAATGTACCAGATTTAAAAGAACCAGACGAACAGATTAAAGCACAATCACATAAGATACTTGAAAACTTATTAGAGGTTAGAGAATACCTAAAAAGTTTGAATTCTAAAACATGTAATAATCTATAATATAAAATATTAGATTAAATAAATTAAATATAATTTCTTTGATTTAGAATAAATCCATGAATATGAGAAAAAATAATTATAAACAACTAGGAGGAATATTCATGGATAATGCAGGTTCTCTATTATATTTTTTATTTAATTTTTTCTTGTATGGTTTTATAGGTTGGATAATTGAAAACTTATACAGTTATTATACACAAGGACATTTTCAAGAGGATGGATTTTTAAATGGCCCATTTAAACCAATGTATGCAATTGCAATGTCGATTATAATAGAAGTCTCAAGATTTATTGACCCAAGTAATATATTTGCATTGCTTTTATTATGTTTAGTGGTACCAACAACAGTAGAATACATTACAGGTATACTTATGAAAATATATTTTAATAAGGTATATTGGGATTATTCTGATTACAAGTACAATAGTAGAGGAATAGTATGTTTAAAGTTTTCTATGTACTGGACTATACTGACTTTTATTGGGGTAAGATATTTTCAAGTATATATAATTGACAATTTGTATCGACTTATAATGCCTTATTGGCCAATTCTTGCAACTGTACTATTGGTAGCACTGTTTGTAGATGAAATTTTTACTATAAAACTATTGAGAGGAAATAGAGATATAGTGGAAAGGTAACTTTAAAAGTATAGGTTAAACTTAGATTGTAGTAGAAAGAAAGCTATGTTAAAATGATGAAATCATTTAAAATTAGCTTTCTTTTTTATTTGATGAATTTATTTGAGAATATTATAATAGGTTATAAAGTTTTCTATTTAAATCAAAATAAAATATAGAAAATAGGGAGTGATTTATAATGAGTAAAGTAAGATTTGGCATTATTGGGACAAGTAATATAGCAAAAACATTTCTAAGAGCTGCTTTTAGGATTAAAGAATTTGAATTGGTTGCTGTATATTCAAGGGATTTAGAAAGAGCTAAGGAATTTGGAGAGCCATATGGAGTAAGTATTTTTTTTGATGATTTAGAAAAAATGGCTAAATCAAGTGATATAGATGCTATATATATAGCTTCTCCAAATGCTATACATTCAAAACAAGCTCTTACTTGTTTAAAATACAAAAAACATGTACTTTGTGAGAAATCATTAGCATCTAATTTAAAAGAAGTAAAACTGATGATAGAAACAGCTAGAGACAATAATGTACTTCTTATGGAAGCGATGAGAATTACATGTGTTCCAAACTTTAAGGCAGTTAAAGAAAACTTATATAAAATAGGAAAGATAAGAAGATACTTTGGAAGTTATTGTCAATATTCTTCAAGATATGATAAGTATAAGAATGGAATTATAGAAAATGCTTTTAAAAAAGAGTTATCAAATGGTGCATTGATGGACATAGGAGTGTATTGTATACATCCAATGGTAAATCTATTTGGAGCTCCAAAATCAGTAAAAGCAATTTCTCATATACTTCAAACTGGAGTTGATGGAGAAGGCTCAGCTATATTTAAATACGATGATATGGATGCAATAATTCAGTATTCAAAAATAGCTGATTCTTATATACCATCTGAGATACAAGGAGAAGAGGGAAGTATAATAATTGAAAAACTGAATCTATTTGAAAAAGCTATTATAAAGTATAGAGATGGAAGAGAAGAAGATATATCTATTTTAAAAGAAAAAGAAGAGGAAAAACCTAGAGAAATAGAAGGTATGTACTATGAACTTGTTGAGTTTATAAGTCTTATAAATAACAATAAAATAGAGTCTAAAATAAACTCTTATGAAAACTCAATAATTGTAATGGAACTTATGGATGAGATAAGAAGACAATGTAATATTGTTTATCCAGCTGATAGTATGTAATTTATATTGTAAAGTATTGATAATATATAAAAAAGTGTGAGGAGATGTATATGTATAATATAAAGTGGGCTGTATTGGGACCTGGGACTATTGCTTTAGAGTTTGCACAAGCTATGAATGAGTTAAATTGTAGCATGTATGCAGTTGCTTCAAGAAGTATTGAAAGAGCTGGGAACTTTGCAAACAAGTTTGGGATAGAAAAAGTGTATGATGATTATGATAAAATGTTAAAGAATGAGGATATAGATGTAGTGTATATATCTACTCCACATTGTAACCATTATGAATATATAATGAAAAGCTTAGAAAATGGAAAACATGTTTTTTGTGAAAAAGCTATAACGGTAAATGGAAGTCAACTAAGAGAGATTGTAACCTTAGCTAATGAAAAAAATTTGATAGTGGCAGAGGCAATGACTATTTATTACATGCCTTTATATAAAAAATTAAAAAACATAGTAGAGTCTGGAAGTTTGGGAAAAATTAAAATGATACAAGTATCTTTTGGAAGTTGTAAAGAGTATGATGTTAATAATCGATTTTTTAGTCAAGATTTAGCTGGAGGGGCATTACTTGATATTGGTACATATGCACTTTCATTTACTAGATACTTTATGTCAACTCAACCAAATGAGATTTTAACAACTGTTAAAAACTTTGAAACGGGTGTAGATGAACAATCTGGAATAATTTTAAAAAATTCTAATGATGAGATGGCTGTAATATCATTAACTATGAGGGCGAAGATGCCTAAAAAAGGTGTTGTTGCAGGTGAATTAGGATTTATAACTGTAGAAAATTTCCCAAGAGCATCGAAAGCAACAATAACTTATACAGATGATGGAAGAGTTGAAAATATAGAATGTGGATATACAGAAAAAGCTTTAAAATATGAAATTGAATATATTAATAATTGTATCTTGAATAAAATAAAAGCTGATACTATAGAATTGTCTATAGATGTTATGAACTTAATGGATGAGATAAGAAAACAATGGGGATTAAGGTATACTTTTGAGTAAATTTAATTTTAGATTAGGTTAAAATGTATACATATTTAAGTATTAAAATGTCAAATTATAAGTATAAAAAAGTACTAAGAGGAGACTCTCTCTTAGTACTTTTTTTCTGTTTTTTTTACAATTTTGTAACAGTATCAAAAAAAGTTTTGGCGATTTTATTACAATTTTGTAGTTGAATATATACATCAAAACTAATATGATTAATAATAACATAAATTTGAATATTTTTAGAGGAGAGAAAATATGAGAAAATTGATATACTTTATTACTCCGTTTATAATAGGCGTAGTATTTTTATTTGGGCTAGACAAATTTCTTGATTCTAAAACTGATGAACTTTTGAGGGAGAAAAATCTACTTCCAATTATGGATGATACTTTAAGTGATATAAAGGACAAAGGTGTTACAGCAAATAATCATTTTTTAAGAGAAAAGGATATTATGATTTTGGGGTCATCAGAACTTGGTAATTCAACAAAACAACATCCGAAGTACTATTTTAATACGGATAGGAGTAAAAACAAGGTGTTTGCAATTGGGAGAGCCTATACTCAGACATTACAAGATGCTGCAATATTAGGAAGTATGAATCCTAATATTGATAATAAGAAAGTTGTCTTGTTAGTTTCTATGCAATGGTTTATGGAGAAAGATGGGGTAACAAGCCATCATTATCAATCTAGATTTTCACCAATACAATTTTATAGATTTTTAGATAATCCAAAGATATCTAGAGAAAATAAGATTGAATATGCAAAAAAATCAAGCAAACTATTGTGGGGAAGTGACGAGTATAAAGCAGAGGCGCTATATGCAAAGCTATATGAACCTAAGACCTTGTCAGAAAAAGCTGAGAAGGTGATTTTAGAGCCTTATTTTCAAGGAAGAAAGTATTGTATAGCTCTTAAAGAAAAAGGGATACTTTATAAAAAATTAATTAGGCTAGATGAAAGAAGAAAAGGAAAAAGAAAAGGGCCAATAAATTGGTCACATGAGAGAAAGAAAGCTATTGAAGATGCTAAAAAAAGAGTTGGTAAAAATCCACTAAATATTGATAAATATTATTATCAAATGCATTTTAAGGATGGTATAGAACAATTTAAAGGAAGAGACAAAGACGTAGATTTGTTAACTTCTAAAGAGTTTGACAGTTATAAACTTATGCTAAATGTCTGTACTGACTTAGATATTAAGCCAGTTGTTGTACTAATCCCAAGTATGGGTAAATTCTATGATTTGACTGGTATATCTGAAAAAGAAAGAGACCAATACTATGATAAAGCACAAAAAATAGCAGAAAGTAAGGGTTTTGAAGTTCTAAATCTTAAAGATAAAGGGTCAGATAAATATTATTTAAGAGATGTAATGCATCTTGGTACGAAAGGATGGGTAGATGTCTGTGAGAGATTATTTAAAATATTTAAAGAGCAATAAAGAATTGGTAACTAGTATTTGTTTAACTATGGTTATAATATTGGCGATAGGAGTACTAACATTTACTCCATTTAAAGAATTGCCATTTATTTATAACGGATTTTAAAGGAGCATTTTTATATGAAAATTATTGAAGGAATAAAAAAATATTCAAATACAGATAGAATAGCACTAATGTGTAATGGAAATAAACTTTCTTATAAAGATTTAAATCAATATTCAGATGCTATATCAGTTTTTCTAAAAGATGTATACAAAGAAGAAGATACTCCAATAGTGATTTATGGAAATAAAGAAAATATGATAATGGCGTGTATGATAGGAGCTTTAAAATCAGGTAGAGCATATGTACCTCTTGACATTAGTTTTCCAATAGATAGAGTTTTTGAAGTTACTAAAGAGATAAAACCAAAGGTATTATTTAATTTTAGTGATGAAAAAGATTTTGGAGATATCAATGTAATTGATATGGACAAGCTAAATGACATAATAAATGAATATCAAGGAAAATCATTACATAAAGAAAACTGGGTAAAAGATGATGAAAATGCATATATACTATTTACTTCAGGAAGTACAGGAAAGCCAAAAGGGGTTCAAATAAGTTCAAACAATTTAGATAGCTTTTCGGATTGGATAAGTCCATATCTAAATATAGATGGAAGTGAAAAAGTAATAATGAATCAAGCGGCGTATTCTTTTGACCTTTCAGTTACAACTATATATCCTGGTCTTATTCATGGAGCGACATTATTTTCAATATCAAAAGATGTATTAGCAGATTATAAAGAGCTATTTAGACAGTTTAGCATGTCAGATATAGCTGTATGGGTGTCAACTCCTTCTTTTGCAGGTGTATGTATAACAGAAAAAGAATTTAATAGTAAAATGCTTCCTAAACTTGAGTCAATGATATTCATAGGAGAAGCACTTTCAAAAAATCTTACTAAGGAACTTATGAGTAGGTTCCCAAATACAAGAGTCATCAATGGATATGGACCAACTGAAGCTACTGTTGGTGTAAGTGTAAATGATATGACTAAAGAAGCCATAGATGATGAAAAAAGTCTTCCAGTTGGATATCCTATGTCAAACTGTAAAATAAAAATACTTGGTGAAGATGGAAATGAGCTTGAAGAAAATGAAAAAGGTGAGATTATAATAATTGGACCATCAGTTTCTAAAGGTTACTTTAATAATAAAGAAAAAACTGACGAAGTATTCTTCTATGATGAAATAGATGGTGTAAAATGGAGAGCTTATAAAACTGGAGATATGGGATATCTTCTAGATGGAAATATATACTATTGTGGGAGAAAAGATTTTCAAATAAAATTAAATGGATTTAGAATTGAAATAGAAGATATAGAGAATAACTTAAGAAAAGTACATAATGTAAAAAATGCAGTAGTTTTACCAATATATAAGGATGAGAAAATTGCTTACTTAAAAGGTATTGTTGAGTTAAATGAAAAGAATGATTTAAGTAACATTAAAAATGGGATGATAATAAAAAAGGAATTGGGAAAATATATACCTTCATATATGATTCCAAGAAATATTTCAATAATCTCTAAGTTTCCAACAAATATCAATGGTAAAATAGACAGAAAGAAACTTATGGAGGAAATTTAATGATTTTTTCACAGTATGGAGATTATTTTTATCTTTATATATTATTATTAACATCAATACCAGCAGTGATTTTAGGTCTAATGGGTAAGAATATAAAGTATTATGGTATGTTGGCAAGTTTATTTATGATATTCTTAATTGTAGGGATGGATGTCCAACTAAAATACCTAGTAATATTTATTATTCTTGAAGTTATAATAGTTAAAGGATATGAATATGTAAGAAGAAAAACTAAAAATAAATACATATATTGGGGATTCTTGTTTGCATCAATGCTCCCAATAATAATAAATAAAATATCTCCAGTTACTTCTTTTGGGATAATTGGATTTATTGGAATATCATACTTAAATTTCAGAACTATACAAATGGTTATTGAAATTTATGATGGAGCTATAAAAGAAGTTAAAATTTCAAAGATGCTTTATTTTATGCTATTTTTTCCAACATTAAGTTCTGGTCCTATTGATAGGTCAAGACGTTTTGAGCAAGATTTGGAAAAACAAATATCTAGAAAAGAGTATCTAGAAGAATACTTACTGCCTGGAATAAAAAATATTGTTATGGGTGTAGGTTATAAGTTTGTTATAGCATTTTTGATAAATACATATTGGGTATCAAGAATACCTAAAGATATGAGTTTTATAAATATTTTAAGTTACATGTATGCATACAGTTTATACCTATTCTTTGATTTTGCAGGGTATAGTTTGTTTGCTATAGGTGCAGGATACATATTTGGAATACAAGTACCAATAAACTTTGATAAGCCATTTATGAGTAAAGATATGAAGGAATTCTGGACAAGATGGCATATAAGTCTTTCAAGATGGTTTGGAGATTATATTTTTTCAAGATTTGTTATGTCATCAATGAGAAAGAAAAGATTTAAGAAAAGAACTACTGCTGCTCATGTAGCTCAGATGATAACCATGATAACGATGGGATTTTGGCACGGATTAACATGGTATTATGTTGCTTATGGAGTATATCAAGGGCTGGCACTTGTTTTGACTGATATATATCAGAGAAAATCTAAGTTTTATAAAAAACATAAAAAAGAGAAATGGTTCGAGAGAGTTCAAATTTTCATTACATTCCACATTGTATGTTTTGGATTACTGATATTCTCAGGTTATTTAGCTTAATTTTAAGGAGGCAGATTTATGCAAGAAACAGTTATAGAAATATTTGAAGATGTATTAGGGACTGATGAGATAAGAGAAGATTTAGACCTTAACTTATTTGAGACAGAGCTTTTAGACTCATTAGCTATAATTGAAGTTTTACTTGAAATTGAAAATAGACTAGGAATAGAACTTCAGCCAACTGATTTAGAGAGAAAAGATATGTCTACTGTAAATAATTTAGTAAAATTCTTGGAAACAAGAAAATAAATTAATAATTAAGTTTTAAATATTAATTTATAAAATAAAGTTTTATAAAGTCCATCTGATATTAATATTTGATGGACTTTTTTTTATTATAATATACATTATTTTAAATTGAACTTTAATTGAGTGAAAATGTTTATCATGGAATAATAATTTTGTAAAGGTAGGTATTATTGTAATATTATAGGAGCAAAATATACATATTTAGGAGGAAAAGTGATGTCTTTAAATTCAATAGATAGAAAAAAAGAAATACTTAAATTATTAGATTCAAAAGGTAAAGTAAATACAAAAGAGTTAGTAAAAAAATTAGAGGTATCATCAGAAACAATAAGAAGGTATTTAGAAGAGTTAGAAAATGAAAATAAATTGAAAAAGGTTTATGGTGGTGCTATAAAAATAAATTATGGGGTGATTGAACCAGCACATATAAAGAGAAATAGTACTAATTTGGATAAAAAACAGAGTATTGCTAAATATGCAGCTAAATTTGTGAATGATAATGAATCAATTATCATAGATGAAGGTACTACTAATTTACAAATTGTGGATTATATAGTATCTGTAAAAAATTTAAAGGTTATTACAAATTCTTATCCTGTACTATCAAAGTTGATTTCCTATGAAAGTCAAGGTTTATTTGATGGGGAAGTTATATTTATTGGGGGAAAAGTAAATTTAAAGCATCAAAGAACAGCATGTCAAATGTCAATAGAGACTATGAGAAACTTATATGTGGATAAATCCTTTATATCTAGCGAAGGTATACTTGATAGCTTTGGAATTAGCAGTATAGACCAAAATAAAGCATTATTATCAAGAGAATATATAAAAAATTCAAAAGAGAGTTTTATATTGTGTGATAGTTCCAAAATTGGAATTGTCAGTATGTATAAGATAGCAGATTTAGAAGAATTGGATTTTGTGATTTGTGATACAGAACCTCCAAATGAATGGAGAGATAAATTAAATGAAATAAACATAACATGGATAGAAGCAAAATAAATACAATAAAATTATAAAATGTAACTAGCTCATAGATTTATATGAAAAAGGAAATTTCAACTTATAATTTGGAGTTTTGTGAAGTTTTTATATAGAATAGTAAAAACAAGTATAACCAAGTAAAAACAACTAAAAACATAAATTTAATATACATTTAACCTGAATATGATGTATAATTAACATGTAAAAGTTATACTTTAAAAGTAAAAACAATTAAAAACACAAAAATTCTAAAAGAATCTATGGAGGCTATAAATATGAAAAAGATATATGGAGAAAAAATAAAGGCAGTAGTATTTGATTGGGCTGGAACAACAGTTGATTATGGATGTTTTGCACCTCTTAATGTATTTATAGAGATATTTAAAAGAAGAGGTATAGATGTAACAATGGAAGAAGCAAGAAAACCTATGGGAAAATTAAAGATAGACCATATAAGAGAAATGTGTGAAATGGATAGAATAAAAAACCTTTGGTCAGAAAAATTTGGCAAAGCACCAACTGAAGAAGACGTAAATAAGCTTTATGCTGAATTTGAGCCAATGTTATTTGAAACATTAGAAGAATATACAACTCCAATTCCTCATGTTGTTGAAACTGTTGAGAAATTAAGAAAGAATGGATTAAAAATAGGTTCTACAACAGGTTATACAAGAGAAATGATGAACATAGTCGAACCAAATGCAGCAAAAAAAGGATACTCACCAGATTTTCTTGTAACTCCATCAGAAGTATCTCAAGGAAGACCATATCCTTGGATGTGCTATAAAAATGCTGAAGCTCTAGGGGTATCTCCTATGAGTTCTATGGTAAAAGTGGGAGATACAATCAGTGATGTAAAAGAAGGCGTAAATGCAGGAATGTGGAGTGTTGCTGTAATAAAAGGTTCAAGTGAGTTAGGACTTACACAAGAAGAAGTGGATAACATGGATAAAGAAGAACTAAAAGCTAAGATGGATGCAGTTTCAAAGAAATTTAAAGAAGCAGGTGCACATTTTGTAATAGAGACTATGGCTCAATTAGAAGATGTCTTAGTGAAAATAGAAAATGAAACTATTAAGTCAGACTTTGTACCAGAAAATGATTACATATTGCTTACACCAGGACCACTATCTACTACTAAATCAGTAAGAGCATCTATGCTAAAAGACTGGTGTACTTGGGATGTTGAATATAATGATTTAGTGCAGGATGTTAGAAGAAGATTAGTGTCTCTAGGAACAAAAAATACAGATAAGTACACAAGTGTATTAATGCAAGGAAGTGGAACTTTCTCAGTAGAGGCTACAATAGGAAGTACTATTCCAGAAGATGGTAAACTTCTTGTAATTGCAAATGGGGCATATGGAAAGAGAATGAAAGATATATGTAATTATTTAAATATAGAATTTATTGATTGTACATTTAAAGATGTAGAGGCAGTTGATTTAAATGTAGTAGAAAATTTATTGAAGGAAAATAAAGATATAACGCATATATCAATGGTTCACTGTGAAACTACTACAGGTAGATTAAATCCTATACAAGAAGTAGGAAAACTTGCAGAAGAATATAATAAGATTTATATAGTTGATGCTATGAGTAGTTTTGGAGGAATTGAGATTGATGTTGAAGACTTTAATATAGATTTTCTAGTTAGTAGTTCTAATAAATGTATACAAGGAGTACCTGGATTCGGTTTTATAATAGCTAACAAAGAAGAATTAGCTAAATGTAAAGGTATAGCTAAGTCATTGTCTCTTGATGTGTATGCACAATGGGATACTATGGAGAAGAATAATGGTAAATGGAGATTTACTTCACCTACACATGTTGTAAGAGCTTTTTATCAAGCATTATTGGAGTTAGAAGAAGAAGGGTCTGTTGAAAAAAGATATGCTAGATATAAAGAAAATCAGTTTACAATAGCATCAAGATTAAAATCTTTAGGTTTTGACACTTTGGTAAATGATGGTGCTCAATCACCTGTAATAACAACTTTTTTATATCCTAAAAATGCAAAATTTGAATTTATGGAATTTTATACGTATTTAAAAGAGAATGGATTTGTTATTTATCCAGGAAAATTGACTGATATAGACACGTTTAGAATAGGTAGTATAGGAGAAGTTTATCCAACTGATATGGAGAGATTGGCTGATGTAATCGAAAAATTCATCAATATGTAGAATAGGATGAATTGTAAATTATTGTAGAATTTAGAGAATAATATTTTAGAGGTTTATATAACAAATATATATAAAGATTGAATAATAGGGATGTATCTCACTTAAATCATAAATCTAAATAATTTAGATTTATAGTTTGAATAGAGTGTTTTCCCTATTATTTTTTTATTATTTATATAAATTAAAATAGAACTTAAATGAAGGTTGTTTTACTGAATATAATTATTATACTTGACAACGTAACAATGTTTTGTTATATTAGTTTCAAGGATAAAATACATTAAGGAAAGGATATCATTATGAATGAAGGATTAAATTCACTAAACTTTAATGGAGTTGGAAAGTGTAAAGGTGGAATTTTTGATAGTGTTAATGTAGCAGGAACAGGAAAGATAGAAGGAAATATAAAATGTAGTAAATTTGATTCTTCTGGTTCAGCAAAAGTGCTTGGAACAACAGAATGTAATGAATTTTTTACATCAGGTCTAAGTAAAGTAGAAGGAAATATATTGGCATCAAAAGTGGAGATATCTGGACTTCTTAGATGTACAGGAGATATTAATTCTATTGAAATTGATACGGGCGGAATTATTAATGTCGAAGGAAATATAAAGTCGGATATTATTCATGGAAAAGGATATTTAAAGGCCAATGAGAATATAGATTGTGAAAATATCAATTTAAGTGGAATTTTAAATTGTAACGGATTTTTAAACTGTGAAGAAATTAATATTAGTTTGAATGGAATTTCTAATTTTAATGAAGTTGGAGCAAGTAGGATAAATATAAAAAAAGGTCATGGAGACTATTGTAAAAAGTTTCGTATGTTGGAGAAAAAGCCTATAAACTTTGAAAAAG
Organism: Clostridioides sp. ZZV14-6387; assembly: GCF_020657835.1. Classification (NCBI taxonomy): domain Bacteria; kingdom Bacillati; phylum Bacillota; class Clostridia; order Peptostreptococcales; family Peptostreptococcaceae; genus Clostridioides; species Clostridioides sp. ZZV14-6387. Next base: position 39,599 of record NZ_JAGWCW010000033.1, read on the forward strand.
TATCTTCAAATTTAATAGGTTTAGGTCTATTATCAATTAGAACATATACAGAAAGTAAGTTATTTGCAAATATTATAGAGGCAGATGAAATAAGCTTAGAAAATAGTGAAATCAAGGTTGTAAGAGGCAAAAATATTAAAGTAGGTAAAGGTTGCTATATAGAAAGTTTGGAGTACAGTGAAAGTATAGAGATTGATGAAGATTCAATAGTTGCTGAAATAAAGAATATAAATGAGACAGTAAACTTAAAGAAAGATAAGTAATAAATGGTTTTAAAAATAAAATTTAAAATGAGGTAATAATATGGAAAAAGGGTCTATAAAAATACTTGGAGAAGGATTTATAAGTAGCGGGGAATATGAAAGCATAAAAATTATGGGAAGTGCTAAATCAAAAGGAAATATAACAAGTGATGAAGTAAAAGTGTTTGGAGATTCAAAGTTTGAAGGTGATATAAATATAAAAAACTTTGTTGTAAATGGAAAAACTGTTATAAGAGGTAATCTTAAAGCTGAACGTGTAAGGGTGAATGGTCAACTTAGTATAGATGGAGATGCAGAAATAGATGACTTGGTTATAACTGCTCAACAGAAAGTTGATGGTAAACTGAAATGTAATAATGTTACAATAAAAGGACAATTAAGTGTAAATGAAAATATGTATGCACAAGATATAAAAATATATGGTGAAATGAGAAATAAAGCAAATATAGAATGTGAAGATATAAAGGTATATGGAGCTATAAAATGTGATGGTCTTTTAAATGGAGAAAATATATATGTTTATTCAGGAGGAGGCTCTTATTGTAAGGAGATAGGTGCAACTAATATACAAATAGGAAGAAGTAAAAATGCTTTTCAATTGATTAAAATTATCAATATTTTTTCTGGAAAATTTAAATGTGATTTGATAGAGGGAGATACTATTGAATTAGAGGATGCGTCAATAAAAGATATACGTGGGAAAAATATATCTTTAGTAGATAATTGTGATGTTGGAAATATTGAATACAGTGATAATTTATCAGTTTCAGATAATTCTACTGTAAAAAACAGTATAAAGGTGGGCTAGAGAAACTATGGAAGAATTAATATCTAAGAAAGATTTACTGAGCAAAACTAATATATCTTATGGGCAATTATATAGATGGAAGAGAAAGAATATTATACCAGAGGAATGGTTTATAAAAAAATCAGCTTTTACAGGTCAAGAGACTTTCTTTCCAAGAGATAAAATACTAGAGAGAATAGAACTAATATTATCTATGAAAGAAGAGACTTCTCTTGATGATATTGCAAATATGTTTATGAAAAAAGATACTAATAAAGAGTTCGATATTGATTTTATTCTCAGTAAAGAAGTAATATGTAATTACACAAAAGAAATATTTCAAAACTTATATAAGAAAGAACAGAATATAGGTAAAAAAGAACTACTTATATTGAATATAATAGAGAAATTTTTAGTTAAATCAACGATAACCTTTGAAGAATTAAAATTAATAGTGAACATAATAGAAGAAAATTTTACAGCAATATACAATGAAAATGGTAAAATTTATTTGTTTAGAAAGTTTGGAGTTCCATTTGTAGTGGGATGTTTAGATTATAAAAAAGTAAGGTTTGAAAAAGATGTAGTTAAAATTATTGAAATCGATTTGATGAAAGAAATAAATGATATTAGTATAAGATTATCATAGTAGGTTATCCTATCTAATTATCTCATATAAATTTAGACGATGTATTATAGTTTTGAAGGAATAATAAAATGAACCATAAAGGATTACTATAAATGTTCAAAGTATATTTTATATCTATAGTAATATTTATGGTTCATTTTATTGTTATCAAGATAATATGGTATTTATAAAAATGTTTGCTATAAATATCATAGATTATTTAAATACAATGATTATCTTAGTCTATTCAAATAATGAGTTTTTAAAATCTAAGAAATATCCTTGTGGATGAAGACATACAGGACAAGCTTTTGGTGCTTCTTTACCAACATGTATATGTCCACAATTTGTACATATCCATTGAATATCTTCATTTCTTCTGAATAAAGTACCTTCTTCTAAGTCAGTAGCATACCTACCAAATCTATCACCATGAACTTTTTCTATTTCAGCTATGTTTTCAAATAATTTAGCTATAGCTTCAAATCCTTCTTCACGTGCTGTTTTACCAAAATTCTTATATACATCATCCCATTCTTGAAGCTCATTATGTTGTGCAGCTTTAAGATGTTGTGCTGTTTTGTCGTATAAATCTACAGGATATGCTCCTGATATACTTATGTTTTCACCAGAAAATTCTTTTAATTTAGTAAAGAATTGTTTTGCATGTGATTTTTCTTGGTCAGCAGTATAATTAAATAAAGATTCTATTATATACAACCCTTCTTTTTTTGCTACAGATGCAGAAATATTGTATCTATTTCTAGCTTGACTCTCTCCTGCGAAAGCTCTTAATAAATTTTCTTTAGTTTTACTATCTTTTAAATTCATATTCTACCTCTCTATCACAATAAATTTTTACAATATTTAATTCTTTTTATTTATTATTCCAATAGAAGATATAATTATGCTAAGTTTAGTCAGCATTTTTAAAATTGTCATTGATTTTTTTTAAAATTCTAAGAAATTCTTGTTTTTCATTTTCTGTAATATTATGGTATGCAGTGTCTTTTACTTGTGTTGAAATACAGTCAAAAGTATCCTCTATAAGTAATGCCTTTTGCGTAAGTTTTATATATGTAATACGCTTGTCATTGGCACATTTTTGTCTTTCTATATATCCTAGATTTATGAGTTTATTAACCAACACTGTGACAGTGGACTTATCCTTTCCTATTTTAGTTGCAATTTCCTTCATTGTAAGTATTCCATTGTTTTCATAAAGTGCAGTTAAAATATTTCCATGAGTAGGTATTAATTCATCTAGACCATTTTGACTAAGTTTATTTTCAATGAATTTAACCATATTAGCCTTTGTTTTACTTATGAAATGTATAATATATTTATCTTCCATAAATTAATCTCCAATCCTTAATTTATTTAAATTAGTTTGACATAAAACTATTTATAAACTATAATTAGTTTAACATAAAACTAATTGTATTGGGAGGAAATTTATGAATAAAAAATTTAAATCATTATATATTACAGAAGAAGAAGGCGGTTTTAAGAGAAATATAATTGAAAGAGAAATAGATTCATTACCAGAAGGAGAAGTTATAATAAAGGTAAAATTTTCTTCTCTAAATTACAAAGATGCACTTTCTGCAAATGGAAATAAAGGTGTTACTAGAAAATATCCACACACACCAGGAATTGACGCATCTGGGATAGTAGAATATAGTAGTTGTGATGATTTTAAGATTGGAGATGAAGTTTTAGTAACAGGTTATGATTTAGGTATGAATACTTCTGGTGGTTTTTCAGAATATATAAGAGTTCCTTCTAGCTGGGTAGTGAGACTTCCAAAAGACCTTTCATTGAAAGAAGCAATGGATTATGGTACAGCAGGATTTACAGCAGCTTTATCTGTATATAAATTTATAAACTCTGTAGATAAAGATATGGGAGATGTATTAGTTACTGGTGGTACTGGAGGAGTTGCAGTAATTGCAGCTAAAATATTGATTAAATTAGGTTACTCAGTTGTAGTTTCAACAGGAAAATTAGAAGGACAGAAAGATGTATTATTAAATTTAGGTGTTAAAGATATTATACATAGGTCAGAAGTGGATGATAACTCAGGTAGACCTCTACTTAGACCAAGATGGGCTGGAGTAATAGATACAGTAGGAGGTAATACTTTATCAACAGCAATAAAGACAACTAATTATTGTGGAGCAGTGACAACTTGTGGTAATGCAGGTGGAATTGAGTTTACAAGTTCAGTGTATCCATTTATCTTAAAGGGAGTTACTTTATATGGTATAGATTCTGTAGAATGCCCAATGAATGTAAGATTAAAGATATGGGATTTATTATCTAATGAATGGAAATTAGATGATTTAGACGATATGGTAAATGTAGTATCATTAGAGGAATTAAATAATAGTATAGATTTAATAATGGCAGGAAAGCATGTAGGAAGAACAGTAGTTGATTTAGAAAAAATGTAGATAGCCAAATTAAATTTATAAATATAATTTTAGAATATTAAGAAAAAATGAGATACCTTAAAGTTATTTAGGAGTATCTCATTTTGATTTTTATGTAAAGGATTATTCATGAACAATTAATTCAAACACATCAGGTCTTGAATAATGACCTTCTGAGTCAAAATCTAATCTGCTAAGAACTATTTTTTCTAGGTCTAAATCAGCTATTAACATTTCTTCTTTATTGAAAATAGGCCCTGCTACGTATTTTCCAAAAGGGTCAACTATACAGCTTCCTCCTGGACACATAATTTCTGGCTCTACATCTAATTCTTTATAGTAATTAAGGTCAGTTGGATACATATTTTTTTCAACATATTGATTACATCCAATAACATAACATCTTCCTTCTAAAGCAATATGTTTCATAGTTGATTGCCATTCTTCTCTTGAGTCTGCAGTAGGAGCTATATAAAGTTTTACTCCTTTAGCATAAAGAGCTGTTCTAGCTAATGGCATATAGTTTTCCCAACAAATCAAGCCCCCCATTTTTCCATATGGAGTATCAACTACTGTAAGGGTACTTCCATCTCCTTCGCCCCAAATACATCTTTCTGTTCCTGTAGGTTTAAGTTTTCTGTGTTTACCAATAAGTTTACCTTCTGGAGAGAAAAATAAGTTTGTACAATAAAGAGTACAGTTTATATCATTACCATCTCTTTCTGTTATACCCATTGATAAGTATACTCCTGCTTCTTGAGCTGCTTTTCCTAATAAATCTGTTGTAGCGCTAGGAACTGGCACAGAATTATCATAGTATCTTTTCCAATCTTCTCTACCTTCCATCGTTCTACTTCCAACAACAAATCCAAATGAAAGACCTCTTGGATATGCAGGTATGAATGCTTCTGGAAAAACTACAATATTTGCCCCTTTTTTACCAGCTTCTTTAATTAATCCCAATGCTTTTTCAACTGTTTTTTCTAAGTCCATTATAATTGGTGATGCCTGAACAACAGCTATTCTTACGTTTTTATTTTCTTTGTTCATAAAAAACCTCCTGAGAATATTTAAATTTATTGATTTGAACAGACTACATCAAATGATTTTGATAAGTAAAGTATTTATATTCTGAATAATGATGTAACTGTATACTTAAAATGATACATCATGATTTGAAAAATTACAATTGTGCAAAAACAATCAAGTTCAAATATTTAATTTCACTATTTCACAACCCCTTTTTTAGCTATATAGAGCTCATTAAATTGTTTTATCTATAATGAATAGTATTTATTTCTTAGCGAACAATAATTAAAAACAAAAATTTTGAATGAATAAAGTCTAAAGAAACAAATTTAATACAACATAATATAATTAAAAAGAAAATAATAAAGAAAATTTATAAAAATAGACAACCTAAGGAGAATTTTATGAAAGAAAAAATTTATTACAATGGAAATATCATCACAATGGAAGATTCAATATGTGGAGATGCTATTCTTATAAAAGATAAAATAATAAAAAAGATAGGAACAAAAGAAGAAATACTTGCTTTAAAAAATAAAGATACAGAAATTATAGATTTAAAAGGTAAGACATTGATGCCTTCTTTTATTGATTCACATAGCCATTTGATAGCTTTTGCTACTACGCTAAAATTAATTCCTTTAGAAGATGCAACTAGCTTTAAAGATATAGTAAAAAAAATACAGGATTTCAAAGAGAAAAATAACATAAAAAAAGGTGAATGGATAATTGGATTTTCATATGATAATAATTTCGTAGAAGAAAATAGGCATCCAGATAAAGATGTACTTGATAGTGCCTCTTCAGAAAATCCAATACTAATTTCACATGCTTCTGGTCACATGGGAGTTGCAAACACTCTAGGATTAAAGCAACTTGGTGTTACTCATGAAACACAGGACCCTGAAGGTGGACATATTGGTAGAATAGAAGGAAGTAAAGAACCAAATGGATACTTAGAGGAAAATGCATTTTTTAATGTATCATCTAAAATAAAACAACCATCACCAGATGAGATTTTTAAATCAATTGAAAAAGCACAGGACATATATCTAAGTTATGGTATTACAACAGCTCAAGAAGGTTTAATGGCAGAGAATCAGTTTAATCTTCTAAAAGCTATGGCAGGTCAAAAGAAATTAAAGATGGATATTGTAGGATATGTGGATTTGAAAAAAAGTAAGTCTATAGCAGATGCAAATAGAGATTTTGTAAAGAAATATACAGATAGATTTAAAATAGGTGGATATAAGATATTTTTAGATGGTTCTCCACAAGGTAAGACAGCTTGGTTAACCAGACCATATGAAAATTCAGATGATGATTATTGTGGATATCCTATATATAAAAATGAAGAAGTAGAGGAATTTATAAATACTTCACTAAAAGAAAAAATGCAACTTTTAACTCATTGTAATGGAGATGCAGCAGCAGACCAGTTGATAGATTCATTTGAAAAAGTTTTAAACTTAGAAGAAAAAAATAATAAAAATGGTGTAAGACCAGTTATGATACATGCTCAAACAGTAAGAGAAGACCAAATCGATGATATGAAGAAAATAAGTATGATACCTTCATACTTTGTGGCTCACACATACTATTGGGGTGATATTCATATCAAAAACCTTGGAGAAGATAGAGCATTTAAGATTAGCCCACTTAAGACAACTATAGAAAAAGGTTTAATTTACACTCTACATCAGGATACACCAGTAATAGCTCCTAATATGTTTGAAACAGTATGGTGTGCTGTTAATAGAATTACGAAAAGAGGTGTGCAAATAGGAAAAAATGAAAAGATAAGTCCATTAGAAGCTTTAAAGGGCGTTACTATAAATGCAGCATATCAATATTTTGAAGAAGATAAAAAAGGTTCAATTAAAGAAGGTAAACTAGCTAATTTGATAATAATAGATGAAAACCCACTTACAATCGACCCTATGAAAATAAAAGATATTAAAGTATTAAAGACTATAAGAGAAGGAGAAGTATTATATTCTTTAAAATAGATGTAAATTATGTGAGATTGTTACCATATAAAAATAGACTTAATTAATAAATAGGTAGAACTAAATAAGATTGTAGTTAAATCAACAATTTATTAAGTTGAAGATTTATCAGTATAATCTTATTAATTCTACCTTCTTAAATAAATATGAATTTATTGAGTTATCTATGTAGTATGTGAGATAATTAAGTAGATAATAGTCTATGAAACAATTATGTATATTACTTTACTTTCAATTTCATTAGGATTTCCCCATTTATGTCTCATGCCAAATGGAATTTTGACACTATCCCCTTCGTTTAGTTGGAATACATCATCTTCCAAGTTAAGTTGAACACTTCCTTTAAGAACATATGCTACTTCATCTCCATCATGTCCATTTTTTTCTTTACAATAAGATTTAGGAGCTAAGTTCATAATTGCAAACTCAAATTCATTGAATGGATTGCTTGATAACATTTCATATAAAATATCTTTTGAGTCTGGCAGAATTAATATTCTTCTTTGATTATTTCTAACAATTAGCTCCAGATTATCTATAGAAGGAATAAAAAAATTGACTAATGGTACATTTAAAGCATTTGAAATTGATTTTAAAAAACTTATGGATGGATTTACACTTCCTTTTTCTATTTGGCTTATTAATGAAGGTGTAACTTTAATTAATTTAGACAAGTCTTTTATACTGAGATTCTGTTTTTTTCTACATAAAGTCAATTTCTTACCTATATTTGAATTGTTCATTTAAATCCTCCTATTAAAATAAATGATTTATAAAGAATTATATCATAAGGTAAAAAAATTTATATGAAAGCGAATAATTACATAAGATTGATAAAGAAAAAGTCAAAATAGATAATTGATTAGCAAAATCGATATAATTATAATGAAGTTAACTATAGAGATAGTAATCAAAAATTAAATTATATTAATTTAATTAAATATAATTTGACAATATATAAAAAAGTGAGTAAAATATAACTAAATAAATGAAATAAAAAATATTTCTTAACCTCAGACAGAAAATATATTATCAAAATTATTTGAGATTAAGAGAGAACGTCCAATCTTAAGTACTGAGGAGGAAAAAATGCTTGATATAAAAAGAATAAGAGAAAATTTAGATTGTATAAAAAAAGCTATGGAAAGAAGGGGTGAGAAAGCCTTTAGTCTTGATGAAGTAGTTAAGTTAGATGATGAAAGAAGAAAAATTCTTCAAGAAGTTGAAGTCATGAAAAATGAATTAAATACAGCATCTAAAAATATGCCAAATCTTATAAAAGAAGGTAAAGATGTAGAAAATGAAAAGGCTAAGTTAAAAGAGTTATCTGATAAGATTAAAGTTATAGACCAAAAGCTCAAGGAAGTAGAAGATAAGATGGAATATTTGTTAATGAGAATACCAAATGTACCCCATCCAGAAGTGCCACAAGGTGAAACTGATGAAGATAATGTTGAAGTAAGAACTTGGGGAGATACTACTAATTTTGACTTTAAATCTAAAGCACATTGGGAAATTGGAACAGAACTAGGTATACTTGACTTCGAAACAGCAGGTAAAATAACAGGTTCAAGATTTACTCTTTATAGAGGATTAGGAGCTAGGTTAGAAAGAGCCTTATTAAATTTTTATTTAGACACAAATACAACAGTAAATGGATATACAGAGGTTATTCCACCATTTATGGCAAATAGAAATAGTTTTCTAGGTACAGGTCAACTACCTAAGTTTGAAGAAGATATGTTTAAAATAGAGGGATTGGACTATTTTTTAATTCCGACATCAGAAGTTCCTTTGACCAACATACATGCGAATGAAATACTTAAATTTGAACAATTACCAATAAATTATACAGCTTATACTCCATGTTTTAGGTCAGAAGCTGGTTCTGCTGGAAGAGATACAAGAGGATTGGTAAGACAACATCAATTTAATAAAGTAGAAATGGTTAAAATAGTAGCACCAGAAGAATCTTATAATGAGTTAGAAAAGCTTACTAACAATGCTGAGAATATGTTACAATTATTGAAATTACCATATAGAGTAGTAAAGATATGTACAGGTGATTTAGGATTTACAGCTTCTTTTAAATATGATGTAGAAGTTTGGATGCCAAGTTATAATAGATATGTTGAGATTTCATCTTGTTCAAACTGTGAAGATTTCCAAGCTAGAAGAGCAGGGATAAGATTTAAAAGAGATAAAGATTCTAAAGCTGAATATGCACATACATTAAATGGCTCTGGTTTAGCTATTGGAAGAAGTGTTGCAGCTATATTAGAAAATTATCAACAAGAGGATGGTTCTGTAGTTGTTCCTGATGTTTTAAGACCATATATGGGAGTTTCTATTCTTAAATAAGAGTAAATTATGTACTTTTAAATAATACAATAAACTAGAAGAAATTAAAAAATAATAATAAATATAAAAAAGTGTACAAACTAATGAATATTGATATAGTGAGCTATCATATGAAAGAGTATGTACATTTTTTTATTTATTAAATTTACTGAAAGATAAATAATTTACAAGTAGAAAGGAATCTTTTATGAAAATTCAAAAGACAGAGTGGGGATATATTGAATGGAAACATACTTATGATGAAAATAATCCTAAACAAGCTATGAATATATATATTGCAGTAACTATGCAAGGTAAAAAACATTTTAACCATGTTCATTATGGTCAAGAACAGATGATATATATTTTAGAGGGGGAAGGTTTGTATATCATAAATGGAGTATGGAAGCCATTTTATCAAGGGATGATTTTTTATATAGAATCTGGTAGTACACATGAAACTATAAATACAGGCGATAGACCAATAAAAGAACTTATTGTTTCAAATAATGTAAATGATGCGGGAGAGAGTGAAGTCATAGATATTAATCCTAATAAATATCTAAAGAAAACTTTGATTAAAAAATAGCTACGCACACTTGTGACTTTAGTCGTGAGTTAGTAGCTAAAATAGTCAGCATATAGGGAAAC